>CAZUVO010000085.1:0-14618 GCA_964623955.1 uncultured Rhizobiaceae bacterium
GCACCTCGCGCCAGATGCTGCACGAGATCGGCCGCGAGCCGACGCCGGAGGAGCTCGCCGAGCGCCTCGGCATGCCGCTCGACAAGGTGCGCAAGGTGCTCAAGATCGCCAAGGAGCCGATCAGCCTCGAGACGCCGATCGGCGACGAGGAAGACAGCCATCTCGGCGATTTCATCGAGGACAAGAACGCCGTGCTGCCGGTCGACGCTGCCATTCAGTCGAATCTGCGCGAGACCACCACGCGGGTGTTGGCGAGTCTGACGGCGCGCGAGGAGCGCGTGTTGCGCATGCGCTTCGGCATCGGCATGAACACCGACCACACTTTGGAAGAGGTCGGCCAGCAATTCTCCGTCACCCGCGAGCGCATCCGCCAGATCGAGGCCAAGGCGCTGCGCAAGCTCAAGCATCCGAGCCGCTCGCGCAAGCTGAGAAGCTTCCTCGACACGTGAGGCTGGCGCGCGCGGCCGCCGCGCTTGAGCCATGAGTTTCCACAACCGGGTGCGCGACGAATTTAGCGAGATCACCCAGCGCCAAGCCTACCGCATCGGCGTTTCCGACGGCAGCCGCCTGCCCGCCGCAGTATTGATCATCAGCCTGATGGGTTTCGGCTCGCTCTGCCGCGAAAGCGGTCTCGGCCTCGATTTCGCCGTGGTGCAACTCGTCACCATGTGGGCAATGCCCGGCCAGATCGCCTTTATCGAGCTTTACACCGCCGGCAACAGCATCTTCGCCATCACCCTCGCCGTCGCCATGGCCAATGCCCGCTTCATGCCGATGACGGCGACCCTGATGCCACTCCTCCGCCCCGGCATGAGCCGGCCCGGCTGGCTCTACGCCATGTCTCATCTGGTCAGCTTCAATGCCTGGGTGTGGGTGCTGAGACGCTGCCCGGAGCTGCCGCCCGAGCGCCGCGCGGCCTATTATATGGGCTTCGTCACCATGACGGGCAGCGCCGGTATGGTCGGCACGCTGGCGGGATATTTCCTCGCCGGCGTGGTGCCGGGCAACGTCACCCTCACTCTGGTGTTCGTCAACATCATCTATTTCGTTCTCATGATCGCCGATGCGCGCGGCATGGCGGCGCTCCTCGCCGTTGCCGCCGGCGCCGTCGCCGGGCCGCTCCTCCACATGGCGACGTCGGATTGGGGGCTGCTCCTCTGCGGCGTCATTGGCGGCACGTTGGCGTTTGCGGTGGCCAAGGGTTTGCAGGCGCGCCATGTCTGAGTCCGCCGCCTGGGCCGCGCTCCCCGCCGCGGTCGCCGTCAGCTTCCTGTGGCGCGCCATCGGCGTCGCCGTCTCCGGGCGCATCGACCCGGACGGCGATGTCTTCCTCTGGGTGCGCTGCGTCGCCTACGCCATGCTCGCCGGGTTGGTCTCGCGCATGCTGTTCCTGCCCTCCGGCGGCCTGGCGGAAAGCGAAGACTGGATACGCATCGCCGCCGTCGCCATCGGCCTCGCCATCTTCTTCGCCCTCAAGCGCAACCTTCTCGTCGGCATCTTCGCCGGCATCGGCGCGTTCCTCGCGCTGCAATATATTTGGGGGTCGGGTTAGCTGCCGCTGAGCGCGAGCCATTCCTCTTCGCTGAGCACCGTCACGCCCAACTCTTTCGCCTTCTTGAGCTTTGAGCCCGCCTCTTCGCCGGCGACGAGGAAATCGGTTTTCTTCGAGACCGAGCCGGAGACCTTGGCGTCGAGCGCCTCGGCGCGGGCCTTGGCTTCGGCGCGGCTCATTTTTTCCAGGGTGCCGGTGAAGACGACGGTCTTGCCGGAGACCGGGGAGGTGGCGGCGGGGGCTTCGAAGGGGGCGATGTCGAGTATCTGTTCGAGGGCGTCGAGGACGGTGGCGTTATGCGCCTCGGCGTGGAAATCGATGATGGCGTCGGCGGCGGTGGCGCCGATGCCGTCGATATCGAGCAAATCCGCATAGGCGTCGCTGTCGCGGTTTTGCGCCTCGGTCAGCGCTTGGCGTAAGGCAGCGAAGGTTTCGTAGCGCCGCGCCAGGAGGCGCGCCGTGGTCTGGCCGATATGGCGGATGCCGAGGGCGTAGACCAGGCGCTCCAGCGCTATCTCCCGCCGCGCGGCGATAGCAGCGAAGAGGTTGCCGACGGATTTCTCCTTCCATCCCTTGAGGCTGGCGAGCGGCTCGTCCGAGGCCTTATCGGCCTCTTCCAGCTTGAAAATATCGGCCGGGCTTTTAACGAGACCCATATCCCAAAAGGCTTTTATTTGTTTCTCGCCAAGGCCCTCGATGTCAAACGCGTCGCGGCTGACGAAATGGCGCAAGCGCTCGATCGCCTGGGCCGGGCACACGAGGCCGCCGGTGCAGCGCCGGGCTACCTCGCCATCCTCGCGCAGGGCCGCCGAGCCGCATTCCGGGCAGGTCTCGGGGAAAGCAAAGGGCTTCGAGCCGGCGGGGCGTTTGGCGCTCACCACTTCGACCACTTGCGGGATCACGTCGCCGGCGCGCTGCACGATGACGTGATCGCCCTCGCGGATATCCTTGCGTTCGATCTCGTCTTGGTTATGGAGTGTGGCGCGGCTTACGGTGACGCCGCCGACCATGACGGGTTCGAGCTCCGCCACCGGCGTTAGGCTGCCGGTGCGGCCGACCTGGATGGTGATCCTCTCGAGCCGCGTTTCCGCCTGCTCGGCGGCGAACTTGTAGGCGATGGCCCAGCGCGGCTCGCGACCGGCGGCGCCGAGGCGCTCCTGCCAATCGAGGCGCTCGATCTTGAACACCACCCCGTCGATCTCGTAGGGCAGGTTGTCGCGTGCCTCGACGGTGTGGCGGTAATGGGCGAGGCCCTCGTCGAGCGTGTCGCAATGGCGGGTCAGTGGATTGACCTGAAATCCCCATGCCTTCAAGCGTTCGAGAAATTCGCTGTAAAGACCGGTGACCGGCTCGCTGGTCTCGCCCCAGGAATAGGCGAACAGGCGCAAGCGCCGCTTGGCTGTCAATTCCGGGTCGATCTGGCGCAAGCCGCCCGAGGCGGTATTGCGTGGATTGACGAAAGGTTGCTCGCCCTCGCCTTCGCGCTCGCGGTTGAGCGCGAGGAAATCTTCCCGCGTGATGTAGATCTCGCCGCGCACCTCCAGCACGTCCGGAAAGCCGCCGCCGGATAGTTTCGCCGGCAGATCCATCACCCGGCGTAGGTTTTCGGTGACGTCCTCGCCCTCTTCGCCGTCGCCCCGGGTCGCGCCGCGTGCGTAAACGCCCTTTTCATAGCGCAGCGAGGCGGAGAGGCCGTCGATCTTGGGCTCGACCGTGAGCGCCACCGGCTCATCCTCGTCGAGCTTCAGGAAGCGCCGCGCGCGGGCGATGAATTCCACCATGTCGGCATCGTCGAACGCATTGCCGAGGGAGAGCATAGGCACTGCATGGCGCACCTTGGCGAAGCCGGCGGCGGCCGGCGCGCCGACCTTGTCGGTCGGGCTGTCGGGCCGCGTCAGGGCGGGGAAGCGCGCCTCGATATCGCTGTTGCGCCGGCGCAGGGCATCATAGGCGGCGTCTTCGATCTCAGGTTCGGATTGCTGATAATAGAGCGCGTCGTGGCGGGCGATCTCGCCGGCGAGAAATTCGAGTTCCGCCGCCGCCTCCGCCTCGCTCAATCGGCTGACCGGCTTCGAAGGCTGGTTCATGCCGTCTCGCCGGCAATGAGGCTTTGCGCCGCCGCCCGCGCTTCGTCGGTGATCCGCGCGCCGGACAGCATGCGGGCGATTTCCTCGCGCCGCGCCGCATCGTCGAGGGTCTCGACCTCGGCGCGGGCGCTGTTCTTGGCGCTTTCCTTAAGGACGCGGATATGCCGCGCGCCGCGCGCCGCGACCTGTGGCGAATGGGTAACGACGAGCACCTGCACCCCCTCGGCAAGGCGCGCGAGGCGCTCGCCGACGGCATCCGCCACGGCGCCGCCGACGCCCTCGTCGACCTCATCGAACACCAGGCTGGTCACCCCCTTGGAGCGGATCAGGCAGACCTTGAGCGCGAGCATGAAGCGCGCCCGCTCGCCGCCCGAGGCGATCTTTTCGAGCGGCCCGGGCTCAGCCCCCGGATTGGTGGCGATTTCGAAGCGCACGCGCTCAAGGCCCCGGGCACCGGCATCGCTTTCGTCGAGCGTATCGATGCGGGTGTGAAAGCTCGCGCCGCCGAGCCTAAGCGGCGGCAATTCGCTCTTCAACGCCTTGTCGAGCGTCCTGGCGGCGCGGGCGCGCGAGGTGCCGAGCTTCTTGGCCGCCGCGAGATAGCCCGCCCGCGCCGCTTCGCTTGCTTCGCCGAGCCGGGTAAGCTCGCTATCGCTGCGGTCGAGTTGATCGAGGCGGCGGCGGAACTCCTCGGCAAGTGTGCTGAGCGACTCGACATCCGTATTGTGCTTGCGCGCCGCGGCGCGCAGCGCGAACAGGCGCTCCTCCGCCGCTTCCAGGCGGCGCGGATCGAGATCGAGGCCGCGTTCCGCCTCGGCCAGCGCCGCCTCCGCTTCGGCCGCCTCGATCGCCGCCCGGGAGATCGCCGCGAGCGCCGCGTCTGCGAGGCCGCCGGCTTCTTCCTGGATCTGCTCGACGATGCGCGCGGCCGAACGCAGGCTCGCCGCCGCCGGCTGTTCGCCGCCGATGGCCTCGCGCGCCTTGGCCATGGCGTGGGACAGTTTCTGCCCGTTCATCAGCAGGCGGCGCTCGGCGGCGAGCTTTTCCTCCTCGCCCGCCTCGGGCGCGAGCGCCTCCAGCTCGGCGCTGACATGGCGCAGATAGTCCTCGTCGCGGCGCGCCTCGGCGAGCGCCGCTTCGGCTTTGGCTAATGCCGCCAGGGCGCCGCGCCAACTCTCATACGCCGCCGCCGTGCGGGTGAGGGCCGCGCCATTATCGGCAAAGGCATCCAACAGGGCGCGGTGGTTCTTCGCGTCGAGCAAGCCGCCCGAGGCGGCCTGGCCCTCGATTTCCACCAGGGTTTCGCCAAGCTCGCGCAGCCAGGCGATAGGCGCCGGTTGGCCGTTGACGAAGGCGCGGCTGCGCCCGTCGGCGCCGAGGGTGCGGCGCAGGATCAACTCGTCCGCCGGCTCGTAATCCTGTTCGGCAAGAAGCGCATGGGCCGGGTGCCCGGCGGTGAGCTCGAAGCTCGCGCTGACACTGGCGGCATCGGTGCCGGAACGCACCAGCTGGGCGTCGGCGCGGCTGCCGATGGCGAGGCCCAGGGCATCGAGCAGGATCGATTTGCCGGCACCGGTCTCGCCGGTCAGTACACAAAGACCGGTGCCGAATTCCAGGTCCAGACTATCGATGAGAACCAGGTTGCGGACCGATAGACTGCGAAGCATGACGCGGTCCCTTAAAAAACCGAATCGAAGGCCTGGCTGATCCAGGAATCGTCACTAGCCTCGGGGCGGAGATCGATCCCCTCCAAGAGCGCATAACTGTCGAGATACCAGTCGCTGCCCGGGAAATTATGGCCGAGCACGGCGCCAGCCACTTGCGCCTCATGCTTGATGCCGAGGGAGAGATAGGACTCCGTCAGCCGGTGTAGCGCTTCCGGCACATGGCTGGTGGTCTGAAACCGCTCGATTACGCGGCGGAAGCGGTTGATGGCGGCGAGATAGTGGCCACGGGTCAGATAATAGCGCCCGACGTTCATCTCCTTGCCGGCGAGATGATCGCGTGTGAGATCGATCTTGAGGCGCGCGTCGCGGGCATAGGATGTGTCGGGAAAGCGGCGCACCAGCTCCTGCAGCGAGAGAAGCGCCAATTCGGTCATTTCCTGATCGCGCCCGACATCCGAAATCTGCTCGTAATAGGACACCGCGTTCAAATAGTAGGCGTAGGCGACATCCTTGTGCCCGGGATGCAGTTTGATGAAGCGGTCGGCGGAAATTATCGATTCATCGTAATCATTGTTCTTGTAATAAGCGTAGGCCGCCATGATCTGCGCCCGGGTCGCCCATATCGAATAGGGATGCTGGCGCTCGACCTCGTCAAAACCTTTGGCCGCCTCCATGTAGGAGCCGTCCAACAGATCGTCCATGGCGACATTGTAAAGCTCTTCGACGGGCCGCTCGAGATAGACCGCTTCGTCCTCCGAGCAGGCGGCAAGCACAACCAGCGCGGCGAGGGCGCAGGCAAAACCGCGCCATATCGAAGCTGAAAGGATACTTGAAACGAAAGACATGATCCCGAACGCGTAGCTTGAGTCGGCGCAATTATATCACGCTCGGCCGGCGAGGGGAGACATGTCGCGCCAAAACAGGGCGCAAAAATGCAGTTGCGCGAAGTGGCTGGGTCGGGTCAGGCGCTGGCGGCGACGGCGGCGTGGCGCACTTGCGGCGCGGCATCGCCGCGTTCGCTCGGGAGCGCCGCCATCTCGGTCCAGCACCAGGCTTCGTCGTCGTCGAGCAGCGTGGCGAGCAGCTGATGGTTCATCGCATGGCCGGCGCAAAAACTCTCGACATGGCCCAACAGCGGGGCGCCGGCGAGGCTGAGATCGCCGATGCAATCGAGCGCCTTGTGGCGGGCAAACTCGGTGTCGTAGCGCAGGCCATCCTCGTTCAGAAGGCCGTGCTCGCCGATCACCACCGCATTGTCGAGCGAGCCGCCGAGAGCCAGGCCCGCGGCTCGCATTTTCTCGACATCGTCCTCGAGGCAGAAGGTGCGCGCATGGCTGAGCTCGTCTTCGAACGAGGTGCTCAGAGAGTCGTAGGTAAAGGACTGCCTGCCGATGGCGTGATTGTCGAACAGGATTTCGCACTGCATCGAGAAATGATCCGACGGCGTAATGGCGGCCCAGCGCTCGTCATTGCCGACGGCGACGCGCTGCAGCACGCGGATGGCGCGGCGCGGCGCGTTTTGTTCGACGATGCCGGCGCACTCCAGCAGGAAGACGAAGGGGCGCGCGCTGCCGTCCATGATCGGCACTTCGGCGCCGCTCACCTCGACGATGGCATTTTCCACACCGCAGCCGGCGAAGGCCGCCATCAAATGCTCGATCGTGCCGATGGAAACGCCGTTGCCGTCGCCGATCGTCGTGCACAGGCGGGAATCGACGACATTGTCGCAATGCGCCTTGATCTCGACATCCGTGTCCAGATCCGTGCGGCGAAAGACGATGCCCGTGTTCGGCGGCGCCGGACGCAGAGCCATCGATACTTTCGCATTGCTATGAAGACCTGCGCCGGTGCAGTGAATCGGCGCTTTCAACGTACGCTGCAAGAAATTGGTCAAAAAACCGAACTTTCCATTCAAAGGCTCATTCATGTGTCTCTAGCATCCCTGCTGGATCAAATGGCATCTCTGCCGTTAACCTTAAGACACACGAATCGCCCACCCCCGGGATTCGCTTGAGAGGGGTTGTAACAGGCCCCCCTCAAGCACTCAAATCACTCTTTGTTACAAAATGTTACGAGCGATTTGTTAATATTACCCGCGCTCCGGCGGCTAGTTAGCTTGCCGCCGGAGAAAAGCCGGAATTTCCAACGGGTCTTCTTCCGTTGATTGTAATTCCGACGTGGGTTGCGCGGAATGCGGTAAATTGTCGAAGGTCGGCTCCGTCCCCTCCGCGACAATGGCCGGTTTTTCCGCCGGCGGCATTTCCACGGCCGGTTTTTCCGCTGCCGGCGGTGCCGGCTGATCGGGCGCCGCCTCAGGGGCTTGCGCCTCTGTTTGCGCCGCTTCGCGCCGGGCTCTGCCGCTGCCGGTCATGCGCTCGAACAGGGAAGGCCCGCGTTTGCGGCTGCGGGCGCCGGCATTCTCCATGCCGGCAATGTTGAAGGCATCGGCATTTTTCTCGAGATCGGCAGCCGGCGCCTTACGCGGCGTTACCGGCCGATCCGCGATAAAACCGATGCCCTGCGGTTCGGCTTTTGCCGCCGGTACGGGGGTGGCTTCCGCCGCCTCGCCGACAATGTTGGCCGGCTCTTCCGGAACCGCCGTCAGCGGCTCCTTGCGGTGGGAGCTCCCGGCCCGCACCGCACCGGACGTGGAGGCCGGTACGGTTTTGCGCGTGGGCGGCGAGTTTTCGACCATGACCGGTTCGGTCATGGCTGCCGGCTCCGCCGTCTCTATTGGCTCCGGCGTCGCAGCTTCGCCGTCGTCGAAGCTTTGCTCGACGCTGTTGAGGGCGATGGTGGCGCCGCTGTCCTCGGCGGTGAAATCGGCCTCGGCTTCCGCCTGCGGCGCGTCCGCCTCCGGCACTGTTGCCATCGGAGCGGGCTGATCCAAATCCACCGAAGCCATCACGCCGGAGGACGGCCGGTCGCCGCCCTTGCGGTTGCTGACACCGAGGACATGTACCTTGTCCGAAGGCTCCGGCACCGGCTCGCGGGCGAGATCGGCGTCGATGCCCGTGGCGATCACGGCGACCCGCATCTGGCCTTCGAGCTCCTCCGACATGGAGGTGCCGAAGATGATGTTGGCGTCGGTATCGACCTCCTGGCAGATGCGCGAGGCGGCCTCGTCGACCTCCATCAGGGTGACGTCGGAGCCGCCCGTGACGTTGATGAGAACGCCGCGCGCGCCCTCGATCGAGGCATTGTCGAGGAGCGGATTGTTGATCGCTGCCTCCGCCGCCTCGATCGCCCGGTTTTCACCTTCCGCTTCGCCGGTGCCCATCATCGCCTTGCCCATTTCGCCCATCACGGTGCGGATATCGGCGAAATCGAGATTGATCAGGCCGGGGCTGACCATCAGGTCCGTCACCCCGCGCACGCCGGCATGGAGCACCTCATCAGCCAAATTGAAGGCATCCGCGAAGGTGGTGTTCTCATTGGCGATACGGAACAGGTTTTGGTTGGGGATGACGATCAGCGTATCGACATATTGCTGCAATTCCTGCAGGCCCGCCTCGGCGAGGCGCATGCGTTGCACGCCCTCGAACTGGAACGGCTTGGTGACCACGCCGACGGTGAGGATGCCCTGCTCGCGGGCGGCGCGGGCGATGACAGGCGCCGCACCGGTGCCGGTGCCGCCGCCCATGCCGGCGGCGATGAACACCATATTGTTGGCTTCGAGATATTGCTGTACGTCGTCGAGCGCCTCCTCCGCCGCGACGCGCCCGATATCCGGCCGGGCGCCGGCGCCGAGGCCGTGGGTGACGTTCACCCCAAGTTGGATGCGCTGCTCCGACATGGACTGTTGGAGCGATTGCGAATCCGTGTTGGCGACAACGAATTCGACGCCCTCCAGGCCACCGTTGATCATATTGTTGACCGCGTTGCCGCCGGCACCGCCGACGCCGATTACGGTGATGCGGGGTTTCGTCTCTTCCCATTGCTGCGGTGCGAAGTCGATGCTCATTTAGTCCTCCAGAACAACTCGTTGGTTCGCGTCAATCCCTTAGATTTTCATCGGGCCGGCCACACCAGGGATGCGGGTGTGAAACCGGGCCGTTTGTTAAAAATTCGCTCTCAACCAATTGCCGATGCGCCCCAGCGCGCCCTCGGCTTGTTGTGGGGTTGCGTGGTCCCGCGGGGGCCGACGGTTCTGGGAATCGTCATGCCGTTCCGCGGCGTAAATCAGGAGCCCGGCGCAGGTCGCGCAGTTGGGCCCGGCGACGGCCTCGGCGAGGCCTTCGATGGGGAGCGGCCGCGCGAGGCGGACCTGCTTTTCGAGAATTTCCGAGGCCAGCTCGCCGACGCCCTGCAACTGGCTGGCGCCACCGGTGAGCACGATACGGCGCGACGAAGCGCCGGCCGCGCCCGAGGAATCGATATAGTCGCGCACCAGCTCGAACGTCTCCTCTAGGCGCGGGCGCACGATGCCGGTCAGGAGCGAACGCGGGATCTGACGCGCCGAAATCAGCTCCGGCTCGCCGAGTTGGGGCACTTCGATCATTTCCCGATTGTCCGCCGGGCCGCCGATGGCGCTGGCATAGAGCCGCTTCATATGCTCCGCATTGGCGACCGGCGTGGTGAGGCCATGGGCGATATCGTTGGTAACATGCGCTCCACCGATCGGCACCGTCGCGGTCCAGGTCAGCTCGCCGCCGGCAAAGGCAGCAAGGCCGGTGCCGCCGCAGCCCATATCGACAACGGTGACGCCAAGGTCCTTCTCGTCCTCGACCAGCACCGCGAGGCCCGAGGCATAGGCCGAGACCACCGGCGCGGCGAGTTCGAGATCGCAGCGCGAGATGCAGCTCAGCAAATTGTGGAAGGCGCCATGGGCGACGCTCACCATATGGAGTTGCACGCGCAGCTGATTGCCATACATGCCCTTCGGGTCGCGGATGCCGCGGCTGCCATCGAGGTCGTAGGCGGTCGAGATGGCGTGGACGATTTCGCGGTCCTCGACGGAATTGCCGGCGCGCGCCGCATCGAACGCGGTTTGAATATCGGTCGTGCCGATCTGCCGGCCCGCGACGTCGAGGGCGATGTCGGCATAGGTCGATTGCGGCGTGCCGCCGGAGACGCTGACAAAGAGCTCATGCACGCGACGGTCGGCCATGATTTCGGCGCGGTGCACGGCGGTGCCGATCGAGGCGACCGCCGCATTCATGTCGATGACGGTGCCGGCCTTCAGCCCCTCGGCGGTGTTTTGGCCGATGCCGATAATGCGCAGGTCTCCCTGGCTGTCCCGCTCGGCGATGAAGCAGGTGACCTTGGAGGTGCCTAAATCGAGTGCCGCGATCACGTGTCTAAATTCCTTTTCGTACTTGTCATGTTGTGCTGCCGTCCATCTGCGGCGCGGGCGCTCTGCGGAAGATGGCGCGGCCGGGGAGGCGCAAATCGATGGCGGTGATGCGGTCTTCCCGCAGGTCATAGACGGCGAGGAGATGCACCAGGCGCCGCCAGGCCGCGTCGGCACCGGTTTCCGGCAGCGAGACGGTCAGGCCGTTGTCGAAATGAAGATCCCAGCGCCGCGCGCCTATCCAGACGGCGGAGACGACCCGCTCGGCAACCGCGCGCTCGCTGCGCAAGGTGTCGAACAGGGCCGGTGCGTGACGCGGCGCATCGGCGCCGACGATCAGCGGCAGATGGCCGTAGCGCGGCACGTCGCGCGAATTGATGATCGCGCCGGAGCGGTCGACGATCTGGATGCGCTGATTGTGCTGCCACAGAGCGAAGGGCCGGCGCTCGACGATATGCACGCGGATGGTATTGGGCAGGCGGCGTTCGATGGTGGCGCTTTCGACCCAGTCGAGGGCAACCACGCGGGCCCGCGCCGGCTCCGGCGAGAAGGCGAAGATCGGATCGCCGCGCTGGATGCCGAGGGCGGCGAGGATCGCCGCCGGCTTGGCCTCGCGGTGGCCGACGCTCAAGACAGTCTCGACCGTGAGCCCGAGGCCGGCGGTGGCGTCATGGAAGATGCCCTCGGCGCCGGCACTCAGGCGCTGGGCGTTGCCCGGCTGTAAAAACCACCAGCCCGCCGCCGCGACAACCACGAAGCCGGCGCCGGCGATGCTGAGCATCCGGGCGCGGCGGCGCAAGGCCCGCAGCCAGGCGGTGCGCATCCCGGGACGACGCCCGGCGGTCTGGCCGGCGGCGGCGCGCTTCGGCGCCAGGCTATCGTTGAAGCTCAGTTGTCGCATGTTGCGTTTTCCACCATCCAGGCGACGAGTTCGGGGAAATCCATGCCGCAATCGGCGGCGATTTCGGGCACCAGCGAGAGCGGTGTCATGCCCGGCTGGGTGTTGATTTCGAGGAGATAGAAATTGCCCGGCTCGCCTTCGGTGTCGTCATAGCGCAGGTCCGAGCGGCTGACGCCGCGGCAGCCCAGCGTGTGGTGCGCGCGGAGCGCGATATCGAGCGATTCGGCATAAGCCTCGGCATGGATCGGCGCCGGCATAAAATGCTCCGCCTTGCCGTCGGTATATTTGGTTTCATAATCGTAGAAGCGCCCGCGCGGGCGGATCTCGATGGCGCCGAGCGCGCGCTCGCCCATGACGGCGACCTGAATCTCGCGGCCAGGAATATATTTCTCGACCAGCACGTCATCGCCGAACGCCCAGTCCTCGCGCGCGAGCTGGTGGCGATTGTCGCCGTCGAGAATGATATGGACGCCGACGCTGGAGCCTTCGTTGAGCGGCTTGACGACATAGGGCGGCGGGTAGCCTTCGCCGGCGAGCACGGCTTCGAGCTTCATCACCCGGCCTTCCGGGCAGGCCAGGCCGGCATCGGCGAAGAGCTGCTTGGCGACCGGCTTGTTCATGGCGAGCGCCGAGGCGAGCACGCCGGAATGGGTGTAGGGGATGCCGAGCACTTCCAAGAGGCCTTGAACGCAGCCATCCTCGCCGATACGGCCATGCAGCGCGTTGAAGGCGACATCCGGGCGGCATTCGACGATGCGCGCGGGCAGGGAGTTATCGGCGTCGATCGGCGTCACCTCATAGCCGAGGCCGGCGAGCGCCTTCTCGACCGCGCGGCCCGAGACCAGCGACACCTCGCGCTCGACCGACGGGCCGCCCATGATCACCGCGACATGCCGGCTCATGACGTGCCTCCCTCAGGGCTGCCGGCGAGACCTTGGGCATGAATGCCGAGGCGGCGGATTTCCCATTCGAGGGTAACCCCGGTTTCCTGCTTGACCCGCCGGCGCACTTCCTCGCCGAGGCCTTCGAGATCGGCGGCCGTGGCGCCGCCGGTATTGATCAGGAAGTTGCAATGCTTCTCCGAGACCATCGCGCCGCCGCGCGTGAGGCCGCGACAGCCGGCCCGGTCGATCAGCTCCCAGGCCTTTTCGCCGGCCGGGTTTGTGAAGGTGCTGCCGCCGGTGCGGGTGCGGAGCGGCTGGCTGTCTTCCCGGTTGGTTTCAATCTCATCCATGCGCGCGGCGATCTCTTGCGCCGCGCCGCGCCGGCCCTGAAGCGTCGCGGAGACGAAGACATAATCCTCAGGCGCCGCCGAATGGCGGTATGTAAAGCCGAGTTCCGCCAGGGTGAGGCGGTGGCGCATGCCGGCGCCGTCGAGCGCCTCGGCAGCCAGCGTCACATCGGCCATCTCCCGGCCATAGGCGCCGGCATTCATGCGCAGCGCGCCGCCGATGGTGCCGGGCACGCCGGAGAGAAATTCGAGGCCGGCGACGCCGCCGTCGCGGCAGGTCCGGGCGACGGTGATATCGATTGCCCCGGCGCCCACGGTCACCTCGGCATCGTCGCCGTCCCAGGCGATGTCGCAGTGGCGGAACGGGTTGCCCAAGCGGATCACGACGCCGGGAATGCCGCCGTCGCGCACCAGCACATTGGAGCCGGAGCCGAACAGGGTGACCGGCACGTCATCGGGTTTGGTGGCGAGAAATTCGCCGAGATCGTCGGCATCCGCCGGGCGGAAGAGTATTTCCGCCGGGCCGCCGACGCGGAACCAGGCATAGGGCGCGAGCGGCGCATCGGCGATCATTTCGCCGCGCACGCCGGGCAGGCGGTCGAGCAGGCTGGTTTGCGCCGCCGCCATCATGACGCTCCCCCACCGGTGACATGGTGGTCGTTGGCCGGTCCGCCATGGGCCTGGCGCCAGGCGGCGAGCGCTTCTGGCAGCGCGTGCGCCCATTGGGTGATGGTGCCGGCGCCGAGGCAGACCACGAGATCGCCCGGCGCGGTCAGCGGACCGACAAGCTCGGCGAGCTGCTCGGGTGCATCCAGCGCGCTGACTTGGCGGTGGCCGCGGGCGCGCATCCCCTCGATCAGGCTGTCCCGGTCGAAGCCCTCGATGGGCTCTTCGCCGGCGGCATGGACGGGCGAGACGATCACCGCGTCGGCATCGTTGAAGCAGGTGCAGAAATCCTCGAACAGGTCGTGCAAGCGGGTAAAGCGATGCGGCTGTACGACCGCGACGATGCGCCCGTCATAGGCGTCGCGCGCCGATTTAAGGACGGCGGAGATTTCCACCGGATGATGGCCGTAATCGTCGATTACCGTGATGCCGTCGATCACGCCGGTCTTGGTGAAGCGCCGCTTGACCCCCTTGAAGCCGCCGAGGCCGGCGCGGATGGTGTCCTCCGAAATCTTCATCTCGCGCGCCACGGCAATGGCGGCGAGCGCGTTCTGCACATTGTGCGCGCCCAACATCGGCAGGCGGAGATTTTCCAGGGTGTGGCTGGCGCCCGATTGGCGGTCGGATATCTCGACGCTGAACACCGAACCGAGCGCGTCGGAGCTGAGGTCGAAGGCGCGGATTTCGGCCTGCGGGCTCATACCGTAGGTCACGATACGCCGGTCGGAGATACGCCCGACCAGGGCCTGCACTTCCGGGTGGTCGAGGCAGAGCGCGGCGAAGCCGTAGAACGGGAGGTTTTCGAGGAAGGTGCGATAGGCGTCGCGCACGGCGTCGAAATCGCCGTAAAACTCCATATGCTCCGGATCGATATTGGTGACCACGGCGACGGTCGCGGGCAGCTTGACGAAGCTGCCGTCGGATTCGTCGGCCTCGACCACCATCCAGTCGCCGGCGCCGAGGCGCGCATTGGTGCCATAGGCGTTGATGATGCCGCCATTGATCACCGTCGGGTCGAGATCGGCGGCATCGAGCATGGCGGCGACCATCGACGTGGTGGTGGTCTTGCCATGGGTGCCGGCCACCGCGACCGACCATTTGAGGCGCATCAGCTCGGCCAGCATCTCGGCCCGGCGGACGACCGGGATAAAGCGCTCGCGCGCCGCCGCCGCCTCGACATTGTCCTGTTTGACCGCGGAGGAGGTCACCACCACCTGCGCC
>CAZUVO010000086.1:0-14255 GCA_964623955.1 uncultured Rhizobiaceae bacterium
TCCGCAATCTCGTCGAGATCGGCTTCACTGCCGATCAGATCAAGGCTATCGCGGCGGAATATGAGGTTGAGGACGGGCCGGACAATGAGGGCGAGATGTTCATGCGGACCGCCAAACCGTCGGACTATTTCCCCGCGCCCTTCGCCAATCCGCAGGCTGCCCGCGCTTCCAACGGCGGCGCCTTTCCGCCCGACCTGTCGCTGATCGTCAAAGCGCGCGACGGCGGCCTCGACTATCTCTATGCGCTCCTTACCGGCTACGAGGAAGAGGCGCCCGAGGGCGTCGAGCTCGCCGACGGCATGAGCTACAATCATTACTTCCCCGGCCATCAGATCGCCATGCCGGAGCCGCTTTACGATGAAGCGGTGGAATATGCCGACGGCACCGAGCCGACCCTCGAGCAGCACGCCCATGACGTCTCCGTCTTCCTCGCCTGGACGGCGGAGCCCGAGCTCGAGGTCCGCAAACAGACCGGCCTCAAGGTGCTGATCTTCATCGCCATCTTCACAGCGCTGATCTACATAATTAAGCGCCGCATCTGGGCCAAACTGCACTAGTACCAACGGGTCATGAGAATGACCCGTTGTATGTTCCCTCAAACGCCGGGCGGTCGCCTCCGCTCCCTTGGCTTACCTCGTATTAACTCGGGCGCGCAGTCGCGCTTTCAGAATGCGATGAGCTTCGCCCATCGCATTCTGGGTGTGTCTTTGTGAGCTTTTGAGGCCTTAAGACGGCTTTACCGCGCGGATCGTTGCCGACGCTATGTAGCCTTCGATGCCGCGGCCGGGTGCCCAGTCGGCGATAAAGGCGCGGCTTTCCTCTTTCACATCGACATCCGGTGCGTCGAATCCGGCGGCGTTCAGCCCGGCGACGATCTCATCGACATGCGCCGCACCGCCGATGCAGCTCGAGACCATGCCCATATCGTTCTTCATCTCGGCCGGCAGTTCTTCCGTCGCGACGATATCGGATATGCACATACGCCCGCCCGGCTTGAGGACGCGGAAGGCGTCGCGGAAGACGGCGTTCTTGTCGGGCGAGAGGTTGATCACGCAGTTGGAGATGATGACGTCGACGGTATCGTCGGCGAGCGGCAGATGTTCGATCTCGCCGAGGCGGAACTCGACATTCTCCGCGCCGGATTTGGCCGCGTTGGCGCGCGCCTTTTGCAGCATCTCGGGCGTCATATCGACGCCGATCACCTTGCCGGAAGCGCCGACCCGGGGCGCGGCGAGGAAGCAGTCGAAGCCCGCGCCGGAGCCGAGATCGAGCACCGTCTCGCCTTCAGCCAGCTCGGCGAGGGCGGTGGGGTTGCCGCAGCCGAGGCCGAGATTGCTGCCTTCCGGCACTTGGGCGAGCTCGTCCGCGCCATAGCCGAGTTTGCTGCCGTCGGTCGGCACGCTCTGGCCCGGCGTCGGGCAGCAGGAGGTGGGCATCGGCGCGGCACCGGCGCTCGGGCCGCAACAGCCGCTCGCCGTCTCCGCCACCTTGGCATAGGCGTCGCGGACGGAATTGCGGATTTCGTCGTTCGATCTCACTTGCGTCATTGTTTCTCTCCCATGGTGCGATCTTGCGCTTCGGCGAGCGCGGCGGGGGCGGGTGGCACATCGCCGCCGGCGAAGCGGAAAAATTCGGAAAGGCGCGCCAGCGCCTCCGGGTCGGCCCAGCATTCGACATGCTGGCCGGCGCGTTTCATGCGAATGAGCCCGGCTTGGCGCAACTCCTTCAAATGATGCGACACGGTGGACGGCGCAAGACCGAGCCCGTCGCCGAGATCGCCGACGCAGGCGCGCATATTCGGCGCGCAGGCCTCGCCCTGCCGGCAGCAGCGCGCCAGGCCGACGAAGATTTTCAGGCGGTGCGGATTGGCCAGCGCCTTGAACAGCTCGGCCAATTCCTCGGCGTCATTAATTGGATAATTCGACATGTTTCGAAATATAGAAACATTTGCCGGCGATTGCAAGGGGTATGGATGGATATATTTGGTTTTTGCCTGGTTTCTGCGGTTTAGCGCGGCAGAACGCGGCCGGCGACGGCGTCGAGCTTGGCCAACAGGCCGTCGTCGCGCACTTCCGGCGCGGTCATCAGAGCGTTTTCCAGCGCCCAGTCGCAACCGCCGTCGCATGGGCCGCGCTCGGCGTCGAACGATCCCGCCAGCGCGATCACCAGGTCGCGGGCATGGGCGGCATTGTCGTTGACCACCTGGATCACCGCCTCGACGGTCACATTGTCATGGTCGTCGTGCCAGCAATCGTAATCGGTGACCATCGCCACCGTGGCGTAGCAAATCTCGGCCTCGCGGGCGAGCTTGGCCTCGGGCATGTTGGTCATGCCGATCACGTCGCAGCCCCAGGCGCGGTAGAGCTCGGATTCGGCGAGGGTGGAGAATTGCGGCCCTTCCATCACCAGATAGGTGCCGCCCTTGACCGCGCGCATGTCAGCGATGCCGCCGGCGGCCCGCATGACATGATCGCCGATGCGCCCGCACACCGGATGGGCCATGGAGACATGGGCGACCAGCCCGCCGCCGAAGAAGCTTTTGACCCGCTTGATGGTGCGGTCGATGAATTGATCGACGACGACGAAATCGCCCGGCGCCAATTCCTCGCGCAAGGAACCGACGGCGCTGAGTGAGATGATGTCGGTGACGCCGGAGCGTTTTAGGGCGTCGATATTGGCGCGGAAATTGATTTCGCCCGGCGGCACCCGGTGGCCGCGGCCATGGCGCGGCAGAAAGGCGACATCGAGCCCTTCGAGATTGCCGAGGAGGATCTCGTCTGACGGGTCACCAAAGGGTGACGAGACGTTCACCCATTCCGCATCCTTCAGTCCATCGATCTGATAGAGCCCGCTACCGCCGATGATTCCGAGGCGGACCGGGCCGCTGTCCCGCGCCATGCCGTTCAGCCCAGATGCTCGGCGAAATGCGCCATGGTGCGCTCGCGCGCCAGCGCGAAGGCCGCCGGATCATAATCGGCGCGCTGATCGCAATTGAAGCCGTGCCCGGCGCCCTGATAGACGTGGATTTCCACGTCCGGATGAGCGTCGCGCACCGCATCGACCATGGTGAGCGGAATGCCGGCATCCTCCGAGCCGAAATGCAGCAGGGTCGGCGAGGCCGGATTCTCGTCGTTGAACTGGCCGATCTGGCCGCCGTAATAGCCGACAGCGCAATTGGTCTCCAAGCGGCAGGCCGCGAGCCAGGCCAGGGTACCGCCCCAGCAATAGCCGACGACGCCGAGCTTGGCGTCGGGCCCGAGGCTTTCGCGCAAACAGCCAAGCCCGGCCTTCATGTCGGGCACCGGATCGTCCCAGCCGACCGCGTCCTTCAGCGCCCGGCCCTCGGCGACGGTCTCGGCGGTATAGCCCCACTCGACCTTGCGCTGTTTGCGGTCGAAGACCGCCGGCGCGACGGCGAGATAGCCATCCTCGGCGAAGGCGTCGCACACGCCCTGAATATGGCTGTTGACGCCGAAGATCTCCTGGATCACCAGCAGCCCCGCGCGTGGCGTCCCTTCGGGTGTTGCCTGGTAGGCATCGAATGTGTGTCCGTCTTCCGCCTTCAGTTCGATAAATTCGCCCATCTCGGCCTCCCTTGCATTGTCCCGCCGCGCTTTGGGCAAGAAGTTTACACCCCTTACACGTTGAAGCGAAACAGGATCACGTCGTTTTCCGCCACCTCGTAATCGGCGCCTTCCTGGCGCATCTTGCCGGCGGATTTGGCCGCCGTCTCGCCGCCCGCTTCGACATAATCCGCGAAGGTTATGGTTTCGGCACATATAAAGCCGCGCGCCATGTCGCTATGGATCTTGCCCGCTGCCTCGCGCGCGGGTGTGCCCTTGGCGATGGTCCAGGCGCGCGCCTCATTGGGGCCGGCGGTAAAGAAGCGGATGAGGCCCAACAGGCGGTGGCCGGCATGGATGACGCGCTCGAGGCCGGCGGTCTCGAGGCCAAGATCGTCGAGAAAGGCGCGCTTCTCCTCGGGCTCGCCGAGAGCCGCGATTTCCGCTTCGATCGCGGCGGAGACGATCACCGTCTCGGCGCCCTCTTCCGCCGCGCGGGCGGCCACGGCATTGCTCATCTCATTGCCGGTGGCGGCGCTCGCCTCGTCGACATTGCAGATATAGAGCACCGGCTTGTCGCTGAGGAGATGCAGCATTTTGAGCCGCGGCCGCTCCTCCGGCGAGACGTCGAGGCCGCGCACCGGCTTGCCGTCGCGTAGGCGCTCAAGCACCCGCTCCATCAGCGGCTGCAGCTCCTTGGCTTCCTTGTCGCCGCCGCGCGCACGCTTGATCACGCCCTCCGCCTGACGCTCGATGCTTTCGAGATCGGCGAGCAGCAGCTCGGTCTCGATCAGCTCGATATCGCGCAGCGGATCGACCGGCCCCTCGACATGGCTGACCTGATCGTCGTCGAAGCAGCGCACGAGATGGAGGATGGCGTCGACCTCGCGGATATGCTGGAGGAACTGATTGCCGAGCCCCTCGCCCTGGCTGGCGCCGCGCACCAGGCCGGCGATATCCACCACTTCCAGCACGGTGGGCACGATGGTGGCGGATTTAGCAACCTCGGCGAGGCGCTCCAAATCGCTGTCCGGCACCGGCACGCGGCCGGTATTGGGCTCGACCGTACAGAACGGATAATTGCCGATCTCCGCCTCGGCCGCATCGCTGAGCGCGTTAAAGAGGGTCGACTTGCCGACATTGGGCAGGCCGACGATACCGCATCTAAATCCCATCTTACGGCTCTTCTTGTTCTTCCGGAGTGGCGTCGTCCTCCGCCGCCGGTTCCGGCTTTGGCGGCTTGGGCGGTCGTGGCGCCGGCGCGAGATAGGCGACGCGGGTCATGAATTCGGCCTTGTCTTCCGCGAGCAGCAGCGGCGCGGCCTCGGCGGCGGCGTCGACCAGCTTCTCGACCCAGGCCATCTCGCCCTTGGAGAAATCGCTCAGCACATAATCCGACACCAGATCCTTGTCGCCGGGATGGCCGATGCCCATGCGCACGCGCCAGAAATCCGCGCCGATATGGGCGCGCGCGCTTCGCATGCCGTTATGGCCCGCGGTGCCGCCGCCGAAACGCACGCGCAGCTTGCCCGGCGCGAGGTCGAGTTCGTCATAGAATACGAACAGGTCCGAGGGTTCGATCTTGTAATAGCGCAGCACCGCGCCGAGCGCCCGGCCGGAATCGTTCATAAAGGTGGTGGGTTTCAGGAGCGCCACGCGCGCATCGCCGATGCGCCCCTCGGCGATATCGGCGGACAGCTTGGAGCGGCTTCGGAAGCTCTCGAAACCGTGCTGCGCGGCAATGCACTCGGCGGTGAGATAGCCGATATTGTGGCGGTTCTTGGCGTAGCGGGCGCCCGGGTTTCCGAGTCCGGCAAAAACATACATGATATTTCACGCGGCCCGCATGCGGACTGGTCGGACTGGCCGGACCGGCCGGACTGGCCGTCCCGCGTCTAGGACTTCGAGCCCCCCTTGCCTTCCCTGTCTTCCTTGCCTTCCTTGCCCTCTTCGCCCTCTTCGCCTTCCTCGCCTTCCTCGCCTTCCTCGCCCTCTTCGCCTTCGAGGCCTTCTTCGCCCTCTTCGCCTTCCTCGTCCTCGCTTTCCACTTCTTCCTCGACATGGATCGTCGGCGCGGCGACGGTGGCGACGGTGAAGTCGCGGTCGGTAATGGTCGGTGTGACGCCGTCAGGCAGGGTGATTTGGCTGATATGCACGCTATCGCCGATATTGAGACCGGTCAGGTCGATGACAAGCGCGTCGGGAATGGCCTCGACCGGGCACAGCAGTTCCACCTCATGACGCACCACATTGACCACGCCGCCGCGCTTCAGGCCCTCGCATTCCTCATGGCCCTCGAAGCGGACGGCGACGAACACGGTGATCTTGGCGCCTTTCACAAAGCGCAGGAAATCGGCATGAAGCGGCGATTCCGTGACCGGATGGAGCTGCACCTCGCGCGG
Organism: uncultured Rhizobiaceae bacterium; assembly: GCA_964623955.1. Classification (GTDB taxonomy): domain Bacteria; phylum Pseudomonadota; class Alphaproteobacteria; order UBA828; family UBA828; genus PTKB01. The sequence continues at coordinate 5,966 of CAZUVO010000086.1, forward strand.
CAGAACGCGTAAGGTATCGCTTGCCATCTTGAGATCGTAGAGCCGGGTAAAAAAGCCCGGGCGGCGGTATTCCTTGCGGAACTCTGTAAGATTGAGGGAGACCGGAACCGGCCCGCCCTCGCCGCCATAGATGATCGCCGGGATGCGGCCCTCGTTGCGCAGCCGGCGCGCCGGGCCTTTGCCGCTCAACTCGCGCGCTTCGGCGCTGATTGCATTGGTGTCGCTCATGATCTCTTCCTTTGAGGTTCGCCGCGGGTTTGTAGCAGGTCCCGCGCTCAATTGAACAGGCTGGAGACGGAGCTCTCGGCGCTGATACGCCGGATCGCTTCCGCCATAAGTTTTGCGATAGACAGAATTTTGACGTTCTCGGAGATGCGCATGGCCTCGGTCTGGGCGATGCTGTCGGTCACCACCAGCGTGCTGAGGTCGGATGCCGAGACCCGCGCCACCGCGCCGCCGGAGAGCACCGCATGGGTGACATAGGCATGAACCTCGCTCGCGCCCGCGCCTTTGAGGGCAGCGGCGGCGTTGCAGAGCGTCCCCGCCGAATCGACGATATCGTCGACCATGATGCAATTGCGCCCCGAGACGTCGCCGATGATGTTCATGACCTCGGAGACGCCGGCCTTTTCGCGCCGCTTGTCGACGATGGCAAGATCCGCCTCGAGCCGCTTGGCCACCGCCCGGGCACGCACCACGCCGCCGACATCGGGTGATACCACCATCAGATTGCCGTTGGTGAAGCTTTGCTGGATATCGCCGATCATCTCGCCGGCGGCATAGAGATTATCGACCGGGATATCGAAGAAGCCCTGAATCTGGCCGGCATGAAGATCGAGGGTGAGCACCCGGTGGGCGCCGGCGGCGACGATCAGATTGGCCACCAGCTTGGCCGAGATCGGCGTGCGGGGCGAGGATTTGCGGTCCTGGCGGGCATAGCCGAAATAGGGCAGCACCGCGGTGATGCGCTTGGCCGAGGCGCGCTTCAGCGCGTCCAGGCAGACCAAGAGCTCCATCATATTGTCGTTCGCCGGCGACGACGTGGACTGGATGACAAAGACATCCTCGCCGCGCACATTCTCGTGGATCTCGACGAAGATCTCGTTGTCCGAGAAGCGCCGGACCGTGGCTTTGGTCAACGGCAGATTGAGCGAAGCGGCGATGGCCTCGGCGAGGGGCCGATTGCTGTTTCCGGCAACGAGCTTCATTGATTCCGTTCTCCAATAACGGCCTGGCGGCGGTCTATTTCGGGGCGACCGGCGATTCTTGCAACATACCCATGGAGGCGCCTCATCGGCGCGGCGGAATGTATCAAGCCGGTTTGAGGCTGTAAACGCCCTTCGCGGCAATTTATCGCTGTCCTTGGGGCCTATTCCAGCACCCCGAGGCGGGCCAGCATGGCGACCACCCCTTGCGCGCCGTTTTCCGCCACCACCCGCGCCACCGCGCCCCAGCGCCCGTCGAGCGCGCCGGCGGGCACATTGTTGCTCTGGCTCACCGTGCCGAGGCGCGCGCCGTCCGGCGCGAGGACGGCCCAGTCGACGCTCACCGTCTCCTGCCCGGCCGCCCGCGCCGCCGGCGCAACATGAACGCTGCCGAGCACGAGATAGGCGGCATCCGCGAGGCCGCCGCCGGTGGCGAAGCCCTTGGCGGCCAGGGCCTGGCGCATGGCGCCGGCGAGGGCGCTGCGGCCGTCGCCCGGCGCGCCGTCGACCGGCGGCACCGCAATGGCGAGCCGCGACACCACTGCCGTGGGTGGCGGCGCCGGATTGAGGAAATCGGCGAAGAGCCGCGCCGCCCGTTGGGCGCCGGCCTCGCCGCCCACCTCGTCGAAGCCGAGAAGGGTCTCGCCGCTGGGCGCGGTGAGCGACCAGCGCAGCCCGCCGGCCTCGCCGCGGCGCGCCGAAATCCGCAAGCTCGCGCGGTTTTGCGCCAGCCGGCTGGCGGCGACATCTTTGCTGCGAAGCGCCGTCACCAGCGCTTCGGTCAGGCGCTCGGACTCGCCTTCCGCCAGGCCGGCGATGGCCTCGACGAACACGCCGGCGCGGCTGCCGACCTCTTCCTCGGCGATATCGGGCAGCGGCTTATCCGCCGGCTGGAACGGGCGCGGCAGGTCGCCGCAGGCGGCGAGCCCCAATATACAGGCCAGGACGACAAGCAGCCGCCGGCCGCCACCGTCACATAAGGACACAGCCGGCAACCATCCCGATGAAAAGAAAGGCGCCGAACATCACCATGTAAGGCATCGGCCTCAGCCCTCGAGCGCGATCGCCGCGAGCAGGCGGCCATAATCGCGCTCGCCCTGATGGCTGTTGCGCCGGTAGCTGAAGAAATGCGCCTCCTCGGCATAGGTGTCGCGTTCCAGGGGGGCAACCTCGGTAAGGCCGAGGGCTTTGAGGCGGCGCGCGACATAGCCCGGCAAATCGAAGAGATAATGTCCCTCGCGCGCGGCCGGGCGGAAGAACGCCTCGGCGGCGGGGTCGTGCGCCAGGAAAGGAGCGGGAAACTCGCCGCCGACTTCGTAGGAGGCCGGGCCGATGGTCGGGCCGATCACGGCGCGGATGCGGCCGGCCTCGGCGCCGAGGCGGCACATGCCGGCAACGCCCGCTTCGAGGACACCGCCGAGCGCGCCGCGCCAGCCGGCATGGAGCGCGCCGATCACCCGGCTGTCGCCATCGGCGAGCAGCACCGGCGCGCAATCGGCGGTGAGAATGCCGAGCACGACGCCCGGCGTGTTGCTGACCAGCGCATCGGCCTTGGGCGCATCCTCTCGCCGCCAGGGGCGCGTCACTTCCACCACGGCATCGCCATGAACCTGATAGGCGGTGCAGATATCTTCGCCCGCAAGCCCGAAGGCGTCCGCCGCCCGGGTGCGGTTTTCGCGCACCGCGTCTTCATCGTCGTTCGAGCCCGGGCCGCAATTGAGCGAGGCATAGATGCCTTCGCTGACGCCGCCGGCACGGGTGAAATATCCGTGACGCACGCCGTTTCCACACCGAAGCGCGGCATGTTCGAGGGCGTTTACCATGCGCCGCCGCCTTGCGCGTGATCCGCCGCCGCGCGGCGCTCGAAGCCGGCGGGCACCGGCGCGCCGCTGACCGTCAGGGCCAATACTTTAAAGAGATCGCCCATTTGCCGCGTGTCGATCAGGCGGTAGAGCGCGCTTTCGATATCTTGCGCCTGCTCCGGTGTGGCATCGCGTTGCAACAGGGCGGCGCGGGTCTCGATGCCGAGCGCGCGGAGAAAATCGCCCTGGCGCACCGGCCCATGCACCGCCGCTCCGGGCGCGGTAGCGCGAGGGCCTCGAAATCGACATGGGAGGTGAGGTCGGCCAGGCCCGGCTCGGCGAAGACCGGCTGCGCCTTATGGGCGCGCACCGCCTGCAGGGTATCGCCATTGGCGCTCTCGCCATGGCCGTAATCGATAATCAACGCCGCGCCGCCATCGGCCTCTATCCGCTGAGCGATATCCGACATGTAGCGGACACGCGCGGGCGCCTGCTCGAACACCTCGCCGGCCTGTCCCGGACGGTTCACCGCTGAGGGCGTCTCCGCAATTCATAGGCAAACCCGTTCTTGCCCGTCGCGACGAGCCGCTCGCGCCAACCATCCCCGGTGCATTCATATTGGTGCACCGGGAGGGCATCGAAAAATTCATTGGCGATGAGCAGGAGTGGGCCCGGCGGCACGTCGGCCAGGATTTCATGCCACTCCGCTTCCTGCCCCGCCAGGCTTTCGGCCTGGGCGGCGCGCAGCTTGTCGCCGGTCTCGACGAGATGGAGGGTGAGGGCGGCGCTGAGTTCGGGCTCGGCGGCGATGGCGCGCAGTGCGTCCTTCATCAGGGTGCCGCGGCCGGGGCCAAGCTCGACGAGACGCAACGGTGCCGGTGCGCCCATCTGCCGCCAGGTCACCGCGCACCAGAGGCCGATCAATTCGCCGAACATCTGGCTTACTTCCGGCGCGGTGACGAAATCGCCAGCGGCGCCGATCGGCTCGCGCGTACGGTAATAGCCATGCTCGGGATCGTTGAGGCAGAGATCCATATAGCGCGCCACGCTGATCGGGCCTTGCGCCGCGATCACCTGCTTGAGGCGCTGGGCGAGCGGCGTCAATCCACTAACCGCCGGCCGCCATCGGCCGCCAGGGCCGGGTGCGGAGCGCGAGATAAATCCCGATCGCCAGCATCGGCAGCGACAGGATCTGGCCCATGGTGATGCCGCTGACGATAAAGCCGAGGAAGGCATCCGGTTCGCGGAACAGCTCGACGACGATGCGCGACAGGGAATAGCCGATGAGGAAGATACCGGTCAGAAGCCCGGGCCGCCGGCCAAAGCGGAAGACGAACGCCAGCACGGTGAGGACGGCGAACACCACCAGCCCTTCGAGGAACGCCTCGTAAAGCTGGCTCGGATGGCGCGGCTCGGGCCCGCCATTCGGGAACACCATGGCCCAGGACACATCGCTCGCCCGGCCGAAAAGTTCGCCATTGATGAAATTGGCGATGCGGCCGAAAAAGAGCCCGATGGGCACGGCGCAGGCGGCGGCATCGGCCACCGAGAGCGGGTTCAATTTGCGTTGCCGGGCGAACAGGTAAAGCGCGGCGACCACCCCCAGCATGCCGCCATGGAACGACATGCCGCCCTGCCAGATCACCGGGATCTGCCCGGGATTTTCGATGAAATAGCCCGGCTGATAGAAAATCACATAGCCGAGCCGCCCGCCGACGATGACGCCGAGGGTACACCACACCAGGAAATCATCCGCCGTGCGCGATTCGAGCCCGGGTATCGCGCCCTTGGAGAGCAGGCGGATATAGCGCCAGCCGAGCACCAGGCCGAGCACATAGGCAAGGGCATACCAGCGGATGGCGACCGGGCCGAAGCTGACGATCACCGGGTCGATGTTGGGAAAGGCCAGCGCAAGGCTCATCGGTAGGGGTCCGCCTGGTTCAAATAGTCGCGCACATAGGTCTCGACGCCGGCCTCCAGGGAGGTGAAGGGCCGCTCAAAGCCGGCGGCGCGCAAGCGGTCCATGCGCGCTTCGGTGAAATATTGATAGCGCTCGCGAATCGCTTCCGGCATGTCGATATAGTCGATCTCGGGCGCGCGTTCCAGCGCCGCGAACAGGGCGTTCGCCAGATCGTCGAAACTCCGCGCCCGGCCGGTGCCGACATTGAAGAGGCCGTTGACCCCCTCGTTTTCGAGCAGCCAGAGCATCACCGCGACGCAATCGCCGACCCAGATGAAATCGCGCAATTGCCCGCCATCGGCGTAGTCCGGATGGTGCGATTTAAAGAGACGCACCGGCTCGCCCGCGGCGGCGGCCGGGTAGGCGGTGGCGACGACGCTCTTCTGATTGCCCTTGTGATACTCATTGGGGCCGAACACGTTGAAGAATTTAAGCCCGGCCCATTGCGGCGGGCGCGGCGCGCCTTCGGCCAACAGATGGGCGACGCGGCGGTCGAAGAGATGCTTGCTGCGGCCATAGAGATTGAGCGGCTTGAGCGCCGCCAGGGCCTCGATGGAGCCGTCATCGTCGAAGCCGAGCGCGCCGTCGCCATAGGTCGCGGCGGAGGAGGCATAGATCAGGCGCACGCCATGCTCGGCGCACCACTGCCAGAGATCGAGGCTGAGACGGTAATTGTTGCGCGCGAACAGCGCGGCGTCGGTCTCCATGGTGGAAGACGTCGCGCCCATATGGAAGATCGCGCGCATCCCGCCGCGATGGTCCTCGAGGAAAGGAAACAGCTCCTCCGGCGTGATGTTGGCGGCGAGCCGGCGCTTGGCGGTATTGCGTTCATCCGCGCCCGGTCGGTCGCACACGGCGAGCGGGCCGGCGCCGCTGTCTTCCAGCCCGGCAACCAGGTTCGAGCCGATGAATCCGGCGCCGCCGGTGACGAGGATCATACGTTGAGTTGCCTTGGTTCTGAGCCGAATCTCTGGGACGCTTTATATATGGCGCTATGTCGCGCGGGCCAAGAGGTTGTATGATAGGCGAAATTCGCCGCATGGAGGGCGATATGCAGACCGACAACAGATTATTGGACGATCTCGCGCGGGTCGCCGGCAGTGCCATGGGTGCCGCGGGCGGCGTCCGGGGCGAGTTCGAAACCATCATCCGGCGCCAGTTCGAGCGAATTCTAAGCAACATGGATGTGGTCAGCCGCGACGAATTCGACGCGGTGAAGGAGATGGCGGCCAAGGCGCGCAGCGAACAGGAAGCGCTGGAGGGCCGTGTCGCGGCGCTGGAAAAGCGCCTGGCGGAACTCGAAGGCGGAAAATAGCCCCTTTCCACCACCTACCAGATTTTGCGCTTTGAAATAGCGGCCACACAGCTTATTGTGTTTACCAACATGATCTGGGTGGGCGCGGGCCTTAGCCACAAGATATAGAGTGTCTCAATAGCCGCGCTGTTCGCAGGTCGTGCCGAACCGCCGCACGGACACGCGCATGTCGACCATCTTAAGCCCGGCAGATTTCCACGACGATAATCCGCTCGATATTGTCGAACGGGTCGCGGGCGCCGCCGATATCCCGTTCGAACGCTTCGACGAGGAGGAATTGCTCGCGGCGCATCATGCCGGGCCGTGGTGCGCCTATGAGATGTGGTTCGCCTATACCTCGGAAGTGAGCGCGCTCGAATTCCGCTGCGGCTACGACATGAAAGTGCCGGACGAGCGGATGGCGGAAATTTGCGGCCTGTTGGCGCTGATCAACGAACAAATGTGGATCGGCCATTTCGACCTCAGGCAAGACGAGCGGCGCCCGGCGTGGCGCCACACCTTCATCTTCCGCGGCGCGCCGCATCCGTCGGAGGCGCAGATCGAGGATTTGATCGGCATCGCCCTGCAGGAGTGCAACCGCTTCTACCCGGCCTTCCAGCACGTCATCTGGGCCGGTAAATCGCCCGACGACGCGCTCGCCTCCGCCCTGTTCGAGACCGCCGGCGAAGCCTGATGGCGGGCGCCATCGTCCTGGCCGGCGGCGGCAAGATGGGCGGCGCCATGCTTGCCGGCTGGCTTGAGAGCGGCGTCGACGCGGCGGATATCCATGTCATCGAACCGGAGCCCGAGGCGGCCAAGCGCCTGGCCGCCCTCGGCGTTCATGTCGCCGCCGCGCCCGACGCGCTGCCAGCGGGGGCCGAGACGGTGATCTTCGCGGTCAAGCCGCAGATCATGAGCGGGGTGGTGCCGCATTACCGCGGCCTCGCCGGCGGCGAGACGGTGTTTCTCTCGATTGCCGCGGGCTGCAAGATCGCGCTGTTCGAAGAACATCTCGGCCAGGTGCCGGTGGTCCGCGCCATGCCAAACACGCCGGCGGCGATCGGGCTCGGCATGACGGTGGCCTGCGCCAATGGCGCGACCGGCGAGGACCAGAAGGCGCGCTGCCAGAGCCTCTTGGAAGCGGTCGGCGAGGTCGATTGGGTGGCGGACGAGGCGTTGATGGATCCGGTGACGGCGGTCTCCGGCAGCGGCCCGGCCTATGTGTTCCTGCTGATCGAGGCGCTCGCCGCGGCGGGCGTGGAAGCCGGTCTGGCGCCGGCGCTCGCGCTCCGTCTGGCGCGCGCGACCGTGCGCGGCGCCGGCGAGCTGGCGAGCCGTTCCGAGGACGGGCCGGATCAGCTCCGCGTCAACGTCACCAGCCCGGGCGGCACCACGGCGGCGGCCCTTGAGGTGCTGATGGCCGAGGACGGCCTCAGCTCCCTGATGAAACGCGCCGTTCTGGCGGCGAGCGCGCGCTCGAAAGAGCTTGCCGGATAAATTACCGCGGGTGAATTGACCCGCGCCCGAGACGTGCCTAAATAAAGGCAAGCGAAGCAAACGCGAGAGAGAAGGCGAATTCGAAGAGATGCCGAAAAAAACCGAATTTCCCCGCCTCATTATCGACAGCGCCCTCGACCTGGCGGCAACCAAGGGATGGGCGGAAACAAGCCTGGGCGATATCGCCGGCGCCGCCGGCCTGACCCTGGCGCAGCTGCACGGCACCTATCCGTCCAAGACCGCCATCCTCGCCGCCTATACGACGCGGGTCGACGAGGCGGTGCTCAACGATATCGACCCGGAACTGGCCGATAAATCGCGCCGCGAGCGGCTGTTCGACGTGCTGATGAAACGCTTCGAGGCGATGGACCCGCATAAGGAAGCGGTGCGCTCGATCCTCCGGGCCTCGGCCTCGAATGTGGAAGCCCTGGCGCGCGGGCCGCTCAGCCTCTACCGCTCCATGCGCTGGATGCTTGAAGCGGCGAACATTCCCTCCTCCGGCGTGCGCGGCCAGCTGCGCATCAAGGGCCTG
>CAZUVO010000087.1:0-14236 GCA_964623955.1 uncultured Rhizobiaceae bacterium
GATCAGTGTCTGAACATGTGAAGGAAGAGACATTCCGTTGTTGGCTCCAGCAAATTTATCCGCAAGCGCCATCCTGCCCGGTACGAGTATTTCAGGCCGCTTGGCTTTTCTTACAGCATTTTGAATCGCCCAACGATGTCAATGGCGCACCTGCGCCATGTCAGAATTTTCGGCCTCGCCGATCGGTTCTCAATCTGTTCGGAGGATTTGGCGGGTTCCGTCTCGTCGGGCAAAGTAGGCGGTGGCGGGTGCGGCTGCCTTCAGACAATCGGCCGCGCGCTCGGCCGGCAGGATCGATAGGGCGGTGGAGAGGGCGTCGGCGGTCGTTGCGCTCGGCGCGGTGACGGTGACGGAGGCATGGTGCCGGGGGCTTTCACCGTTTGCTGGATCGAGCAGGTGGTGGCGTAAATTTGCCCGGTCGAACCAATGGCCATGCGGCGCGGAGGTTGCCAAGGCACTGTCGCGTAGCTCGATTTCCTGTCCCGGCCCGTCAAATTCGGGCGGCGCCTCCAGACCGACATGCCAGGGCCGGCCCGAGGGATGGTCGCCAAGGCCGCGAATTTCGCCGAGATCGACCAGCACCTGGCCCATGCCCCGGGCGCGCAGCAGCTCCGCCACCCGGTCGGTGATATAGCCCTGGGCAATGCCGTTGAAGGTGAGCGCCATGCCCGGCTTGGCGAAGGCGATGCGGCTGCCGGATATGTCGATGTTGCGGTAATCGACCAGCGCCCGCGCGGCGGCGACCTCTTGTTCGCTCGGTGCCCGGCTGCGGGCGTGGAGCGCCCAGAGGGGCTGCACCGAGACGTCGAACGCGCCGCCGCTAAGCTCGGAGAAGCGCCGGCTTTCCTGCAGCAGATGCAAGAGATCGAGGGGCGGCGCGTCGAGCCGGCCGTCCCGGTTGAGCCGGGCGACGGCGGAATCGGCGCGGTAGATGCTGAACACCGCCTCCAGCCGGGCGATCTCGTGCACGCAGGCCTGGAGCAGTGTCCGCGCCTCCGCCGCGTCGCTGTGATGGAGCTGGATCTCCGCATCGGCACCAAGCGCGGTGCCGGCCCAGCGGTGGAGTTGGCCGCCGGCGATACCTGCCGCCCGCGCCGGCGCGCCCGCGGCGACGCCCAGCACGCCCGCGGCGACGCCGAGCGCCGCGGCGGAGATGGCGAAAAACCGCCGGCGTCCGATCGCCTCGGTCATTCGCCGTGGCCCGCTTCGTGACCGTGGCCTGAATCGCGCCCGAGATCCGCTTCGTGCACATGAGCGGCGGCCTCGTCCATGCCGGACATGGTCTGCCGGGCGTGGCCTTCCGGCGTGTCCACACCGCCCAGGATGTAATCCTCGGGGATGGCGTCGAAGGTCGCGACATGGCCGCCATGCTTCTCGGCGAAGCGCGCGGCGGCGTCCTCGCGCGAGAAGGGAATCGCCTCCGGCGCGCCCATGCCGCCGGCCTTGTCCGAGCCGAGCACGTAGAAGGCGCTGTGGGCATCGATCCAGTTGCCCGGCTCGACCGAATCCCAATTGCCGCCGGTCATGTCGTTGACATAGATCGCGGCGATGTTCTTCGGCTCTTCCGGCAGCATGGTAAAGGCAATTGTGTCGCGCGCGGAGGAGAACCAGATCGCCGCCTCCTGGCCCTCCAGGTGGATCTGCCCCTTGGGGCCGCGATGCTCGACCACCACCATGTTGCAGTAATAGCCGATATGCTCGCCGGTCAGCTTCTGGGCCGCGGGCTTGGGCTTATCCGCTTCATCGCCGCACGCCGTGAGCGCGAGGGCCAGAACGGCGAAGAGGGTGGGGGCCAGGAATTTCATGTTTCTTTCCTTTCGAGAAGGGCGCCTGCTGCGGCGAGCGGCACGATGATCCACGCCGCCAGCACAGCGAGCGGCAGCGCCGCGCCGAAGGCGGCCTGGCGGCCGAGACCGGCCATGCCGGACATCAGGGCGACATTGCCGTCGCCGGAGAGGTTGAAGATGCGGTAGGCATCGGCCGGGTTGATTAGCATCAGGGTGCGGAAGAGCTCGGGCCCGATCCAATGGCCTTCATCGGCGACGAGCATGCCGAGGAGCGCGAGGTCGTAGAGCACGACGAAGGCCAGCCATACCGCGACGGCGAGGCCGGCCGCCGTGCCGCGGTCGCGCACCGCGGCGCTGACGAGATAGCCGAGCGCGGTGAAGGCGGCGCCGCGGAGGATGGTGGAGCCGGTCATGACGGCGAAGGCGCGCCAGCTTGCCGCGCTGCCGCCCTCGCCGAGGCCGACGGCCAAACCCGCCGCGCCGAAGCCGACGATGGTGGCGAAGGCGAGGATCGCGACATGGCCGACAAATTTGCCGAGCACGATCTGCCAGCGCGCCACCGGATAGGCGAGCAGCAGCAGCATGGTGCCGCGCTCGAACTCGCCGACGATGGATTCATAGGAGAGCAGCAGGGCGATCAGCGGCACCAGGAAAATACCGAGGCTGGAGAGGCCGACTATTGTCACGTCGAGGCGCGTCGCCTCCACCGTGCCGGTCGGCGCGGTGCCGACCAGGGCGAGGGCCAGGGCGAGCACGCCGAGGAGGAGGGTCGCCGCCACCACCCAGCGGTTTCTGAGGCCCTCGCGGATTTCCTTGGCGGCGATAACGGCGATGGTATTCATGACAGCACCTCCCGATCGCGGAAATGGGCGTAGAGCGCCTCCAGGGTGGGGGGATGAATATCGAGATCGTTGACCGTCACGCCCATCTCGGCGATGCGGCGCACCAGCGCCATTTTGCCGTCCGGGTGGCAGTCGAAATCGATCGCATGGTCATTGATGCGGTGCGCCCCATGGTCGAGGCGCGCGACCTTCTCGGCATCCGCGCCGCTCGCCACCTTCACCTCGATGCGGATCGGCAGGCGGGCCGCGCGGCGCAATTCGTCGAGGCTGCCGCAGGCGACCAGCATGCCGTTCTTCATGATGGCGACCCGGTCGGTCTGCGCCTCGACTTCGGTGAGCGCGTGGGACGAGAGCAACACCGCGACGCCCTCGCGCGTCAGGCGGTGCAGGGTGTCGTAGAAGGCCTGGCGGGACGCGGGGTCGAGCCCGGTGGTCGGCTCGTCGAGCAGCAACAGGTGCGGCTCGCCGAGAAGCGCCTGGGCCAGGCCGAGGCGTTGGCGCATGCCCTTGGAATAGGTCTTGATGCGTTTCTTTGCCGCCTCTGTGAGACCGACCTGTTCGAGAAGCTCTTCGCATTGGCGGCGCGGCGCGCGTTTCAGGCGGGCGTAATAGCGCAGCAGTTCGAGCCCGGTCATCGAATCGTGGAACACCACGCTCTCCGGCAGGAAGCCGATTTGCCGCCGGGCGTCGCGCCCGGCCCGGCTGCCCGGCGCCGCGCCGAGCACCCGCGCCGTCCCGCCGCTCGGGCGAATGAGCCCCAGCATGAGCTTCATCAGCGTCGTCTTGCCCGCGCCGTTATGGCCAAGGAGCGCGACGCTCTCACCCGGCACCAGGGTGAAGGAGACGTCGTTCACCACGGTGGCGTTGCCGTAATTCTTGCTTAGATGGTCGAGAGAAATCATGTCGTTGCTTGTCATGGACTCCTCCTCCACGCATTGGCATCGATTTCGGGTGGCTGCATGAGCGGTGCGGAATCGGTGACGCCGCCGGGATGCAGCCCGGGAAAGCTTTCCTGCGCCCAGCGCAGGACCTGCACGGCCGGGCTGGTCAGCAGCAGCTTGGCCGTCGGGTGGCGCCAGACGATCTGATCGACCAGATCGTTCGGCTTGTAAGGGGTGTCGGAAATGCCGTCGCCGTCGAGATCGAAGGCGGTGTTGTCGCTCCAGTAATTGCCGCGCCCGTCATGCGACCAGTCGAGCCAGCGGCTGCCGACATATTTCACCTGTGTGCGGTTGGCGATGAAGGCGTTGCCATGGATGCGGTTGCGCTCGGAGCCGGCGGTGAAATGGATGCCGATCTCGCAGCCTTCGAAGCGGTTGCCGGCAATTTCGTTCTTGTTGGAGTTATAGAGAAAGACGCATTTCTCGCCGCTGTTGCGGACGATATTTTCCGCCAGCACGGACTCATTGCCGAAATTGAACGCGAAGCCGTGGTCACGGTCGTTCTCGGACACATTGCCGCGCACCAGGAGGCGGTGGGAATACATCAGCGCATAGCCGAGATGATTGCCTTGGCTGATATTGCCGACCACTTCGGCGTCGTTGGTGTACATGTAATGAATGGCGAAGCGCAGATCGCGGAAGCGGTTGCCGCGAAAGATATTGCCTTCGCTGGTGGTGACGAAAATGCCGTCCCGGCCATAGCGGAAATCATTGTTCTCGATGACGGAGCCGGGCGAGTTCCAAATATGCACGCCGTTGCCCCGGTCGTTCATGCGCCGGCTCTGGCGGCCGATGATCACGTTGTTGCGCACCACCGCCGCCTTCGGCCCGTGGAGATAAACACCAAACAAATTGTTCTCGATGCGATTGTCTTCGATGCGGACGTTGGCAAGATCCCGGCCGACAAACACGGCGGCATCGACACTGTCGAAATTCTCTCCGGAATTGCGGATCACCAAGCCGCGAATGACGGCCTCCGGCGCGGCCACCCGGATCACCTGGCCCTGGCCGCCGCCATCGATAATGGCGCCGGGCAGGCCTTCGAGGCGGATGCCGCGTTTGGCGATGACAGCCGGCCCGGCATGTTCGCCCGCCTCCAGCCGCAGAATATCGCCGTCGCCGGCCTTGGCGAGCGCCTCGGTGAGGCGCCCGCCGCCGGCTTCGACGGTAAATGTGGCTGCCCACGCCCCGGGCGGGCAGCCGGCCGCAACTGCGAGGCCGGCCGCCGCCGCGAGACGAAGAGCAAGGAGCCTGAAACGCATCAGACGTTCTTCGGTTTGACCAGCATCCGGCCGCGCATCTCCATGTGGAGCGCGTGGCAGAACCACTGGCAATAGAACCAATTCACGCCCGGGCGGTCCGCCGTGAAGGTCACGGACGCCGTGGCCTGCGGCGGGATCTCGAAGATGATGCCGTGATTGGAGAGGGTGAAGCCGTGGGTCAGATCCTCGATATCGTCCATATTGGTAATGAAGATCGTGACCTCATTGCCTTCCGTCACCTCGAATTTCTCCAAGCTGAAGTTCGGCGCCACCGAGGACATGTAGACCCGCACCTTGTTGCCGTCGCGGATCACATTCTCGCCCCAATCGAGGTCGACCCCGTCATGCGCCGCCCATTTGCGGGCCTCTTCCCACGTGGGGTCATTGCGGTTCCAGATATGAACCGGATTGACCTTGGAGCGATGGACGATGATGCAGTCATGCGGCTCGGCGAAGGTCGAGCCGTCATGCACCACCTTCATCTTATTGCCCGAAATGTTGATGAGCTGTTCGCATTCGGGCTTCAGCGGGCCGACATTGAGGAAGCGGTCCTTGGAGAATTTATTCAAGGACACCACCCAATTGCCGTCCGCATCCTTGGTCTCGCCCATCGAGCTGTGCAGATGGCCCGGCTGATAGTGCACATCGACCTTCTCCAGGATCGGGTCGACATCCTCGCCGGCATATTTGCGCACCGCCTTGTCGATGTTCCATTTCACCACCTGGCTGTCGAGGAAGAGGGTGGTGAAGGCGTTGCCCTTGCCGTCGAACGAGGTGTGCAGCGGCCCGAGTCCAAGCTCTGGTTCGGCGACGACCGCATCGCGCGGCTTGATCTTGTCGGCGAACAGATCGTCGAGCTTGCGCACATCGATGACGGAGACCGTCGGCGACAATTTGCCGGCGATCATGATGTGCACCCCGTCCGGCGCCGTGTTCACGCCGTGCGGGCTGGTCGGGATCGGAATGTAACGGGTGTATTTCGATCCCTTGCGGCCATCGAGCACCTTGACGCCGTTCATCATGGTGTAGTCGCCGTCGGCGACGCCTTGCTCGATGCGCTTGATGTTGAACACCACCGCCCAGTCGCGCTCGGCCGAGGTCATGTCGGTCAGGTTCATACCCATCTCCGAGTTGTAGCAGGAGGAGATGGCGTATTTGCCCTGATAGTCGGCGTCGACATTGTCGAGATTGCCGTTGACGATGACCTGCCAGGCGACCTCCATGGTGTCGCTGTCGACAGCCGAGAAGATGGCGACATATTTCGACGGATCGTCGAGCACGCTGCCGTCATTGGGGAACGGAATCTCGTGCTCGCCATTGCAGAAAAGGTATCCCGTGCGGGGATATTTCTGCGGTCGCATGCCGTGGATGTCGTTGGCGTTGGGAATCTCGATGATCTTGTCGACCTTCATCACATCGCCGCGAATCCGCGCCAGGCGGGTGTTCGCCTTGTCGTTGATATAGAGGTAACGGCCGTCATAGGTGCCGTCGGTGAACGACATGTGCGGATGATGCGCATCGCCATTGTCGTAGACGCCGCCGCGGCTCTCGAGGAACGATTTGGTGTCGTCCGTGAGGCCCTCGGTCAAAATCCGGCGGCTTTCGTTGGTCTGGCCCCAGCCGGTCGCACAGTCGCGGTTGAACACCGGAATGCGCATCAGCTCGCGCATCGACGGCAAGCCGAGGATGCGTATCTCGCCCGAGTGACCGCCCGACCAGAACCCGTAATATTCATCGAGGTCGCCCGGTCCGACATGCTCCACCGGATTGGTGGCGGCAAAGGAGCGGCGTGGGGCGATGGTGCTGCCGACGGCCAATCCGGCCGCGCCCCCGGCCGTCAGGGCCGGTACGGTGAGCCCGGCCACGGTCGCCAATTTGGCCGTGGTTCCGAACAGGTCGCGCCGTGTCAACCCGACTTTTTCCGACGCTTTCGTTTTCGACATTGTCTTATGCTCCTTGGTTATGGTGTGGCGGGGGTTCGCCACGGTCACTCCGACGGCCCCTTCAGCAACACTTCGGGGGCGGCCGCGGCCGACAGGTTGGCCGGTTGCGGGACGGAGATATTCTTCGACGCCATGGCTTGGCGGCGCTCGCGCCTGAGGCGGCGCTGAATCATCGCCGGGCATTCATGGGCGTCGTAATAAAGCTGCTGGCAGTGCAGGCAGTAGAGGCATTCGTTGGGGTTGATCTGGCCGTCCGGATGGATCGCCTGGACCATGCATTCCTTGGCGCAGCGGTGGCACGGGCTGCCGCATTCCTTATGGCGGGTCAGCCATTCGAAAATGCGCAGCTTGCCCGGAATCGCCAGCGCGCCGCCGAGCGGGCAAAGATAGCGGCAGAAGAAGCGCTCGACGAAAAGGCCGATGGCGAGCAGCAGACCGGCATAGAGCAGAAACGGCCATTCATGGACGAAGCGGAGGATCACCACCGTCTTGAAGGGCTCGACCTCGGCGAACTGCTCGGCGAAGGCGAGGGAATAGAGCGAGAAGCCAAAGAGGCCAATGAACAGGAGATATTTCACCGGCCACAGCCGCTCATGCAGCGCCCAGGGCATTTCGAGCTGCGGCACGCGGATCAGCTTGGCGGCCTTGTTGAGAAGCTCCTGCAGGGCGCCGAACGGGCACAGCCAGCCGCAATAGGCGCCGCGTCCCCAAAAGAGGAGCGATGCCGCCACGCTAACCCAGAGAATGAAGATCAGCGGATCCATCAGGAAATATTCCCACTTGAAGCCGGTGATGAAGGCGTTGGCGAAGGTCAGCACATTGACCACCGAGAGCTGCGCCTGGGCATAGCCGCCGATCCAGGCGACGGTGAAGAGCAGGAACCCGATGCGCACAGCGGGGGCCAGGCGCGGCCGGCGGGCGAACCAGTTCTGGAAGAAGAACAGACCGGTGAGCGCGAGGAGCGCGGCGCCGAGTACGGAGACATCGACCAGCCGGTCCTGCCAGATGCGGCGCCACAGCTCGGGCACGGCGTTTTCGGTCGCCGGCGCCACGGTCTCGCCGGCGGGTGCGGCTTCGAGATAATACTCCGGCAGCAGATAATGCAGCTCGAACAGCAGGAACTGTTTTTCGAGCGCGCCGACCGCGCGGTTGGCCAAGAGCTCGATGCGCCACGGCAGGGCGGGATCGAATTCCGCGTCCGGCGGCAGCAGAAACAGCCCGACTTCCTTGAACGCCTGAGTATGTTGCGCGGCGAGGGCGCCGAGCCGCTTGTGCCGCTTGTCCTGGAAGCGGAAGGAATTGTCGCCTTGGACGAGCTGGAAGCGGTCGAAGATGCCGCCCCGCACATAGCCCGAACCCTTGAAGGAGAAGAGGCCGTTGGCGGCGATGACGATCGCATGCTGGCCCGGCGCGAGGCGATCGGCGAGGAGGGTATATTCCGCTTCGCCCAACAGGTCGCGTCCGATGGCGGGGACGCTGACCGGCGCGGCATAGAGGTCGATGAAACTCGCCGCCGCATCTTCGCTTTCGGGGCGCGTCGCGGCCTTGGCCTTGCCGGCCTCGGCGAAGCGCGTGGTTACTTCGCCGACGGCGAGAGGGAGGCGGGCAACGGAGCCGTCGCCGACCAGGGTAAGCCAGTCGCGCCCGGCGGGGAGCGCGGCGTTCAGCGCGCGCCCGCGCCGTGCCGCCGCTTCGCCGCCTTCGGCCGCCGCCGGCGCCAGGCCGGCCAGGCCGCGCGCGCGGGCGAATTTCACGGCGGCGCGCAGAATGCTGTCGTCGATCACCATGACCGTGACCGTCGCGCCGGAGATGATGTCGGGCGTCGAATGGCCCGCTTCGGCGGCGGCGGCGAAATCGCGCACATTGCGCCCGACATAACCGCCGGTGAAGCCCTGCACCCGGCTCTCGGGAATGCCGATCAGGACGATCGGCTCGGAATGTTTGACCAGCTTGGCAGAGGTGATGGCGCCGTCGGCGGAGAGGCCGATCAGCACATGGATCGGCTTGCCGGAATAGCCGATGGCGGTGACCATGTCGGTGTTGAGAAAGGCGTAGCCGAGAATCTCATCGCCGCGATAGACCGCGGCGCCGGGTGGCGTTCCATCTACCGGACCGAACCGCTCGCCGCCGGCGACCACATCGCCCGCGCTCGCCTTCGCCAGCACCGCGCTCAGTTCCAGCCCGGCTTGTGCCGGCTGCCACAGGGCGGAGGCCGCCGTCGCAATTGCCAGCGCGAGCACAAGGTAAAGGCCCCGGGCGATTTGCGCGGCGGCATTATTGCGGTGGCGAAGCATCTAAAAACCAAGTCCGTGCGCTATGAGCGGCGTGGCACTGGCTGAGGGGCAATCCCGGAGTCGGGTCACGTCGATTGACGCTTCGATGGTCGCGCCAAGGCGGCTTTTCTGCCTTGACGTGCGTCAACATTCCGCTTGACGTGGGTCAATATTTGTCCGGACGACCTGGGTGTATAATTCCGCGAAACGATATTTTTCCGGCCGCGAGGTGCGCCCGTGACCCATGCCGAACCGGTTGGCCCGGAGATTCGCAAGGCCTCCCATTCCGCCGAACATCTGATCGCGCTCGCCGTCTCGATGGAGCGTGAAGCGGCGGCGCGCTATGACGATCTGGCGAACGATATGTGGCGCGCGGGCTATCACGAGATGGCCGATCTCTTTACCGAACTGAGCGCCGACGAGCGCCGCCACGAAGCGCATATTCTCGCCTGGGGCATTTCCCCCGCCACGCCCGGGAGGCGGGCCGGCAAGAATTGGTGCTCGCCGGAAGCCTTCACCGATGAGGACCGCGATGAGGCCGGCGGCGATTATCTCATGACGCCGCACCGCGCCCTCAGCCTCGCGGTGCGCAACGAGGAGCGCGCCTTCGCGCTGTTTTCGACGATCGCCGCGATGGCGAAATCCGCCGCCGTGCGGACCCATGCCGAAACCCTGGCGACGGAGGAGCTCGGCCATCTGGTGCGGCTTCGCGTCGAGCGCCGCCGCGCCTGGCGCGCCCAGGCAGCCGGCGCGGCCCGGGGCGCGCCCGGACACGGCGTTCTCAAGGTGCGCACCCTGGCGGCGCTGATCACCCGGGCGCTCGCCATCGAACGGGAAGCCGTCGGCCGCTGCGCGGAGTTCGCCGCGGCGCTGGATGCCGCCGGCGACGCGGACGGCGCGGCACTGCTACGGGTGGAAATGGACGATATCGGCCGGCAGATCGTCGACCTCGAGCAGCACGCCGCCGATGCCGATATCTCTCTGCCAGAACACGAACAGGCGCCGGCTTTGGGCGCCGGCGAGGACAGGCTGGCGGACCCGGTCTCCCGCCGGCCGATCCTCGAACTGGTTCTGCGCGACGCGGACGACGCCCTGACATTCTATCTCGCCGCCGCCGAGATGGGCGCATCGGAGGGAATGGTGCAGACCGCCCATGGTCTGGCGGAACGAACCCTCCATCGCCTGCGCCGGATTAAATCCCAGCTCGACGATTAAACCGCTTTCGCCGCGCTTGGTATACTAGTATACCATTTGCAAGAATGCCGGCGCGCCGAGGCGCGTTGACCGGCCGCGAATAAAACGCTTAGGCTTCGGCCAAAATCAATCGCAGGCGAGGCGCCCGATATGAGCGAAACCACCCGCAAGGAATCCACCGAATCCGCGGCCGAGGCGACGTCCTCTTCGAACAAGGGCTTCCCCAGCCCGTTCGATCTGGAGCCGCCCGAGGGCGCCGAGGGCTGGGAGGAGCTTTACCCCTATTACTGCCTGATCAGCCCGGAGCGGCAGGAGCTCGAAGAGGGCAAGTTCTGGTTTTTCGACGGCATGCACAATCCGGTGCCGCTCTACCCCTTCGACACCATCATGACCGAGAATTGGTGGGTCGCGGCGAGCCAGATGGCGCACCGGGTGTGGCAGATCCCCGTCGCCATGGGCATCGATCAGCGCCTGGTGAACGGCCATATCTATATCAGCCCCAACGGCATCTCCGACCCTGACGAGATCGCCGCGCGCAATGAGCATTTCACCCGCCGCGCCGGCCATTATTTCGAAAATTGGGACGACATCTACGCCAATTGGGTGGTCAAGGTGGAAGACTGCATCAAGCGGCTCGAGGCGATCGAGTTCCATCCGCTGCCCGATTTGGAGCCGGAAGATCATGTCTTCGGACATCGCGGCGTCTATTCCTCGCACGATCTTCTGAAAACCTATAACCGGCTGATCGAGAACATGCTGGAGATGGGCTCCTATCATTTCGAGATGCTCGTTCTCGGCTACGGCGCCTATCTCACCTTCCGCGATTTTTGCCAGGGGGCTTTTCCCGGCATCACCGACCGGACGATCTCGCAGATGGTCTGCGGCATCGACAATCTGCTGCTCCGCCCGGACGATGAAGTGCGCAAGCTCGCGGCGCTGGCGGTCGAGACGGGACTCGCCGATACCGTTCTCAAGCATGAAGACCCCGACGAGATGTTGGCCGCCATGGCCAAGGCCGAGGGCGGCGGCGAATGGCTCGAAGCCTTCGAGGCCGCGAAGGAGCCGTGGTTCCATTTCTCGACCGGCGTCGGCTACGACCACACCGATCCGGTGTGGATCGACGATCTGCGCCTGCCGTTCATGGCGCTCCGGACTTATGTCGAGGCGCTCGGGCACGGCGAAGATATCCGCCGCCCGACCGAAACGCTGCTTGAAAATCGCGCCGAGGTGACGGCGGAATATCGCGGTCTCCTCGCAAACGATGAAGACCGCGCCGCATTCGACGGCCTCGTCGCTCTCACCTGCAAGGTGTTTCCCTTCGTCGAGGACCATAATTTCTATGTCGAGCATTGGCATCACACGATTTTCTGGTCGAAGGTGCGCGAGCTCGCCGATGTCTTCGTCGCCCATAATTTCCTCGACGACCGGGAGGACCTGTTTTACCTGCACCGTCACGAGGTAAACGACGCGCTCTACGATCTGCTGATCGGCTGGGCCACGGGCAGCCAGTCGCGTGGCGAAATCTATTGGCGGCCGGTCGTGGCGCGCCGCCGGCGCCTGCGCGACGCGCTTTGCAAATGGTCGCCGCCGCCGGCCCTCGGCACGCCGCCGGATGTCATTACCGATTCCCTCGCCATCATGCTGTGGGGCATTACCGAGGAGAGGATCGAGGAATGGGCCGGCGTCGATCCCGACGCGGACAGCGATACCCTGAAGGGCGTCCCGGCCTCGACCGGCAAGGCGACCGCGCCGGCGCGCATCGTCACCGAATCCGAGGATCTCTATCAGGTCGAGGATGGCGAGATCTTGGTGTGCCGCATCACCGCGCCGAGTTGGGCGCCGGTGTTCTCGCGCGTCTCGGCGGCGGTCTCCGATGTCGGCGGCATGATGGCGCACACCGCGATCATCTCGCGCGAATATGGCCTGCCGGCGGTAGTCGGCGTCGGCTTCGCCACGGCGACGATCAAGACCGGCGACGTGATCGAGGTCGATGGCGATGCCGGCACCATCAAAATCCTGCAGCGGGCCGGCGGGTGAGCGCCGATCCCTACATAATCTGGCTCGATCACGACGGGGCGCCGGGCAACGCCCTGCTCGGCGGAAAATTCGCCAATCTCGCGGAGATGACGGCGGCCGGTTTCGCCGTGCCGCCGGGCTTCGGCGTCTCCACCGCCGCCTATCGCCATTTTATGGCCGAGACCGGCCTGGCGGCGGAAGCCGAGGCGGTGCAGCAGAGCGCGCGCTCCCTCGCGCTCGCCGACATCAAGGCGCGCTCGGCGGAGCTGGTGGCGGCGATCTCTTCCGCGCCGATGCCGGAGGAACTCGAGGCGGCGGTGCGCGAGAATTATGCGCTGCTGGAAAAGAAAACCGGCGAGAAGGCCGTCCCCGTCGCCGTGCGCTCGAGCGGCGAATCCGAGGATCTCGCCGGCGCCAGTTTCGCCGGCCAATACGATACCTATCTTTGGATCACCGGCGCCGACGCGGTGCTCGAGAATATGCGCGCCTGCTGGGCCAGCATGTTCGGCGAGGCGGTCCTCACCTATCGCCGCGAGGTCGAGGACGAAGGCGCGGCGGAGGACAGCGCAATTTGCGTCGGCATTCAGCAGATGGTCGCGGCGCGCGCCGCCGGCGTGATGTTCACCCTTGATCCACTCAATGGCGACCGCTCGAAAATCACAATGGAAGCCTGCTGGGGCCTCGGCGAAGGCGTGGTCAAAGGCGATGTCACGCCGAGCCGGTTCACCATCGACAAGGTGACGTTCGAAGTCATCAAGCGTGAAATCGTGCCGCAAACGGAAGAATACCGCTTCGATCCGCAGGCCGGCGCGGTTGTTCTGGTGCCGGTCGCCGCGGAACGCCGCGAGAGCGCCTGCGTCAAAAGGCTAGAAGTCATTGGGTTGGCCGAGCTCGCCAAACATATCGAGCAAAAGCGTGGCGCGCCGCAGGACATCGAATGGGCGGTCGGCGAAGCCGGCGATCTCCACGTCCTCCAGGTGCGCCCGGAAACCGTGTGGAGCCAGCGCGAAGGCGGCAGCGTGGTGGAAAGCGCCAAATCGCCGGTCGATCACGTGCTGGCGCGGCTCTCCGGCGTGCCCTTGGGCGGCGGCGCCTCCGGCAAGGGTGGCTCATGAAGGCCGCCGATTTCATCTATCACCGCGTTACCGACGTGGCCGAGGCGGTGCGCTATCTCGAGGATTATGATGGCGGCGCCCGGGTGCTGGCCGGCGGGCAAAGCCTCGCGCCGATGCTCAATATGCGCCTCTGGCGCCCCGCCGCCCTGATCGACATCAACGGGCTCGGCGAGCTCGCCGGGATTGAGGCGGAAGGCGAGGGCGCCCGGATTGGCGCTCTTGTCCGCCATGCCGAGGTGGAAGATTCATCGCTCGTCGCCGAGCGCCTGCCGCTGCTGGCCGCCATGGTGCGCTATGTCGGCGACCGCCAGGTGCGCAATCGCGGCACCATCGGCGGCAGCCTGGTGCAGGGTGACCCCACCGGCGAGATGCCGCTCGCCTGCCTGGTGCTCGGCGCCGAGATCGGCGTCAGCGGCCCCAACGGTTCGCGCACAATCGCCATGGAGGAATTCTACGCCGGCGCCTATGCAGCGCGGATCGAGGCCGAAGAACTGCTGACGGAAATCCGCTTCGCAAAACATCCGCCGCATTACGCCTTTCACGAATTTTGCCGCCGACACAATGATTTCGCCGTGCTTTCGGTGGCCGTCACCGGTGAGGTTTCCGACGACGGTAGCTGGCGGAACATCCGCATCGGTCTCGGCGGCGTCCACGACACGCCGGTGCTGGCGAAAGACAGCATGGCGGCTCTAGAAGGCGGAACACTGACCGACGCGGAAATCGCGGCGGCGGGCGAGGCCGCCCTGGGCGCCATCGAGCCGCCGAGCGATGTCCGCGCCTCGGCGGAATATCGCGCCCATCTGGTGCCGCGCTATGTCGCCCGGGCGCTTAAGGATTTGCGCGCGTCGGGGAGGGGCAAGGCA
>CAZUVO010000088.1:0-14231 GCA_964623955.1 uncultured Rhizobiaceae bacterium
AGCGTCTTCACCCGGCCGTCGAGCATTTCGGGGAATTGGGTGTGCTCGGAGACGTCCTTCACAGTGGCGCCGGAATCGCGCAGGGCTTTCGCCGTGCCGCCGGTGGAGAGAATTTCGACGCCCGCCTTCGACAGGAACTCTCCGAACGATGCGAGCCCGGCCTTGTCGGATACAGAGATCAAGGCACGGCGGATCGTGCGGTTGTCGGCGGAATCATGTGTCATGGCGGCTTCTCTTATTCTTGTTTGGTCGTGAAACTGGGGGTCGGGGAGCGGTCACTGCGCGGCGCGCCGTGTCGTCTTGCTGTTGGCACTCGCCCTTTGGCCGCGGAACTCCGGAACGATGGCCTCGATTTCGGCGAATGTCCGGTCGCTGTTGCGCGCCGTGGCGGCGGCGCAGAGACGGTCGATCTGCTCGCGGAGCTGTGCCAACTCGGCGGGGCGCGAGGCGGCGCGCTGCAGGCCGGCGACGGCGGTATCGGTCAGCGGCTCTTCCGCGTGGAACAGCTCTTCGGCCAATTTTTCGCCGGGGCGCAGGCCGGTATAGACGATCTCGATATCCTTGCCCGGCTTCTTACCGGCAAGGCGGATCATCTGGATAGCCAGATCGCTAATCCGCACCGGCTCGCCCATATCGAGCACGAGAATTTCCCCGCCCTTACCGCGCGCACCCAGCGCCGAGGCCTGCAGCACGAGCTGCACCGCCTCCCGCGTGGTCATGAAATAGCGCGTGACTTCCGGGTCGGTTACGGTCACCGGACCGCCGGCGGCGATTTGCCGCTGGAAGAGCGGCACCACCGAGCCGGACGAGGCCAGCACATTGCCGAAGCGCACCGTGACGAGGCGGGTATGCGCCTGATCGCCCTCGGCGAGCGACAGGCCGAGCGCCTGGCAGTAGCTCTCGGCGATACGCTTCGTCGCGCCCATGATGTTGGAAGGATTGACCGCCTTGTCGGTGGAAATAAGCACCATCACGGCGACGCCATGGGTAACGCAGGCATCGGCCACATTGCGCGTGCCGAGAACATTGGTGAGCACGCCCTCATTGGGGTTGGTCTCGACCATGTGGACATGTTTGAACGCGGCGGCGTGAAACACCAATTGCGGTTGCGCCTCGGCGAAGGTGGAATTCAGGCGCCCCATATCGCGCACGTCGCCCAGCACCATGTCGCGCGAAATGTCGGGGAATTTCTCCGCCAGCTCCATGTCGATGGTGTAGAGGTTAAATTCCGAGTTATCGATCAGGGTCATATGGGCTGGCCCGTGCCCGGCGATTTGGCGGCACAGCTCCGAGCCGATGGACCCGCCGGCACCGGTGACGCAGACGCGCCGGCCATGAATTAGCGCCGCCATTTCGTTGCGGTCGAGCGTGGTCTGAGGACGGCCGAGCAAATCCTCGATCGCCACCGGCCGGATCTCGATATCACCGACTTCGCCGGAGCGGAAATCGGTCATCCGCGGCAGGCGCGAGAAGGGCATGGCGAGGCCTTCCGCCGCATCGAGAATTTCGCGCAGACGGTCGGGGTCGAAACTGTCCGGGGTAAGGATGAGACGCTGCGGCTGGGTGCCGCGCCGCTTGAGCGTCCGCAGGATGGCGACGAGATCATGCGCCGGGCCGTAGACCCGCACACCATGAATATGCCGGCCGATTTTGGCCGCATCGTCATCGACCAGTCCGACCACCCGATAGTTGGCGGCGCTGCCGCTCAGGCTCGAACGGATGAAGAGCTCGGCATCGTCGCCCGCGCCGAGCAGCAATACCGGCACCCGGTGTTCGCCGTTTGCGCGCTGGAAAAATCCGGCGAGGCCGCGCTCCATGAAGCTGCGGTAGAGAATGCGCGGCCCGGCGAGCAGCGCGACAAGGACCATGAGATTGATCGGCAGCGCCGAGCGCGGATAGGCCTCGAGCCGGGTGAAGACGAAGAGCAAGGCGACGAAGATTAGTATCGCGATTCCCGCCGCCCAGGCGATCTTGGTGACGTCGCGCGACGAGGTATAGCGCCAGAAGCCGCGATAGATGCGCATGCGCCAGAAGACGATGGCCGAGATCACGCAGAAGGCCAGGATGCCCTCAACGAAAAAGCCGCTCGATTCATGCCAAAAATTACCGACACCGCGGCGCAGCAACAGCGCCACGGCGAAAGAAATAGCCGCCATGGCCACATCGAAGGCGGCGACCGCATAGGTCCTGTTGATGCGACTAGTCTGCATGGACCGCTCTAATTCGGGCGAATCGAAGATACCATAAAAGGGCTGCCGTGAGCAGAATTCCGGCGCCGAGCGCACCCCATGCCACGGTGGGCGACACTGTAGTCGCGAGCGCCAAACCCGCAAGCAGAAGATTGACCGTTGTCACCGCCACGACCACATGGGCGTGGCTGCGCCCGGCTTCGACGGCATATTGGTAATAATGCTCGTGATGAGCGCGCCAGATCGCTTCGCCGCGGGCAAGCCGGCGCAACAGGGTAAAGGTGGCGTCGGCGAGATAATAAAGCACCAGGAGGAGCGCCGCCTGCCACCAACCGAAGGCGGCGAGCGCGAGCAGCAGCCAGCCCATCGCATAGCCGAGCGGCACGCTGCCGACATCGCCGAGAAAGATACGCGCCGGCTGCCAGTTCCATGGCAGAAAGCCGAGCGCCACCGCTGCGAGCGCGAGGCCATAAGGGCCGAGTCCGGTGGCGGCGGAAGAAATGATCGCGAGGACGAACAGGCCGAGCCCGGCGGTCGCCGTCTGACTGCCGGCGGTGCCGTCGATGCCGTCCATGAAATTAAACAGATTGACGAACCACAGCCAGATCAGCCCGCTCAGCGCCATATCGAGCGCCGGCGGCAGCACGCCTTGAAAAACGGCGCCCTCGCCCGGCAGGGCGAACAGCCCGGCGCCGACGGCGATGGCCTGCGCGCCGAGCCGGACGATCGCCGGCAGGCCGCCTCGCACGTCGTCGAACCAGGAGATCACCGCCAGCGCCGCGCCGGCAGCGAGTATGATCCAGAAATTGGCGCTCGCGGCGCTGCCGTCGCCGACCAGCCAGAAGGCAAGCCAAGCGGCAAGTAGCACGCCGACGACCGCGATGCCGCCGCCGCGCGGCGTCGGCGCGCTATGGCTCGAACGTTCGTTGGGGATGTCGAGCACGCCGCGCCGTTTCAAGAGACGCAACACGCCGCCGGTCAACAGCCAGCAGGCGCCCAGGGCGGCGAGGCTGCCGATGAGCGCGACGGTGAGGCTCATGCCTCGCGCCCGTAAACCGCCTGCTCGGTGACGACGTAATCCACCCGATCGTCGGCCAGCGCCCGGGCGCATTCCTCGGGGCGGTTGATGATCGGCTCCTCATGCACGTTGAAACTGGTGTTGATCATCGTCGGCAGGCCGCTCCGTTGCTTGAACGCGGCGAGGATATCGTAATAGAGCGGATTGTGCGCGCGGCGAATGATCTGCGGCCGCGCCGTGCCATCGACATGGACCACCGCCGGAATGCGCGCCCGCCAATCCTGTTTGACGTTGCAGGTGATGGTCATGAAGCGCGCGGTGTAGCGGTTGCGCCCGTCGATATCGAACAGGGTCGCGGCATCTTCTTCGGCGACGACCGGCGCGAAGGGCATGAACTCGGAGCGGTCGAGCCGCTCATTGAGCGAATCATTGATGCCGGCATCGGCGGGCGAGGCGAGGATACTGCGCGCCCCCAGCGCGCGCGGGCCATATTCCATGCCCTGGCCGAAGATCGCCACCGCCTTGCCTTCGGTCAGAAGTTCCGCCGTCTTTTCCACCGGATTGTCGGAGATCGCGGCGAGGCCCGGCGTGCCTGCAAGAACGTCATCGGCGTCCCCGCCCCAATCGCGGCCGTAATAAAGCGTCTCCAGCGGATAGCGCTGGGCGAGCCAGGTCTCCATGCCGTCGCGCTCGAGGAGGAATTGCAGCACGCCGCCCGCCGGCAGGCCCTGATCACTCATCGCCGGATAGACGAACACCTCTTCGACGCCGGTCTCTTCGGCCAGCAGGCGGTTGAGGCGGACATTGCCGAACACGCCGCCGGAGAGGCCGAGGCGGCGCACGCCATTGCGCTCCACGAGACGCTGCACGGAAGCCAGGGTGATGCGCTCCAACACCTTCTGGATCGAGGCCGCCATGTCCTCGCGCGAGACTGTCCTCGCGGTCTCGAACATGAAGTCGCGGAGCTCCGGATTGGTCGCGAACGCGCAGCGGATTTGCGCCGCGTCATCGACGGTGAATTGCGCGGCGATGGCGTCGGCGGCGGAAGGTTCGCCGAGCGCCGCCAGGCCGGTGAGCTTGCCTTCATGGCGGTTGATGCGCCAGCCGAGCGCCTGGGTGGCAAAACCATAAGCAAGGCCGAGACTGTCGACACGCGCCGGCCCGGCGAAACATTCATCGCCACCATAGAGGGTGCGCAATTGGCCGCTCTGAAAGATGCGGTGGCTGTATTGCACATTGTCGCCGCCGCCATCCGAGGTATAGAGCAGCGCATCGTCCCAGCCGGTGTGGAACAGGGTGGGCAGCGCATGGGCGAGATGGTGGTTGAAGAAGGCGAGTTTTGTCTCCGCCCGGAAGCCGAAATCGGCGAGAAACTTTTTACCGTTGAAGAGCGCCAGCGAATCGGCATGGCCGGCGCGCACCAGCTCGCGCTCCATACTCTTATGCTTCTCCTTGCCGATCGCTTGACGCACCACGCCCTCGACCAGCCGGCCGCCGCGAAAGTGGCTGTAATAACGCCACGGATAGGCGCCGCGCCCGAGCATCACGGCATCGACGTCTTGCCGAGTCAGGCCGGCGATGGCGAGGCATTCGTCGATCGCCTCCTCGGGCACCCGCCCACCATCGATCTTGCGCCGCGTCAGCCGTTCGAGGGAGACGGCCGAGACCATGCGGTACTCGTCGAACAGGCAAGCGGCGGCCTCGTGATATCCGGGGTGGACACCGAGAATTATCATGCGCGTTTTCGGCTCGAAAGGCTGGGAAAAGCTGCGCGGCGAACCTACCGCCGGCTCCCGCCGCCCGTCAATCCGCCGTCGCGCTATGGCCCGGCGTGGAAAGGACATTCTGGCGGTTTGCCGCCTCCCGGCTGCGGTGTTACATGACCATATCTGCCTATCCCTATTATGGAGGAGCCGGGCCGTTGTCCGTCGCGAACAGGAATGGGTGGGCGCTCGCCGCGGCCATCTTGTGCGGCATCGGCGTGCCGCTCGCGGCATCGAGCCCAACGGTATTCGGGGTCGCGGTGGCGCTCGGCCTGCTGCTACTGCTGGCGGCGCCGGGGCGGCTCGAATTGTTCTCGCGTTTTGCCGAGGGCGCGCGCGGGCCGCTCGGCCTCGCAATCATCCTCACTTTTCTCCTCTGGCTGCCCGGCACCGCCGATTCGCCGGATCTGGGACGCTCCCTCGCCACCTGGGGACGGATGGTCGGCATGGTCGCCATCGCCGCCCTGATCCATTATTTCCTCCAGCGCGGCGGGCTCGAAGCCTGTCTGCGGGCGATGATCGTGGCTGCCCTGGTGTGCGCGCTAATCGCTCTTCTCGGGCTCTACGCGGCGAGCCCGATTTACGGGCTCTTCCGCGGCAAGGGCTGGGTCGAGGTCAATGCCGCGCAGATTCTAAAATATTACGGCTCTGCTCTGGCCTGCCTCGCGCCGGCGGTGGCGTGGGCCGGCGCGCGCCTCGGCGGGCGCTGGCTTTATGCCGGCCTTCTCCATCTCGCCGCCGCGCTGGCGATCATACTCGCGGTCGACAGTCTGGCCGGGCTGCTCGGCCTCGTTGCCGGGTCCGTCGTCGGTGCCATCGTCTATGGCTGCCAGCGCTGGCAATTGCTACGCGGGCGCGCGGCGGGGCTGTTCCTGGCCCTGCTGGCGGTGCTGCTGGCGGCGGCCGGCGCCTGGACTCTGACCCGGCTGCCGGCGCCGCCGCAGCCCGACCAGATTGTCGATGGCGTTTATGCCGGCCCGGTGGAAATCGGATTGCCGGTTTCCCTGGTCGATGCGCACCGGCAATATATCTGGGGCTTTTCCTTCGATAAGGCGCTGGAGGCGCCCTATTTCGGCCATGGCATCGATGTCAGCAATTATCTTCCCGGCGCGTCGGTGCTGGTCGAAAAATTCAACCAGACGCTCATCCCCTCCCATCCGCATAGCTGGCTGTTGGAAATATTCCTCGAGACCGGCGCGTTCGGTCTCGCGGCCCTGCTTGCGGCGTTGGCGCTTCTGCTCCGCCGCTGGCTCGCGGTTGGCGTCACTTCGCCCAGCACGGCGGCAGCCGGCATCGCCGTTTTCGTCGCGTTTTGGTCGTCCTCGATGCTGAATTTCTCGATCTGGGCAGCCTGGTGGCAGGGCGTCTTTCTCGTGTTGAGCGCTATCCTGCTCGCCGCCGCGCCGCGCGACGCGTGAGCCAGTCCCGCGCCCAAAGAAGGGCGAAGGCGCCCAGGATCACGGTGAAAGGCTCGATCGGCAGGCGGTATTTGGGCGAGGCGATGGGCCCGTTCACCAGCAATATATAAAGCATCCAAAGCGCCATCAGAGCGAGGAGGATTGGCACCTCCCGGCTCGTCCGATTGATGAGGCCGCGCGCCAGGCCGCCGAGCTGTGTCGCGCGCACCGCCAACAGGGTGAGAAAGCCGAGCAGCAGCACCCAGCCATAGGTCGGATTGTCGTTGTCGAACAGGAAGGCGGACATTTTCTGCCATTTGCTGTCGCCGGGCATGTCGAAAAAACCAGTGCGCGGCAGATTGCTTACCGGCGGCGAGAGAATGACGGTGGGCGAGAACAGGGTGATCGCGGCGCCGGTCACCCAGGCCTTAATGGCGGCGCCGGCGCCGAGATCGCCGATGGCGCGCCACGCCGTAGCCGACATTTGTGCCGACTGCTCGAACGGATTGTCCGATTCGGGTCCACCGATGTCCGTCTTGTAGCGCGCCCGCATGATTTGCGCGCCTTTCGCGTGCGACGTGCCGTCGACCGCTTCCAGCACCGCCGGCGCGAGCCAGAATAATGTATGCGCGCCGCCTTGGCTGGTCAGTTGCACGGACCCGTAGGTGCTGACATTGCGCGCGAATATCGGCGCCTGGAGCGCGGCGCAGATGACAACGAAGACAACCACATGGCCGAGCGTGACCAGGCGAAAGCGGCGTAACCAGATGAGGGCGAGCGGAAGTATGACGGCGAGCGCCACGACCGCCGGCAACAACATGACCCGGGTGGAAACGCCGAGGCCGAGGGCGAGGCCGAGCAGCAGCGCCCAGCGCCAGCTCGGCTCGCGCAGCCAGCGGATGGCGGCATAGAGCATGACGCAAATGAAGAAGAAAAAGAGTGAGTCGGTCAGAACCATCGCGCTGACGACGAACTGGGTCGGATTTAACGCGGCGATAAGCCCAGCCGGCAGCAACAGGCGTGGCTCGAGCAACGCGGCGGTCCGCGCGATGAGGACGCAGGCGAATGCATCCACCGCGCCTTGCGTCAGAGCCGGGAAGAGCGGCGTCATCGAGCCGCTCAGCCATTGATGGATTGCGAGCCAAATGATGTAGAGCGGCATGCGCTCGGTTTCCGGCGCATAGCCCCTTGCATCATCATGAAAGCGGACGAAATCGCCTTCCGCCACGAAGTCCCGCCCGAGTGCGAGATAAAGCTCCGAATCCTCGACGAGAAAGGCGTCGCTGCCCATGGCGACATAGAGCCCCAGCGTATAGGCGAGACGGACCAGGAGCGCGGCGGCGAATATGAGCCATATCGTGCGCGCTTCGATCATGCCGATGTCACCTCTTTATCTCCGCTCCATACTGACGAGGAGGCGGAATGCCATGGCCGGGCCAAGCAGGCCGAGGAGCGCGTCTTCGCCCAGCAAAATGGGGCGAACGAGAAAGGCCGGCACCAGGCTCCAGCGCCGGTAGCCGCCGGAGAGCGGATAGGCGAAGAGGCTCAAATGGCGCACCGTTCGCAGGCGGAAATCGGGAAAGTGGCGTTCGAACTGCGCCCGGTGGCGGCGGAAAAAAAGCGTGGGCAGCGCCTGGTTGGCGTCATAGGGCGAGCGATTCGGGTCCGCTTCCGGGCTGGTGAACGGGTCCTGGTGCATATCGACCGGCTCGGGATGCATATAGCGGTAAAAGAATCCGCTGAGCGGCGTGATCGCCGGCTCGAGGATCGCCATGCGCCCGCCGGGCTTGAGCACCCGGGCCGCCTCGGCAAAAAATCGCGGCGGGTCTTCGATATGATGCAGCACGTCGAACATCAGAATATTTTCGAAGCAGGCGGCGCGAAAGGGAAGATTTTGCGCATCCGCCGCGGCGTCGAGCCAGGGCGCCGGCTGAATGTCGGTGAGCACCACCTCGCCGAGATGCTCGCGCAAATGCCCGCTGCCGGCGCCGAGCTCAAGGGTGGGGCCGGCGTTCAGCCCCTTCACCATGCGCCGGTAATAATCGCCATAGATGGCGCGAAGCGCCGCCTTGCTGCGCCAGGTCCCGCGATATGCATCGAGATGCGCCGCCGCCGGCGCGGCGCCGGGCACTAGAAAGCCTTCAATTTGCGAAACGCGAACACCACCATGCGCAGCAACAGGACGCCGTGGCGGAAGCGCGAGATCTGCGTCGTGCCATAGGCCCGCTCGGCATAGCGGATGGGGACTTCGATGACTTTAAGGTTGAGCTTGGAGGCGCCGAAGATGAGATCGAAATCGCCGAACGGATCGAAATTTCCGAAATAGGCGCGGTTCTTGGCGATGTCGAGATAATGCGCCTTGGTCAACACCTTGGTGCCGCACAGCGTATCGGTGAAACGCTGATTGAGCAGCCAGGAAAAAATCACCGAGAAGGAGAAATTGGCGATCAGATTGAGCGGCCGCATGGCGCGCTTTTCCATCGGATAAACCAGCCGGGTGCCGTTGATGAACTCGCCCTTGCCGCTGATGAGCGCGTTGTAGAATTTGGGCAGCGCCTCGGGCGGGACGGTGAGATCGGCATCGAGGATCATCAGCACGTCGCCGCGCGCCGCGTCGAACGCCTCGCGCACCGCGTTGCCCTTGCCCTCGCCGGCCTGCACCATCAGCTTGATATCGCGTTCCGGATGGCGCGCGATAATGCGCTCGATTTCTTCTTTGGTGCCGTCCTTGCTATGGCCCTCGACGAAGAGGATTTCGATGTCGTCGCAAAAATCCGGCACCCGGGCGACCGCGAGCGCGATATTGCCGCGCTCGTTGCGGCACGGGATGACGACGGTGGTCGAGGGATTTTCGAGCCCGGCATGGCGGCGCGAGCGCGCGATCACATAATGGCGCACGCTAAAGCGGCGCAGGATCGGCAGGGTCGCCAGCGAGCGGTTCACGAGCGGACCGAGGCCGA
This sequence comes from uncultured Rhizobiaceae bacterium, assembly GCA_964623955.1. Classification (GTDB taxonomy): domain Bacteria; phylum Pseudomonadota; class Alphaproteobacteria; order UBA828; family UBA828; genus PTKB01. The sequence goes on from CAZUVO010000088.1 coordinate 9,328, forward strand.
ACAGGCGCTTCGGGATGAGCTGACGCCAATCCCGCTTGATGACGTCGAAATCGGCAAGCTCCATCAGCCCGGAAACATCCTCCGGCCCGAGCCGGTTGAGCGGAACCTGCTGCATCTTGGCACCGAACAGCTCGGCGAAGGCGATCACCGGCGTCCACAGCCAGGAATAATAGGCGACCACGATTCGGGTTTGCCGCGAAGAGAGGCGATGTAGGCTGGCGAGAGTGGCTTCGACATCCTCCAACAGGCCGACCGTATCCGAGAGGATGATCACGTCGAACGGTCCGTCGAGCGCATCGAGGGTTGCGGGGTTTTCGATATCGCCGGTGACAAAATTGAGGTTGGGGTGGCTCTCCGCCGGATAGTTGCGCGCCGCCGTCTCGATCATCTTCGAGCTGATGTCGATGCCGAGGCCTTCGGACGGCTTGAGGCCGGCGAGCATATGGCCGGTGCCGCAGCCCAAATCCAGCACCTTGAGTCCGGGGGGGATGAGAAAGCGCGTGTAGCGACCATCTTCATCATGGAAATAGGCGTTGCGCGCGATCCATTTGTCGCGGTCGGGCGCCATGCGGTCGTAATATTCGCGCACCCGGCTGGCGCGGCGTTCGCGCCCTTCCTCCGCGGTCGAATCGGTAACGAGACGGAGCGGATTGGCGTTCGAACTCATCAGAGCGCGGCCTCATTGCCGGCTTTCTTTTCGCTTACCGGTTTTAGCGCCGCGCCGCGAGCCTGGAATAGCCAGAAGACCGCGCCGAACAGGCTGACGGCCAGTAACGACAGGCCGAACAGGATCGACAGTGCCAGCGCTTCGCTCGACGCGACACCGGCAAAGCCAAGGGTCGTGATAGCCGCCCCTTCGCGCACGCCCCAGCCGGCAAGGGAAATTGGCAATGTGCCGAGCAACAGAACCACAGGCATCAGCGCCAGGCACGCCACCGGCGAAAGCTCGAGATCAAGTCCGAGCGCAATCAAATAGGCGGCCAATACCGAAATGAGAATCATGAAAAACGAGAGTAGGAAGACCGTTGCGGCGGGCTTCAGCATGAAGCCGGCACGCCGGGCTTCGCTGGCAATGTCCGCCAGCTTGGAAATTAGGGCAACGCTGCGCCATTTGGTGATCAGGCGCGGCACAAACGAAATCCCGAATATGGCCGATATTCCCGCCGCGCAAATGGCGACGACCAAAATGATTATCAATCGGACGCCGGTATCGTCGACATAGGAAAAGGTGAGTGGCAGCAAAACGGCAATCAGCACGAGATTGCCGATCAGGCCGGTAAGACGCTCCAAAACGACGCTGGAGGCGCTCGGCCCGACAGCATTTCCGCGCCGCGCCAACAGCCATACGCGCACCGCATCGGTACCGACGCCGGCCGGCAGCACCTGGCCGAGAAACTGGCTGATGAGATAGAAGCGAAAGGCGGTACCCACGCCGAGTGGAATGTTAAGCGCCCGGGCATAAATCTGCCAGCGCACCGAAGCAATGAGAAAAATGAAAGCCAGCGCCAGCATCGCGAGCAGGCCCCATCCGACATCGAAAGACGCCAGATGTTCGCCACTTTTTGCCAAATCTACTTCGTTCAGCAAATACCAGACCAGGACTCCGGTGACGGCGAGTTTGGCGGCGATCATGACGAGCCGCTTGACGGAATATTTCGAGCTTGCGGTAATTTGTTCCGAGGCCATGGATTTTGCTTGATTGCGCGCCGCGCGAAGTCTACTCGGATCAGGGCGCGTTGGAAACGGAAACTGCTCGGAAGACAAATGCGACATTGGTACGTGGTCCATTGCCGGGCCAATTCGGAGCGACGGGCCGAGACCAATCTCCTGCGCCAGGAGTATGAGGTCTGGCTGCCGATGTATCACAAGACCCGGCGTCATGCGCGCCGGGTGGAGAATGTCCTGCGTCCGCTCTTCCCGCGCTATCTCTTCGTCCGGCTCGATCTCTCGAGCGAACCGTGGCGGCCGATACTTTCGACCTTTGGTGTTCATACCATTGTGTCCGGCGCCGAAGGTCCGCTCCCCATCGGCGACGAAATCGTCGCGGGTCTACGTGCCCGGGCGGGCGAAGACGGAAATTTCGAGATCGCGCGCAGCGCCATCAAGCCCGGCGACCAGGTGCGCGTGCAGGGCGGGCCGATGGCCGATCTCGAAGGCATCTTCGAAGCCGAAATCGATTCAGACCGGGTGCTGATACTGTTGAAGCTGATGGGCCGCGAAGTTCGGGTCTCGGTATCGGGAACTGATGTCGAGCCGCTCTGAAGCGGGACGGGTTACGACGCGAGAAATTCCTTGAAGCGCCGCGCCACCTGTTCGGGCGTCACCGTCGGCCGTCCGAGCGGGCTGAGCGAACCCGGCGCCATGCGGAGATGAATGAGACACGGTTTGGCGCCGGCGAGACCCGCCGTCATAGCGGCGGCGAAACCGTCGAGCGAATCGCAGAGATAGCTTTCCGCATAGCCACAGGCCTGAGCGGTTGCGGCAAACGAGACACCGGGCGAGACCGTGGCCTGGCCGCCGGTCGAATCATGCACGCCATTGTCGAGAATGAGATGGACGAGATTGTCCGGCCGGTAGGCGCCGATGGTGGCGAGCGCGCCCATTTTCATCAGCGCCGCGCCGTCGCCGTCGATGACGATCACCGGGCGCGCCGCATTGAGCGCGACGCCGAGCCCCATGGCCCCGGCGCAGCCCATGGAGCCGACCTGATAGAGTTGCTGGCGGCGGTCGTCCAAGGTGAAAAGCTCGCGCCCGGTCTTACCCGTGGTCGCGACGACCGCCGCGTCGTCAGGCGCGATATCGAGTATCTTTTGCAGCACCTGGGCACGGGCCGGGCGCTCGCCGCCGCCCGATTCGTCTTGCAGCCGGCCCGCCGGCGGCGGCGCCGGCGCGGGCTGATCGAGGGCTTCGTCATCGACCGAGCCCTTCTCCATGATCAAGGCGAACGGCAGGCCGGTATCCGCCATGCTTTTCTCTGCCGTCTGCAGCACGCCGGCGATGTCCCCCGGCGATTTGGGAAACGGCGCGTGGGGCACCCGCATGGTGTCAAGTAACTGATCGGTGACTTGACCCATCAATTCATGCTGCGGCTCGTCCTTGAGGCCGGGCTGGCCGCGCCAGGTGACGATCAGCAGGCTCGGGATGCGGAACGGCCAATTAAGCGAGGTCAGCGGATTGACCATGTTGCCGAGGCCGGAATTCTGGCACATCACCACGGTCTTGCGCCCGGCGAGCCAGGCGCCGGCGGCGATCGCCACAGCTTCGCCCTCGCTCGCGGCGCCGACATAGTGGAGTTCGGGATCGGAGATGACCCGGTTGATCAACGGCGTGAGGAAGGAGCAGGGCACGCCGCAATAGAAGTCGAACCCGAGCGCCCGGGCGGGGTCGAGAAAATCACCCGCCGCGATCATGCGCCGCTCCTACCTGTTATCGGCCTCACACCAGGTTGCGCGCCTTGGCGAGATCGAAGGCATCGTCGACATCGAGCCAATGCCCGGTGACATAAAGCGCTTCGATGGGCTCGCCGCCGGCGATCAGGCGGTTGAGGAGGGTCGGCAGATCGGCCGTTTCCAGCACGCCCTCGCTTTTCATCGCATCGAGCTCGCGCTTCACCGCCTCGGCACCCTTGGCGCTCAGCTTGATCAGGCCGATAAATTCGCCTGAGGGCTCGCCGTCGTCTTTGCCGATGCCGTCGCTGGTATGAATAGCGTTTAAGAGGACCGGCTCCTCGTCGAGATATTCGCCGGTAAAGGCGCGGCTGCAGGTGGCGAGATCCACCTGGCGCCCCGCCGCCCGGTGCCCGTCGCCGCGCCAGCGGGCGTCGATCACGGCGGTGATATCGCCCGATGAGGCGAGCAGGTTTTCGAGAATATAGGGCCGGAAAAGGATATCGCCGTAAGAGATAATTGCGGCGCCATCCAACTGCTCGGCGGCGCAGGCGAGCGACGCCGCCTCGCCGGTCTCGGCGAACGCGTCATTGTCGATGGCGCGGATATTGGCCAGGTCGATGGTCTCTTTCCGGTAGCCGCGCACCACGCTGATATCGCGCAAACCACCGGCATTGAGGATTGTCACCAGTCGGTGAAGTAGCGGCTGGCCGCGAATATCGAGCATGCATTTGGGCTGGCGTTCGGTCAGTGGGCCGAGCGCCGAGCCGCGCGACGCGGCGAGCACGATGCCTTTGAAATCGCCGCCCTTGGGCTTGAGATAGCGCGCCTCCGCCGCCGCCAGCTCGCCCTGGCCGACAATGTCGAAAATCTCTTTGACGCTCGACACATGGCCTTCAACCGAAGCCAGCGATTGCTCCTGCATGATGCGCCGGCTGGTGTCGCGCATGGCGCTCAACGCGGCGCGGAGATTGTGATTCGCCCAGATAACGAGGGAAATGCCGGCTTCGCGGAAGGCGTCGGTCGGCGTTGCGTAATACATGGTCGGCACGATCACCAGCGGCGCGCGTCCGGCCCATTCGCGGCTGAAAGCGAGGATTTCGTCGGCTTCCGCCTTCTTCGAATGGATCAGAATGCCGTCGGCCCCGGCAGCGTGATAGGCCTCGGCGCGCCGCAGCGCCTCCGCCATGCCATGGCCCGAGATCAGTGCCTCGACGCGGGCGACGATCTGGAAATCCGCATCGTCCTGGCTGTCTTTGCCGGCCTTGATGCGGCCGGAAAATTCCTCGATATCGGCGAGCGGCTGGCCCTCGCCGATGAAGCTGTTGGTCTTGGGGAAGAGCTTGTCTTCGATGCAGACGCCGGCGATGCCGCGCTGGCACAGTTTTGTCACCAGCCGGCGCACATTGTTGAAATTGCCGTAGCCGGTATCGCCGTCGACCAGGATCGGGATACTGGTGGCGTCGGCCATGAATTCGAGCTGTTCGAGCACCTGGGTCCAGGAGGCTTCGTTATTGT
>CAZUVO010000089.1:0-14204 GCA_964623955.1 uncultured Rhizobiaceae bacterium
CGGTCGAGCCGCAAGTGTTCAGCCTGCTCCTCCATTTGATCGAAAATCGCGACCGGGTGGTGCCTAAGGACGAGCTGATCGAGGTGGTGTGGCAGGGCCGCATCGTCTCGGACGCGACGCTCAACAGCCGCATCAACGCCGCGCGTCGCGCCGTCGGCGACGATGGCCGGACCCAGGCGGTGATCCACACCGCGCCCCGGCGCGGCTTCCGCTTCGTCGCTGATATTGCCGAAGCGGCGGCGGCGGAGGGGCCCAAAGCCGAAGACGGCGCCAGTCCGGTGCGTTTCTGCACCGCTTCGGATGGCGTGCGCATCGCCTATACGGCGGCGGGCGAAGGGCCGCCACTGGTCAAGACGGCCAATTGGCTGAGCCATCTCGATTTCGACTGGGAAAGCCCGGTGTGGCGCCCGATGCTGCGCGAGTTCGCCGCCGGCCGCCACTTCGTGCGCTACGATCAGCGCGGCAACGGCCTGTCGGACTGGGACGTCGCCGATATCTCGCTCGAAGCCTTCGTCGACGATCTCGAAGCCGTGGTCGCCGCGAGCGGGGTCGAGCGCTTCGCCCTCTTCGGCATGTCGCAGGGCTGCGCGGTGAGCATCGCCTATGCGGTGCGCCATCCCGAGCGCGTCGGTGCCCTGCTGCTCTATGGCGGTTTCGCGCGCGGCGCGCGCAATCGCGGCGCGCCGGTGGATATCGACCGGGAGGAAGCCATCGCGACGCTGATGCGCGAGGGCTGGGGCCAGGACAATCCCGCCTTCCGCCAGATCTTCACCACGCAATTCATGCCGGACGCGACCGCCGAGCAGATGCAATGGTTCAACGATCTCCAGCGCACCACGACGACGCCGGAGAACGCCGTGCGCTTGCGCGTCGCCATCGACGAGATCGATGTCAGCGAAATGCTGCCGGAGGTCCGCGTGCCGACCCTGGTGCTGCACCGGCGCGGCGATGCGCGACAGCCCTTCGAGGAGGGCCGCCAACTGGCGGCGCTGATTCCCGACGCGGAGTTCGTCGCCCTCGACGGCAGCAACCACATCATCCTCGAGCACGAGCCCGAATGACCGCGTTTTCTGGCCGAAGTCAGGCGCTTTCTCGCCGCGCATAAGGCTTGATCTAGCTCAACGTCAACGGCGCACGTTTTGGTTAATCTGAATCATCCTGGCGCTACCGGCCACGGGCATCATTTGCCGTGATTGGCGAGTTGCCGGCAGCCGGGGCGCCGAACAGATAGAGGAGATCGACGATGAGTCTTCGCGACCTGACTCCCTGGCGTTCGCGCAGTCGTTCCCTGCCCGGCGCCTTGCTGAACAACCCATTCCGTCCGCTTTATCCCGAGTTCGACCGCTGGCTCGACGCGATGGCGCACGACATGGATCTCGACCGGGGCAATGGCGACAGCGCCATGCTGGCGCCGGATGTCGATGTTTCCGAAAGCGACAAGGCGTTCGAGATCAAGGCCGATCTGCCCGGCGTCGAAGAGAAGGATGTCGATGTGTCCGTTGCCGACGGCGTGCTCAGCCTGAAAGGCGAACGGCGTGCCGAGAAGGAGACCAAGGACAAGAAGCTGCACCGGGTGGAGCGCTCCTACGGCGCCTTCGAACGGGTGATGTCGCTGCCCGCCGATATCGACGAAAAGAAGATTTCGGCGGAGTTCAAGAAGGGCGTGCTTACCGTGACGCTGCCAAAAAAGAAGGCGGCGAAAGCGGCGACGAAGAAGATATCCGTCAAGGCCGGGTAGGCGGCGCGGCGCAAGGCCGATCGGAGGGTCTCCATGGTCGAGAAAACACATGCGTCCTGGCATCCGGAAGATAGCTTCGGCAACTTGTTCGAACCCTTGACCGGGCTCGGCCGGCGCATTGCCGGCTTCTTCGCGCCCCAGGCCGACGCTTCGGCGACACGCGACGAATATTGCATTAATATCGAGCTGCCCGGCGTAAAGCCGGAGGATGTCGATGTCAGTGTGCATGACGGTGTGGTGATGGTGCGCGGCGAAAAACGCAGCGAGCAGGAGCGCGAGGGGCGGAGTTATTTCTTCTCCGAGCGCATGTACGGCACCTTCTACCGCACCTTCCGCCTGCCGCCCGATACAAACGGCGACGAGATCAGCGCCGATTTCAAGGACGGCATATTGACCGTGCGCGTGCCCAAGAACGCCGCTGCGGCGGAGGCGGTGCGCAAGATACCCGTGCGCAAGGCGGCGCCCTAATCGGCCGTGCTAAAGGCGGTGACGGCGCTTCTTGTCGCGGGATTTGTGTTCGCCCCGGCGCCCGCGGCCTCGACCTGCCCGCCGGAGGGCAAGATCAATTATCTCCTGTCGCGCTTTTGCGTGCTGTGCCATGGCGCGCAATTAGCGGGCGATGAAGGGCCGTCGCTCCAGCCCGATGCGCTGCGCGGCAAATCGAATCCGAAACTGATTTCGGCTATTCTCTACGGCCATGGCAATCCGCGCATGCCGGACTGGTCGGGCTGCTTCACCTATTCGGAAGCCTCTCAGCTCGTCGGCAAACTCCGCGCCGGCGTGACCTTCCCGGACGACTAACTAATCGGCTTCGGCGACCTCCTGGCGGGGCCGGCCGGCGATCTCCTGCAGCTCATCCTGGGAGAGGGTTTCGCGCTCCAGGAGGAGGGCGGCGCCGGCGTCCAACTGGCTGCGGTGCTCGGCGAGGATGGCGCTTGCGCGCTCGAAGGCGGCCTCGACTAAATCGCGCAGGGCGCAATCGATCTCGCGCGCGGTTTCCTCGCTATAGTCCTTCAGCCGCGGCACGCCGGGCACCTGGCCGAGAAACGGGCTCGGATCGCTCTCATAGCTCATCTGGCCGAGCGTCGCGTCCATGCCGAAGCGGGTGACCATGCCGCGCGCGATATCGGTGGCGCGCGACAGATCGTCCTCGGCGCCGGTCGAGAGCTCGTCGAACACCAGGCGCTCGGCGGCGCGCCCGCCGAGGAGCACCGCCATTTTGTGTTCGAGATCGGCCCGCGTCATCAGGAAGCGGTCCTCGGTCGGCCGTTGGATGGTGTAGCCAAGCGCGCCGATGCCGCGTGGGATGATCGAGACCTTATGCACCACATCCGTGCCGGGCAGGCTGAGCGCGGTCAGCGCGTGGCCCATCTCGTGATAGGCGATCACTTCGCGCTCCTTGGGGCTGAGGATGCGGCTCCTCTTCTCCAGGCCGGCGATGATGCGCTCGATGGCGCGGGTGACGTCTTCCATGGTGACCGATTTCGCCTTGCGCCTTGTGGCGAGGAGCGCCGCCTCATTGACCAGATTGGCCAGGTCCGCGCCGGTGAAGCCGGTGGTGAGCGCGGCGATCTTCTCCGCGTCGATATCCTGGCCGGCGCGGATATTGCGCAAATGCACGCCGAGGATTTGCTCGCGCCCCACCTTGTCGGGCCGGTCGACGAGGATCTGCCGGTCGAAGCGCCCGGCGCGAAGGAGCGCCGGGTCGAGAATCTCCGGCCGGTTCGTCGCCCCGAGAAGGACGATGCCGGAGCTCGAATCGAAGCCGTCGAGTTCGGCGAGCAATTGGTTGAGGGTCTGCTCCTTTTCGTCATGGCCGCCGGTCATCGGGCCGGCGCCGCGCGCGCGGCCGACCGCGTCGAGCTCGTCGATGAAGATGATGCAAGGCGCCTGCTTGCGCGCCTGTTCAAAGAGATCGCGCACCCGGCTTGCGCCGACGCCGACGAACATCTCGACGAATTCCGAGCCGCTGATCGAGAAGAACGGCACCGCCGCCTCGCCGGCCACGGCGCGCGCCAGCAGCGTCTTACCGGTGCCCGGCGGGCCGACCAGCAGGACGCCCTTCGGCAGGCGCGCGCCGAGCCGGCCGTAATGCTCCGGCCCGCGCAGAAACTCAATGATCTCCTTGAGCTCGTCCTTGGCCTCGTCGACGCCGGCGACATCGTCGAAGGTGACATCCACCTGGCGCTCCATATAGACCCGCGCCTTGCTCTTGCCGACCTCCATATAGCCGCCGCCAAGACCGCCGCGCGCCATGATTCGGCGGAACAGGAAAAACCAGATGCCGACGAAGATGAGCGCCGGCACGATCCAGGACAGCACCGTGGTGAGAAGCGATTTGTCGGTCGTGCCGCCGAAGCGCACTTCGTGCTCTTCCAGACGCTCGGCGAAATCCGGATCGACGCGGAAGGTTTCGAAAAAGTCCGCGCCATTGTCGGATTCGGTGCGGAACTTGCCGCGAATGCGGGATTCGCTGACCGTCAGCTCTTCGACATTGCCGGCGTCCAACTCGGCGAGGAACTCGCTATAGGTGAGCTTGTCGACCGGCTCGCGGCCGAGCCAGAAATATTGCAACGCCAACAGCGCCGCGATGGCGACGAGCAGATACCAGAAATGAAAGCTGCCCTTTTTGTCCAACGTCGCCCTCCCGGAGACGATCCGATTGCCGGCTCAGTGCGCCATGAAGAGCGGCACGGTCATGGTATCGAACAGCAATTCCGAGACGCCGCCGAGGACAAATTCGCGCAGACGCGAATGGCCATAGGCGCCCATCACGATCATATCGGCGCCGAGCTCGGCGCATTCCGACAGCAGAATATCGCCGGCGGAGATATCGCTTGAGACCGTGCGCATCGCCTCCGCTTTCACATCATGACGGGCGAGCGAGGCGGAGATGTCGAATCCGGCGATGTGATCTTCGGCCGGGGCATCGATGCTGAGGACGAAGACCGTCTCGGCGCGCTTGAGGATGGGCAGGGCGTCATGCACGGCGCGCGCCGCCTCGCGGCTGCCGTTCCAGGCGATGAGCGGGCGCCGCCCGAGCGTCTTGAAACTGCCGGCATAGGGGATGACGAGAAGCGGCCGGCCGGCTTCGATCACCGTCTGGACCGGCACCCGGCGCGCCCGCGCGGCATCCGCCGCGTCCGGATCGGCCTGCCCGACGATGGCGAGATCGGCATAGCGCGCATGAAGCGGCACGATATCCTCGCCGAAGCCTTCCGCCACGCGCCACTCGAAGACGACGCCGGCGCTCTTCGCCTTCGCCTCGGCCCCTTCGCGCAACTGCTCGGCCTTGTCCCGCGCTTCGGCGAGATATTCGCGCTCCGCGTCGGCAATCGCCTGGACCGCGCCGATGGCATAGACCGCATAGGGCCCGTTGGCGAGCGGCGGAATGGTGCAGAGCGCCGTCAGATGTGCCTCGTCGCGCGCCGCCAACATGAGCGCGGCATCGAGACGCACATCGTCGCGCGTGCCGCCATCGAGATGAAGCAGAATTGATTTGAATGCCATGGCCGTACCTCCCTGATCCGGGCAAGCGTGTTTCTTACACCATCATAAGCAGTTAGCGGCTGAATGCCATGATATCGATCAAAAATTCAAACCGCTGCAATCGGGCTGGCCAGAGTAAAACCATTATATATCTATGGTAACTCCGCTATGATCTCCGGCGGTTTCGAATTTCTACGGCATATTGGACAAGGGGCAGGGAGGCTCACCCATGCTGAAGCCCGCCAGCGCCGGTTTCGATCAATCATCGCGCAGCGGTGAACAAGACTATTGCTATGAGCGCGAAACGGTCTTGCCGCGGGCAAAACCGAACGGGTTGCGCACGGCGCCCTGCATGGCGGCCTATTGCCGGGTCTGCGCCGTGCGCGGGATGACGTTTTGCGCCGGGTTGCGCGAAGAAGAGATCGGCGAATTATCGGCCATCGCCACCCATGTCGGCGCCGAGGCGCGCCAAATCATATTCCAGGAGGGCGATCCGGCGGGCCATCTGTTCAATGTCACCGGCGGGGTGATCAAGCTCTACAAGCTGATGGTCGATGGCCGCTTGCAGGTGATCGGATTTCTCATGCCCGGCGATTTTCTCGGCCTGGCGAGCATGGACGCCTATGCCTACAGCGCCGAGGCGATTACCGATGTGACTCTCTGCCGCTTTCCGCGCTCGGCGCTCGACGAATTGTTCGTGCGGTTTCCACGCCTCAAGGGCCGCCTGTTCGACATCGCCAATCACGAAATCGCCGAAGCGCAGGATCAAATGCTGCTGCTCGGGCGCAAAACCTCGCGCGAGAAAGTTGCGACTTTCCTGCTGCGTCTTTCCGAGCGCGGCCGGCGCCACGGCACGCCGGCGAGCCCGGTGGCGGTGCCCATGTCGCGCGCCGACATGGCGGATTATCTCGGCCTCTCCAAGGAGACGGTAAGCCGCACGCTCACCCAGCTTAAACGGCGCGGCCTCATCCGCCGCACATCGCGCGACGCGATCGAACTTCTGGATATTCCGGCGCTCGGGAAATTGGCCTAAAGCGGTCTCATTCGGCGCCGGCGGTTGCCTGCGCTTCGAGATGGTGCGGGCGGGCCGGCAACCAGAACGCCGCCGTGCCGAGGACCAGCGCGCAGGCCGCCAACAGGCCGAACAGCCAGGTGAACCCGCCGGCGCCGTGCAGACTGGCGATAATCACAACCGACAGCGCGCCGGCGCCCAGGGCGAGCGAAAATTTCAAGCCATAGAGCCGCGAACGCAGATGTTCGGGCGCATGGCGCGCGAGCAGCGCATCCTGGATGGGAATTTCGCTGAAGACGATGATCAGTGCGGCGAAGGCGGCGATCAACATGCCGGATTGCGCAAACAGGCCGACCAGAATCAACAGCGGAACCTGCATGAACAGGATGGTGATCCACACCGACTTGATCGAAAATTTGTCGATCAACTGACCGCTGGCGATTTGCGAAAAGGCGGCGATGGCGAACACAAGCGTTACCATGCCGCCGTCGAGGAGCGCCGACGATGTCAGATCGGCAAGGCCCTCTTGGAACACTTTGGGCAGCGCGATGGTGCTGGTTTGGAAGATGATGCCGGTCAACAGGGCCCCCATGGTGAGGATCACGATGACGCGCCACAGCGCCTGGCGTGCTTCGGGCGATATCGCGACGGCGCGCCCGATATCGTGTTTCTTCTCGCCGGCAATCTTGTCCGCCAGCGGCCAGGAGCGCGACACCCAGAGATAAACCAGGCCGGTGGCAATCGCCACGCCACCGGGGATGTAAAAGGCGGCGCGCCACGAAATCCACTCGCCCAGTGTCGACGCCACCAACGCGGCCGCGGCGATGCCCATATTGCCCCACACGCCGTTGACGCCAAGCAGACGCCCCGCCTTTTCCTGGCCCTGCACGATCATCGAAATACCCACCGGGTGATAGATCGAGGCAAACAAGCCGACAAAAAACAAACCGATGGCGAATTCGGTTTGCGATTGCGCGAAGCTGGTGAGGATCGCCGCCGCGCCGATGCCGACAAAAAAGATCGCCATCATGCCGGAGCGGCTCCAGCGGTCGCCGAGCCAGCCGGCCGGTATGGCGCCGGCGGCGAAGGCGATGCTGCCCGGGAGCGCCAGCCACAACAACTCGCCGTAAGGCTGGCCGAAATGATCCTCCAACCGCAGCACGACGGTGGAGAACAACATGATGAACAGATGGTCGTAGAAGTGCCCGATATTGAGGAATAAGTAGCGCGGGCGGTTCATCGGCGGGGTTACTTTCTCGCTGTCTCGGCGCGACGATAGCAGTATCGGCCCGCGACCGCCATGAATTGCCAGCTTGACTTGGGAACAGCACCTGAACGAGAATCCGCCCCGCAAGCAGGAAGTGTGCCGGCGCGCGGCAATCCACGCGATGCACGAAGGGAGGCAAGCCGCCGAGGAGTGGCGCCACCCATGACCCAATCCAACATGACCCGATTCAGCAAGCGAACCCGATTTCGAGGCGATGGCAAAACCAGCGACCAATAAGGAATTGCGTCAGGCGTTGGCGGCGTGCCGCGGCGGGTTTTTCGCGGTCGCGCTGTTCAGCCTGTTCATCAATCTCCTGATGCTGGCGACGCCGCTTTACATGCTGCAACTGTTCGACCGCGTGCTCGGCAGCCGCAGCACCGATACGCTGATGGTGCTCACCGTCATCGCCGTCGTCGCGCTTCTCACCATGGCCGGGCTGATGGTGGTGCGCGGGCGCGTCATGGTGTGGATCGGCACCTGGATCGATAGGCGCATCTCGGGCAGCGTGCTGGCGGCCAATATCGAGGGCAGCCTCAGGGGGCGCGAGCCTTCGGTGCAGGGCCTGCGCGATGTCTCGACCGTGCGCTCCTTCCTCACCGGCAACGGCATTCTGCCGATAATGGATGCGCCGTGGACGCCGATCTTTATCTTGATCGTCTTTATGCTGCATCCGCTGTTGGGCTGGATCTCCGTGGCCGGCGCGGTGGTGCTGTTCGGGCTCGCGCTCTTTAACGAATTGGCGACACGCAAGGTGCTGGCGCGCTCGAACCTGTCATTGATGGGCGCCCTGCGTCAGGCGGAATCCGCCGTGCACAATGCCGATGCGATCAACGCCATGGGCATGGCGCCCAATCTGATCCGCCGTTGGCAGGAGCAGAACGCCGAGACCACGGCGCTCCAGGCGCGCGCGTCCAACCGCTCCGGCGCGATCAATTCGGCATCGAAATTCTGTCGCCTGATCCTGCAGATCGCCATGCTCGGCACCGGCGCCTGGCTCGTATTGCAAAGCGAGATTACGCCCGGCGTGATGATCGCCGGCTCGATCTTAATGGCGCGCGCGCCGGCGCCGGTCGAACAGGCGATCGGCACCTGGCGCTCGGCGGTCTCGGCGCGCGATGCCTATAAGCGCATCAAGCAATTGCTCGGCTCTCGGCCGGAAAAAGAAGCCGCCATGCCGCTGCCGACGCCGAGCGGCACGCTCAGCGTCGAGGGGCTGTCTTACGTCCATGCCGGCGCCTCGGACGCGGTGCTGCGCGGCATCTCCTTCGAGCTTGCCGCCGGCGAGGCGATGGGGCTGATCGGCCCGTCGGCCTCGGGCAAGACCACGCTGGCGCGCCTCCTGGTCGGCAATCTCGTGCCGCGCGCCGGCCATGCCCGCCTCGACGGCATGGATATGGCGCAGTGGGACGCGGAGGACCGCGGGCAATATATCGGCTACCTGCCGCAGGATGTGGAGCTCTTTAGCGGCACGGTGCGGGAAAATATCGCGCGCATGACGGAGGGCGAGTCCGAAGCCATCTTCGAGGCCGCGCGCATGGCCGGGGTGCATGATCTGATCATGCGCCTGGAGAAGGGCTATGAAACCGAGATCGGCGAGGGCGGCGCGGCGCTCTCCGGCGGCGAGCGCCAGCGCATCGCGCTCGCCCGCGCGCTCTACGGCAATGCCAAATTCATCGTCCTCGACGAGCCCAATGCGAGCCTCGACAGCGAGGGCGAGGCGGCCCTGGTCGAAGCGCTCGGAACGCTGCATGAAAAGGGCGTGACTATGGTGATCATCGCTCACCGGCCGAGCATCCTGCGCAATATGGACAAGGTGCTGGTGCTGCAGGAGGGTGCCGTGCGCGCCTTCGGGCCGCGCGATGAAATCCTCCCCGCCGTTGCCGCGCCGACCGGCGACGAATCCGCGCCCAGGGCCGGGTAGGGAGAACGGCATGATCCTGCAGCCACAACAAGCTTCCAGCGGCGCGACCCTCGGGCGCCTCGGTCTGCGTCTTCCCATCGTCGCCGGCATTCTGATCATCGCGCTCTTTTTCGGCGCGCTCGGCGGCTGGGCGGCGCTCGCACCGCTGCAAAGCGCCGCCATCGCGCCGGGCGAGGTCACCATCGACAGCAACCGCAAGACGGTTCAGCATCTCGAAGGCGGCATCGTCAGCGAAATCCTCGTGCGCGACGGCGACGAGGTGACGACGGACCAGGTGCTGATCCGCCTGGAAACGGTCCAATCGGGCGCCGAGCTGGAGCTGTTGCGCGGCCGCTACATGGTGGCGAGCGCTGTCGAAGCGCGCCTCATCGCCGAGCGCGACGGGATGAAAGAGGTAAACTTCCCCGATTGGCTGCTCGACCAGCTCGAGGAGCCCAAGGTCATCGAATCGGTTTCCGGCCAGATCAATATCTTCAACTCGCGGCGTGAATCCTTTATCCATCAGACCAAGATACTCGGCCGGCGCATCGCCCAGTTCGGCGAGGAGATCACCGGCCTCAAGGGCGAGATCGAAGCGGAAAACATACAGCTCGAACTGATCGCCGAGGAAATCAAGGATGTCCGCCGGCTGGTCGATCGCGGCCTCGCGCGCCTGCTCGCCCTGGAGCGCGAGACCGCGGCGCTTGAAGGCCGGCGCAGCCAGAACCAGTCGCGCATCGCGCGCGCCAGGCAGAGCATCTCCGAGGCGGAGCTGCATATTTCGGAATTGCGCACCTCGTTCACCAAC
Source organism: uncultured Rhizobiaceae bacterium (assembly GCA_964623955.1). Taxonomy (GTDB): domain Bacteria; phylum Pseudomonadota; class Alphaproteobacteria; order UBA828; family UBA828; genus PTKB01. The sequence goes on from CAZUVO010000089.1 coordinate 10,215, forward strand.
GAAGTGGTCGAGCAGTTGAGCGCCACCCAATCGGAGATGTTCGATCTCGCCGAGCAGATCCGCGCCAGCCAGGACAAGCTGGTGCGCACCGAGGTGCGCGCGCCGATCGCCGGCACCGTGGTGAGCCTCCATGTCCATACCACCGGCGGCGTTGTCGGACCCGGCGCGCCGCTCCTCGATATCGTGCCGAAGGACGATCCGCTGGTGATCGAGGCGCAGGTCGATCCCGGCGATATCGACGTGGTGCATGTCGGGCTCGCGGCGCAAGTGCGCATCTCCGCCTTCAGTCAGCGCGATGTGACGCCGATCCCCGGCACCGTCACTTATGTTTCCGCCGACCGCTTCACCGACGAGCGCACCGGCGTCGGCTATTACATCGCCCGCGTCAGGCTTGCGGAGGAGGATATCGCGGCGGCCCTGTCGGATGCCGAACTGCAGCCCGGCATGCAGGCCGAGGTGATGATCACCACCGGCGAACGCACCGCATTGGAAGCGATAATCAGCCCGCTTTCCGGCAGTTTCAATCGCGCGTTTCGCGAGGATTGAGCTGAGTCGCCCAGCCACCGCCACTTTCCGCTAAATAGTTGCTATTGTTAACTTTATTTCGCTTTTCGCGTCGACGGTTGGGGCTGTTTATGGTATCTTAATACGCATCTGTTGGAATTTATCAGTCCATCAAACGGTCGGGGGAAACGATCATGAGTTTGACCGACAGAACGCAAGATATAATTGCCAGCCTGGGTGCGACCCCGGGCGAAACGGATTCATCCGACGCGACGACGGCGCCGACGCCGGCCGAACTGCTCGGCGGCGATAGCGGCATTGTCGGCGAGGATTTCGCTACCGCTCTGCTCGGCGACGATGGCGACGCGGCCGGTCTGGTCGCGCCAGACAATGAATTTGCCGGCCTCGGCGCGCCAGCGGAGAGCGATGATACGGACGAAGACGGCGAATTCGCCGGCGTCCTGTAATCCGACGAATCTTTATTCTCCTTCGACGGCCCGGAGGTTTCCGTTACCGGCGGCCCGACGATCCGCATGGCGGGCGATTACGACGGCGCCCAGTTCGACGCGGCCCAGGCGATCCGCCAGTCCCTCTGGTATGACAACACGCCGACGGTGAGTTGGGAGGCCCCTGGCCAGAACATGCTGGGCGAGAACGATTTGATGTTCCTCGACTCGACCCCCTATGCCAAAGGCGGCAATGGCGGCGGAAACGGCGGCGGCAAAGGCGGCGGCGGTGGCGGCGGTGACGATGGCGGCGGCGAGACCACGCTCAAGAGCTATACCAGCGGCGCCGACGGCGCCTACAATATCGAGGTCGTCTTCAAGAAAGCTTGGACCGCCGATCTGCAGGACGCGTTTATCGCATCCGCGGATATGATCAGCAGCCTGATCACCGGCGATATCGCGGACGTGTTCTTCCGCGGCAACGTTATCGACGATATCCGCATCGACGCCGAATTGAAGGCGATCGACGGCGAAGGCGGCATACTCGGCCAGGCCGGCCCGACGGCGATCCGCACCGACGGCTATCTGCCGGCGACGGCGATCATGCAGTTCGATGTCGCCGACGCGCAAACTTACCACACCGACGGCCTGTGGGCGGACATCGTCTTCCACGAAATGATGCACAGCATCGGCTTCGGCACGGTGTGGAGCTATCTCGACCTGCTGGACGGCGCGGGTACCGACAGTCCGCTCTTCAACGGTGTGGAGGCGAACATCGCCTATCAGCGCGATTACGAAGATGCGATCGATGCCGGCGTGCCGGTCGAGCAGGATGGCGGTGGCGGCACGCGCGATTCCCATTGGGACGAAGAGACCTTCGATAACGAGATCATGACCGGCTATATCGACACGGCGAACTATCTCTCGAACATGACAGTCGCGTCGCTCGATGACCTTGGTTACGAAACGGTCTGGAACGAAGATTTCTATCTGACCTAGCCGCGCGCGCCACCTTATTTCGGAAATATTACCCGTTTGCCGGGCGTCGAAGCGTCACGCTTCGGGCGTGTCCAACGCTTCGCGCACCCGTTGGACGAGCGTTTCGCGGGTAAAGGGCTTGGAGAGCAAGTTGACGCCGTCGTCGAGCTTGCCTTGATGCACGATGGCGTTGCGCGCATAGCCGGAAACATAGAGAACGCGGATGCCGGGATGGCGCGCCTGGGCCGCATCGGCGATATCCCGGCAGGTTAAGTTGCCGGGCAGAATGACATCGGTTATCAAAAGGCTGAATTCGCGCACCGCAAGCTGCGCCAGCGCGGCTTCGCCAGTGGGCGCTTCGGTGACCTCGTAGCCGACGGCGCGAAGCGCCGAAGCAATAATTTCCCGCACCGCTTCATCGTCCTCGACCACCAATAGGGATTCCTCGCCGCCGCGCGCCGACCGCGCCGCCCCCACGCCGGTTACATTCGCCGGCCCCGTTTCGGCGCCGCTCACCCTGGGCAGATAAATCTTCACGCTGGTGCCATGGCCGGGCTCGCTATAGATCGCCGCATGGCCGCCGGATTGCTTGGCGAAGCCATAGACCATGCTGAGCCCGAGGCCGCTTCCCTCGCCGATATTCTTGGTGGTGAAGAACGGATCGAACACCCGGTGCAGCACCTCGGGCGCCATGCCGGATCCGGTATCGCTCACGGCAATCATGACATATTGCCCGGGATCCAGGTCTTGGCGCTGCCTGGCGTAATCGGCATCGAGAAAGGTGTTTGCGGTTTCGATGGTGAGCTTGCCGCCGCCGGGCATGGCGTCGCGCGCATTGATGGCCAAATTGAGGAGCGCGTTTTCCAACTGGCTGCGGTCCACCATCGCCTTCCACAAGCCGCCGGCGAGTACGCTTTCGATTTCGATATTTTCGCCCAATGTACGGCGCAACAATTCGCCGGTGCCGGGAATCAGCTTGTTGATGTCGATAACATCGGGGTTGAGCGGCTGTTTACGTGAAAACGCCAGCAGGCGGTGGGTGAGTTCGGCGCCGCGCCCACCCGCGGCGAGCGCCATGTCGACAAAGCGAAGACCCTTCTCGTCTTCGGCAAAACGCTCCTTGAGCAATTCAAGGTTCACCAGCATCACGGTGAGCAGATTGTTGAAATCGTGGGCGACGCCGCCGGTGAGCTGGCCCACCGCTTCCATTTTCATCGCCTGGCGAAGATGCTCCTCGGTGCTGGCCTGTTCGGTAATGTCCTGCACGGTGCCGGCGCGGTGGAGGAGTTTTCCGTCCTGGCGCTCGATCACCAGTTCCATGTTGCGCAACGTTCGGGTCTCGCCGTCGGGGCGGACGATGCGGTAGTCGTAGGAGTAATTGGTCTCGCCTTTCTCCGCCCTTGCACGGACATCGAACATGATCGCGTGATCGTCGGGATGGATGATGCCGTAAACGCTTTCCCGGTTTAACGTAAATTCTCCTTTGATAACCCCGTAAATGCGAAACACTTCGTCGGACCAGATATATTCGTCCCGGGTCTCGTTATATTCCCAGCTGCCGATGCGCGCGATGCGCTGCGCTTGTCTCAGATGGGCTTCACTGGCGCGCAGCGCTTCATCGGCTTCCTTGCGCTCGGTGATGTCGCTCGAGGCGCCGATCCAGTGTTTGATGCCGCCGGGTTCGCCGGGTTGATCACGGATCGATAGCGCCTTGGTATAGATAACCCGTTCTTCCCCGTCGGGACGGACAATCCGGTGTTCGAGTTCATAAGGCGAATCGGTGTCGAGCGCTTCGGTCCATTTTTCCGCGGTCAGGGCGCGGTCCTCCGGGTGAACAAAACGTAAATAGGCGTCGAAATCCCGCGGTAAGGCATCCACCGCGACCCCGAAGATGCGGCAGAGTTGGGCGGACCACAATGTGCGGACTTGCCGGTTGCCTTCGATATAAAGCGCCCAACTGCCGACATTGGCGATCTCCTGGGCGGTCTCAAGCAATGACCGGCTCTCCCGAAGCGCTTCTTCGACGTGTAAAGCCCCCGTTCTATGTACCACTACCTGATAG
>CAZUVO010000090.1:0-14097 GCA_964623955.1 uncultured Rhizobiaceae bacterium
CGCCTTCGACGATAATCTTGACCTTGAGTTTGATTGGTTCGGTGCTGAAGCCATCCGTGTCGACAAAATCGGCGGTCTTATACTCACCGTCGGGAATCGCCGCAATACGATTGCGGCTGATGCGGTTGGTATAGGCGATGAGCTCGCGCATGGCGATTGTTACCGTATCAAAGCCATAGCGATCGACAGCGCGATTGAACTCTTGCTCGGCGACTTTAAGGGCGCCCATATGGGCCTGTACATCGCCTTCGATATATTCCGGGCAGCGCGTGTTGTTCTTGATAAGCGCCAGCAGATCTTGATTTATTTCATAGCCATTGAAGAGTTTGAGCGGCGGTATGCGCAAGCCTTCGCCGGCGATGTGGGTGCCAAAGGATTGTCCGCCGGCTGCGCCGCCACCGAGATCCTGCCAGTGGCCCCGGCTTACGGCGAAGCCCAAGAGCTCGTCGCCTCTGTAGATCGGCATGGTAAAGGTGGTGTCCGGAATATGGGTGCCGCCCTCGAACGGGTCGTTCAGAATCACCACGTCGCCGGGATGCAAATTCTCCTTGCCGTATTTGTCGATCGACGCATGCGCGGCAAAGTGCATCGCCGCCATGTGGACCGGACAGCCAGGTGACTGGGCGACGAGGCGAATATCAGAATCGTAGACCGCGTTCGAATAATCGAGGATGTCGCTCAAAATAGGTGAAAAGGCTGTTTTCTGCAGAACCTTGCTCATTCTCTCGCAGCAAAAATCAAAATGGCTGCGCAGAACTTCAAACGTTACCGGATCGAGGTCTTTGATCTTTGGCGCATTGTCTGTGGCGATATCCATGGTGATAATTCCTTGTCGCGCTCAGCTTGTTTCATCGAGAGTGATCATGAGATTTCGGTTGGCGTCGATTGTGGCGTGTGTATCGGGCGGAAGCACCGTTTCGGAATGCTGATAGTCGACAATCGCCGGACCCGTGATCGTCGCTCCGACCTCCAGCGCCTCGCCGGCATATATGGCGACATCGCGCCACGCGCCGGAAAAATAAACAGGTCGGGTGCCGGCTTCGCTGTGACCGGCGCTGGCGCTTGGCGCGGCGTCTGAGAGTGACTGCATAAATTCACCCGACGCTGTCAGGCCGATGCTGACAAGCTCGACCGGAAATGTCGGCGATTTTACACCATGTTCGGCGTCGTGCGCCGCATGAAACGCATCGGAAATTTCTTGAGCGCCGCCAGCGCTCAGTTCACCGTCTCCGATCGGAGTCAAAATCTCCCATAACTGGCCGATATAGCGGATTTGTGCGTGGCGCGAGACCGTTATTCGATCCTCATCAATCCCATCCAGTGACAGCAAGTCCCGCCCTTGGCGCTCAAGCGAGGCATATAATTGGTTCAGTTGGTTGAAATCCGCCTCCGCCAGGGGGGCGTAATAGAAGGCGTCGAGGTCGTGGCGGATATCCATCGAAATCGCGCCGCATGCGGAGGCTACGCCGGCATGGGAGGGCACAATGATACGCGGTATGTTCATGGCGCGCGCGATGAAACATGCGTGCATCGGCCCCGCACCACCGGAACTCGACAGAACGAAATCGCGCGGATCCCGTCCCCGGTCGGTCAGCAGCAGCTTGATAGCTTGTGCCATATTCTCGCAGGTGATCAGGATAATTGCCTCGGCGGCTGCAAGCGGATCGAGGCCGAGTTGTTGGCCAATTTTTGCCACAGCGCGTGTCGACGCTTCGGCGTCGAGGGCCATCTTTCCGCCCAGCGTGGCGTCAAGGCGGCCGAGCATAAAATTGGCATCGGTGACCGTTGCCTCTTCACCGCCCCGTCCATAGCAGGCCGGGCCGGGGTCCGAACCGGTGCTCTGCGGGCCGACGCGCAAGGATCCGCCGGTATCGATCCAGGCGATCGAGCCGCCGCCGGCGCCGACGCTCCTGATATCGAGCATTGGAATGGCAATCGGAATTTCCCATTCCAGTTGATAATCGTGCGTAATCAGTCCCTCGCCCTGATCGACAATTGAGGCGTCGAACGTGGTTCCGCCCATATCCGTATGGATGATATTTGAGAAGTCCGTGGTCTGGCTCAAATAGCGCGCATAGGCAACGCCGCCGGCGGGTCCCGATTCAACCAATTCTTCCGGCCGCTCGATGGCGAGGTCAACACCCATCATGCCGCCATTGCTTTTAATCGCCAGCAGAGAGCCGGCAAAGCCGTTGCTGTTCAGCTCGTTTGTCAGGCGATCAAAATAACGCGTCATCACGGGCAGGAGTGCGGCGCGAATGACGGTGGTGGAAAAGCGGCCATGTTCGCGAAATTTCTTAACCGTCTCGGAGGAAAGCGCGACGTGACAGTCGGGATGCTCTTGCAGCAAAATGTCCCGCATTTGCGCTTCGTGGCGGTTGTCTACATAGGAATTAATAAAGCAGATGGCGACAGATTTTATCGCCAGGCGTTTTATCTCGCGCGCGACATTTCTGGCTTCGGCCACATCGAAGGGTTGGATGTCCTCGCCCTTGGCCGAAAGCCGGCAGGCAACGGTATAGCGCAGACGGCGCGAGACCATGGGTTGCGGTCGCTTTTGCCGCAGGTCGAACAGGTGTTGGCGCCGTTGGCGACCAATCTCGATGACGTCCCGGAAGCCCTCGGTCGTGATCATGGCGATCGGCGGATAGCTGCGCTCGACCAAAGCATTGGTCGCTGTCGTTGTGCCGTGCACGAGGACACGGATATCGGCTGGCTTGATATTTGCCGATTCAAGCGCCTTCATCACGCCGATCGATCTGTCTTTGGGCGTCGTCAGCACTTTCGCGGTTATTGTCTCGGTCGTTTCTTCATTCGATGCGAACAGGTCGGTAAACGTACCGCCAACATCGATCCCCACATGCCACATATATTTTCGCGCCTCCTAGGAAGCCGCCTCCATTGTCTCGCCATCCAAGGCACGCAGCTTATCCGTAAGTTCCTCGCGGAGCGCTGCCGAGCGCTGGCTGGTCTGGTCCGTATTGACCCAAACAACTTCGCCCGACGCAAGGCATGAATCTTCGTCCTTGGGGTGAATCTCAAGCCGGAAGGTAAGGCTGGACCTGCCGATCCGGGCGGTTCGGACGCCGACGTCGATATCCTGATCAAAGTAAATCGGCTGAGAATATTCAACCAATGTTTTGACCGTGTGAAAATCTTCTCCGGTGGCTTTTACCTGCTCGCGATAATCGTATGGCAAAGCGCGAAAATACTCTGAAATCGCGGTATCGAAATAGGTCAGATAATGAGCGTTAAACACGATCATTTGGCCATCGATTTCGGAATAACGCACGCGAAACGGATAAAAAAACGCGTAATCTGACCTAGCCATATTGTGCCTTTCCAAATGCTCCAAGATTGAATTGAGGTGCGCGGCGTTAGAAGTCTTAAGCCACCTATTACTGCGGGTCGATCAGAAACTCATCTCCCGGCCGCAGACGCCGTTGCGCCCAATCGGCGGCGCCGGGTGTATTTGGCGTCGTCACCTCATTTGAGGTGCGGCCAGACCCGAGCTTTTTGCGCAGCGCTTTGGTTTTTGGGTAATTGACCGCCGTGCCGGCCTTGTCAAGCACAACGCCATAGACTTTCTTGGCGCAGGCGACGGACAGCAGACCCTCAAGGATGCTCTCGAGAACCAATTCCGGGTCGCGATTTAACGCCTTGCCGTAGCCGCCTCCGCCACTTGATTCGCCGATCCAGACTTCGTCCTCGGCGATAATGATGCGGCCCTTGGACGAGCAATAGGTTCGTTTCCCGGTAGTCATATTTTCCTTGTAGCTGCCACCGCCAATGCCTTGCGTACCGCCCATAACGCCGAACGGCGGATTGGTTTGACCGTCGCCGAACAAATTACACTCCATGTCACCACTGGTCGGTGTAATCCGAATACTCACGCCCGGCCCACCGTGATATTTGCCATGGCCCATGGAATCGGTGGCAATTTCCTGATGGTCAATGCGCATCGGATAGAGCAGTTCACTCATCTCAACGCTCAAAATCTTCAGGCCGCCCATGCCTGCTGAGGTCATGATCAAGGGCCAGCCGTCCGTGCTCGACGATGCCCCTCCTGCCGTCGCGCCGTTGAAGAACATACAACCCCACTCCCTGTCCTGTGGCGCGCGAGTGTCCGTGCCAGAGAAGAAAGGGACGTTTGGGATGCGGCCATTGCCGCCAATAACGCGTTCGGGAACAGCCTTTGCCAGCGCCTTCCAGACGGCATCCTGCATGGTGTCGTCGGGTCCGATCGTTGCCAGGGCGGTAGAGGCCGGATATTGCGCATTGCACACCGAACCCTCGGGAGCTTCGGCCGAAATATGGCGCAGGCAGCCGTCATTATGGGGGATGGAGGGGTCTATGGCGCACATGATGGGAATCCCGGCCGCCGCTTGCATGACGCCGAAGGATGAATTGTTGGCGCCCGGGGTTTGCGGCGCCGAGCCGGCGAAATTTACATGTACTTTATCGTCGCGGATTGAGACGCGGGCGCGTACTTCGATATTGGTGCCACCCTGGCCGTCCGTATCCAGCCACGAGACGCCATCGTAATCGCCGTCCGGCATGGTGCGAATTTCGCTCGCCATGCGCATATCGGCATAGTCGAATATGCCTTCGACATATTTTTCCATCTCGTCATTGCCGTAAGTCTCGGCGAGTTCGACAAGCCTGCGACGGCCCGTCCAAATGGAGCCCAACTGCGCCATGAAGTCGCCGTACAGCCATTCCTGCCAGCGCATATTGGCCAAATACATGCGCACGACATCTTCGCGCCGCTTGCCCTTTTCGTAAAATTTGATCGGCGGCAGCTGCAGGCCTTCCTGCCACACATTCTGGGCGGCGGCCGGCGTGCTGGTCGGAATGAAGGCGCCGCAATCGAGCTGGTGGCCCTTGGTCATGCTCCAGAACATGTGCTTGCCATCATGGAAAATCGGGCAGGCGGTGACGAAATCACCGACATGGGTATTGCCGCTATAGGCATGATTGCAGACGATCACATCACCATCGTGAATATCGCCTTCAAAGACGCGGGCGATCTCACGCAGCACCACATGCATCGAGTTTGTGTGCACGGGCAAGGCATCCATCATGCAGATCTGACGCGCCTTGGCATCATAGATGGCGCAGGAGAAATCCCGTGCCAGTGCGATGATCGACGTCCAGGCGGTCTTCTCCATCGTCAGCGTCATCTCATCCGCGATCGCGTTGAAACGGTTGAGAATGACCGAAAAGGTAATCGGATCGAGGGCGCTAGAGGAATTTCCATTCGCTTTTTGACGGCCGGTTGCGGCCCCCGATTTGCGACGTTTAGGACGAAGTTTTGCCATTTTTCACTTCCCTAAATATCAGTCATATCACGGCGCTCGGCGATCTCACCGGTTACTGCGGATCGATCAGGTATTCATCGCCCGAACGAAGGTTCTTTCGCACCCAAGTCGCGTAGCCCGGGACATTCGGCGTCGTGACTTCATTTGATTTGCCAGCGGATTTCAATTTTTTACGCAAGGCCTTGGTTTTCTCGATTGCTATCGACATTGTCCGCTTGTCGATAACCACGCCGTAAACCGCCTTGGCGCATTTGAGCGACAAAAATCCATTGTTAATGCTTGCCAGAACCGCCGCCGGATCGCGCTCCAGGGGATTGCCGTAGCCGCCGCCACCGCTTGAAACGCCGGCCCAAATTTCGCCCTCTTCGATGACCAGGCGTCCCTTCGAGGAGCAGTAGGTGCGTTTTCCGCTATCAGGATTTTCCTTGTAGCTGCCGCCGCCAATACCCGGCGTGCCATTCATGGCGCCGAACGGTGGATTGCTTTGGCCTTCGCCAAACAACTCGCAATGCATGGCGCCGCTGGTTGGGGTGATTTGGACGTCGACCCCGGGGCCGCCATGGTGCTTACCATGCCCCATTGAATCGGTGGCGATTTCCTGCCGGTCTATGCGCAGCGGATAAAGCAGTTCACTCAATTCGACGCTCAGGATTTTGAGGCCGCCCATTCCGGCCGACGTCATGATCAGCGGCCAGCCATCGGCCTTCGACGTGGCGCCGCCGGCCGGCCCACCGTTGAAAAACAGACAACCCCACTCGATTTCTGCTTCTCCCCTGGAATCGGTGCCGGACAGCATCGGCAGGTTGCCGTCCTTGCCGTTACCGCCGAGAACGCGTTCCGGAACAGCATGCGCCAAGGCCTTCCATACCGCTTCCTGCATGGTGTCGCCGGGCCCGACGGTGGCCAGCGAGGTGGAAGCCGGATAGGCCGCGTTGCACACCGAGCCTATCGGCGCATCGGCGGTTATGTGGCGCAGGCAGCCGTCATTATGCGGGATCGTCGGATCTATCGAACATAGAATGGGGATTCCCGCCGCCGCCTGCATGACGCCGTAAGAGGAATTGTTTCCGCTCGGATTCTGCGGCGCGGAGTTGGAAAAATCGACGTGGATTTTGTCGCCACGAATCGAGACGCGAGCGCCGATCTGGATATTGGTGCCGCCCTTACCATTCGAATCGAGCCACGAGACGCCATCATAGTCACCGTCCGGCATGGCGCGGATCTCTTCGGACATGCGCTTGTCGGCGTAATCGAGAATACCTTCGCTATATTTTTCGATCTCGTCATTGCCGTAATCTTCGGCGAATTCGACGAGACGGCGGCGGCCATTCCAAATTGAGCCCAACTGCGCCATCAAATCGCCGTTAAGCCATTCCTGCCAGCGCACATTGGCCAGGTACATTCGGATTACATCGTCGCAGCGCTTGCCCTTGTTGTAGAATTTAATCGGCGGAAGCTGCAAACCTTCCTGCCATACATTCTCCGCCGGCGCTGCGACGCTGGTTGGAATAAATGCGCCGACATCGAGCTGATGGCCCTTGGTCACGGTCCAAAACATGTGCTTGCCGTTGTGAAAAACCGGGCAAGCGGTGACGAAATCGCCGATATGGGTGTTGCCGCTATAGGCGTGGTTGCAGGCGATTACATCGCCGTCATGGATATCATCCTCAAACACCCGGGCGATCTCCTGAAGCACCACATGCATGGAGTTTGTGTGAATTGGCAAAGCGTCCATCATACAAATCTGGCGCGCCTTGGCGTCATAGATAGCGCATGAAAAATCGCGCGCGAGGGCAATGACCGACGTCCAGGCGGTCTTTTCCATGGTTAGAGTCATCTCGTTGGCAATCGTATTGAAGCGATTGAGAATGACCGAGAAGGTGATCGGATCCAGAGTGGTTTTGGATTTGGCGGGTGATTTTTTGGCCGTGCGTTTTCCGCCGTGGCGTAGCGTGGATGTCCGAGCCATGCGATCAGCTCCTAATTTATCGCCAGGACAAAATCGCCGTAGCGATTGACCTTGAGCGTCTGCTTGCGCAGGACGACAATCGTCATGTTCTTCTGCTCGATAACCGCCGGGCCTTCGACCGTCATGCCATGCTGCAATCGATCGCCATCATATATTTTGGTTTTTTTGAATTTACCCGCTTCACTGGAATAAATCGGCCGTGTTCCCTTCTGGGCGTCGGATACAGATTTACGGGTGCGCTTGAAGGTGCGCGCTTCTCTGTCCGGCAGCTTGCCGAGCGCGGTGACACGCCAATGGAATAAATCTACCGAACTTTCGCGCACACAGTAAGAGAACATACGTTCATGCAGGCCATGAAATTCCTCGGCTATCGTGCCGACATCGCTCTTCTTGATCTTACCGCGCGACGGCAGCGGGATCGTCAGCTCGTGAATTTGATTGGAATATTTTGCATCGGCAAAGCGCTTGATCTCAATCCGAGAGCGCGGAAAGCCCTGCGATTTCAATTCGGCAATTGCCTCCGCTTCAAGTTGGGAAAATATTTTGTTGATGCGTTCGAGTTCAAGCGCCGCTGTATTGGAGGCGAACGCCCGGACCAAATCGAGACGCACGTCGCTGACGATCATGCCATAGGAGCAAAACACGCCGCCGTAACGCGGGATGATCGCCTGTGTCATGCCCAATTCGCGGCCGAGTGAGCCGGCATGGATTGCGCCGGCACCGCCGCCAACGACCAGCGTGTAACCACGCGGATCAATTCCTTTTTCCACCGAGACAACCCGAATAGCATTCACCATATTGGTGTTCACAATACGGAAAATGCCATCAGCGGCCTGTTCATTGGTTAGGCCCAATGGCTTTGCAATAAATTTTTGAATGGCGCGTGTCGAAGCGTCAGGGTTGATCGTGCGCCTGCCGCCGAGAAAGTAGTCCGGATTAATGTAACCCAGAGCGACATTGACATCGGTAACCGTCGGCTGATCGCCGCCGAGTTCATAACAAGCCGGGCCAGGTTCGGCGCCGGCGCTTTGCGGTCCGACCTGAAGCGCACCACCTTTGTCGATCCAGGCAATACTGCCGCCACCGGCGCCAATAGAGTGCACCTCAATCGCAGCCACGCCGACGGGGTTGTCGTGAATACGCATGTCCTGGGTGAGAGCGGGGTGGCCATCGGTGACCATGCAAACATCGAAGCTGGTGCCGCCCATATCGACGGTGATGACGTTCTTGGCTTTCACCCGTTCGGCGCAGTATAGCCCGGCGGAAGGGCCCGCCGCCGGTCCCGAGGCCAAGGCGTATATCGGCCGCTTCAAAAGTTGAGCAACTGTCGCCGTACCACCATTCAGCTGCATGACCAAAAGATTATGGGCAAAGCCGTTTTCGGATAAATATTTCTCTAGGTTGACCGTGTATTCGGAAATCCCGGGCAGTATATAGGCGCTTAACACTGTGCTCGACGTCCGCTCCCATTCGCGAATCATCGGCAACACATCCGAACTTAACACCACCGGCACGCCGGGCAGTTGCTTTGAGACGATCTCTTTTACCTTTTGCTCGTGGCTCGGATTGACGATAGACCAGAGCAGCGCGACGGCGATGGATTCGACGCCCTGTTTTTTAAAGGTTTTGACCGCCGCATGAACCGACGCTTCATCAAGCGCCTGCAGCACGTCGCCGCGATAATCGATTCTTTCCTTCACCGCCAGGCGAAGATCGCGGCGGATGAAATCCTTTTCTCTCGGCAAGCTCACATTGTAGCGGTCCGGCTTAAAGCCATCACGAAAGTAGAGCACGTCGCGAAAACCCTCGGTGCACAGCAGCCCTGTTTTTGGCCCGTTGCGCTGGATCACGGTGTTGGTCGCAATCGTCTGGCCATGCACAAACAAATCCAGGCTTTCGACGAATTGACGGATTTGCATGCCGCGCGCTGCGGCGAGCGCCGCGAGGCCTTCGCGGATGGCGATGCCCGGGTCCGCCGGTGTCGTCGCCTCCTTCCACAAGATTATCTCACCCGCATCGTCTATGAGCGAGAAATCGGTGAAAGTGCCGCCAATATCCACTCCCAGAATATGTCGCATTAAATTTCTCCAAACCAGCCATATGAGTGATCGATCAGATCACTCGTGAGTTATCGCTTAAGAGAAGCTCACCTACTCTATAGGGGAAGAAATATTTCAGGGCTCGGTATTATCGCGCCAAGATCTCCAAGCCAGCGGTGAGTTCCATTTAGCTCCCGTCATTTTTCTTGCAGCAGATATTGTCGAATTAAACACATCGAAAATAAGGCATGTCAAACGCTCAATCTAGCATATTCTAGCGCTGGAAAATTTTCGCTTGGCGCTGCGTGAGGAAGAGCCTCTAGTGGCTGAATTGAGGCAAGCCGCGATAGCCGCGACGTAGAAAGCAATTTCCCATTTAAGGCCCCTATTCTTGTGAATAGCCTGAGCGCATCATATTATCGCGCTGCTTAGCGCTTCAGCGAACAATAGGATAAAGAGCCATGAGAGAAGCCGTCATCGTATCAACCGCACGCACGCCGATCGGCAGGGCTTTCAAAGGTGCCTTCAACAAGACGCACGGCGCGACGCTGATGGGCCACGCCATTGAACATGCTGTCGGCCGCGCTGGTGTCGAGCCGGCCGAGGTCGAGGATGTTATCATCGGATGTGGATATCCCGAGGGCGCCACCGGCTTTAACTTGGCCCGCCGGGCCGCCATCCGCGCCGGCCTTCCGGTCACGACCTCGGGCACCACGATCAACCGGTATTGCAGTTCCGGCCTGCAGGCGATCAGCAGCGCCGCCCATCGCATCATGGTGGACGGCGTGCCTGTCATGGTTGCCGGTGGCGTCGAATCGATCTCTCTCGTTCAACCCACGGCCAACAAACACGACAAGGATGAGGCGTGGTTGATCTCCAACTACCCGGATCTCGATATGCCGATGATCGATACCGCTGAAGTGGTGGCGAAACGATACCAGGTCGATCGGCAAGCCCAGGACGAATACGCGCTGTCAAGCCAAACGCGCACCGCGGCCGCGCAGGCGGCGGGCCGCTTTGACGATGAGATTGTCGCCCTGCCCAGCGTGAAGTCGGTCACCGACAAGGAAACCGGCGAGGTCAGCGAGGTCGAAACAAACCTCGGTAAGGATGAAGGCAATCGCGCCGACACCAATCGCGACGGGCTGGCCAAACTTGCCCCGGTGCGCGGGCCTGATTTTACCATTACCGCCGGCAACGCATCGCAGCTTTCGGACGGCGCCTCGGCTTGCGTTTTGGCCGAGGCCAAGTTGGCGCAGCAAAAAGACCTGCCGGTGCTCGGTATCTATAAAGGCTTTGCCGTCGCCGGGTGCGAGCCGGACGAAATGGGTATCGGCCCGGTATACGCCGTGCCGAAGCTGTTGAAAAACGCCGGCCTCAAGGTCGAAGACATCGACCTTTGGGAACTCAACGAAGCTTTCGCCGTACAGGTGGTGTATTGCCGCGACAGGATCGGCATTCCAATGGACAAACTCAACGTCAATGGCGGCTCGATTTCGATCGGCCATCCCTTCGGCATGAGCGGCTCGCGCATGACCGGCCACATTCTGATTGAAGGCAAGCGGCGCGGCGCCAAACATGTTGTCGTGACAATGTGCATCGGCGGCGGCATGGGTGCCGCCGGCCTGTTCGAGATCTGCTAGCCAGGCCTAAAGTTTAAGTCGCTCTACTGCGCTTGCCATGAACCATCGCGCACCAGCTCGTCGGTGAGGCGGTTCAGCGCGGTGGTGAAATGCGCCAATGCTTCGTCGATCTCACTCTCGCTGATCACCAGCGGCGGCGAAAACGAGATGGCGGTCGAGAGCGGCAGCGCGCGCACAATCAAACCCTCTTCGATCGCGTATTTGCTCAGCGTCGGCCCGACGGCGAGCGCCTCGTCGAAATCTTCCTTGGTCTTTTTGTTCGCCACCAACTCGACCGCCGCCAGGAGATTTTCGCCGCGCACCTCGCCGACCAGCGGATGGTCGCCGACCGCTTCGCGCAAGCGGCGCTGAAAATAGGAGCCGACATCGGCGCATTTATTGGGCAGGTCCAAGCGCTCCATAATATCGATATTGGCCATCGCGGCGGCGGCGGCGACCGGGTGGCCGGTATAGGTGTAGCCATGCGCAAAATAGCCAACACCCGGCGCGCCTTCCCGGATCACCTGCCAAATCTGATCCGAGATCAAGCTGCCGGACATCGGAACGTAGGCGCTCGTCATGCCCTTGGCGATGGTCATGATATCGGGCTCGATATCGTATGTCTCGCTGGCAAACCAGTTGCCGGTACGGCCAAAGCCGGTGATCACCTCATCGGCGATCATCAGGACGTCATATTTACGCAGAACTTTCTGAATTTCCGGGAAATATCCTGCCGGCGGAATAATCACGCCACCCGCGCCCATCACCGGCTCGGCGATAAACGCACCGACCGTGTCGGGGCCTTCGGCGAGGATCATCTCCTCCAGTTTTTGAGCGCACCACTTAGAGTAGTCGAGCTCGCTCATGCCGGGCTCGGCATTGCGCCAATAGTGCGGCGTTTCGGTATGGAGAATCATCGGCAACGGCAAATTGAAGGCGGTGTGCAGACTTGGCAGGCCGGTTAAGCTCGCCGACGCGACAGTCACCCCGTGATAGGCCCGCTGGCGTGAAATAATCTTCTGTTTATCCGGTTTGCCGCGGATATTGTTGTAGTACCAAACCAGTTTAATATTGGTGTCGTTCGCATCCGAGCCCGAATTGCCAAAGAAAATCTTGCTCATATTGTCGGGCGCGAGACGAATAATTCGGTCCGCCAGGCGGATCGGCGCTTCGGTCCCCATCGAAAAAAAACTGTGATAATAAGCCAGGTTTTCAGCCTGCTCGGATATTGCCCGGACGACTTCCTGATGCCCCCAACCAATATTTACACACCACAGGCCGGCCATGCCGTCGATATATTTCTTGCCCTTAGTGTCCGTTAATACGACACCCTTGCCCGAGGCGATAATGCTCGAGCCCGCCTCCTGATGCGCGTTGAGTGCGGTATAGGGATGCAGAAAACTCTGCTTGTCCATTTCTTCCAGAGACAGATTACGCGCGTTCTCCAAACTCATGGCCTGACCTCACAGATGAATTTCACGGTGGTTCGAATTTAGTCCCGTTCGTCTGATATTCCAACTTCGGGAAACATATTTCTCTGCAACTGTTTCTTGATGATCTTGCCGCTGGCGCTGCTCGGCAAGGGCGCATCTCTAATATCGACCTGAACAGGAACCTTGAACGGCGCGAGGTGCTCACGGCAATGTTCGATCAAATCATTTTCGCTTGGGCGCGTCCCGGCCATGACTTGCACCACCGCGACAACTTCCTGTCCGAGAATATCATGCGGCCTGCCGATAACCGCCGCTTCAATGACGGCCGGATGGCGGTAAAGCGCATTCTCAATTTCCACGCAGTAAATATTTTCGCCGCCACGCAGCAACATGTCCTTGGCCCGGTCAAGCACAAAGAGAAAGCCATCATCGTCGAGCATGCCGATATCGCCGGTGCGTATCCAGCCGGCGTCGAACGTCTCCGCGCTGGACTTTCGGTTGCGCCAATAACCTTTTACGACATTCGGACCCTTGAGGCAGATTTCGCCTTCTTCTCCAGCCGCCAGGCTGGCACCGCTATCGTCAATTATTTTAATATCACCGGTCGGGATCACATGGCCGACGCTGGCAGGTTTTGCTTGATAGTCTTTACCAGAGATAAATGTCGCGACTGAAGAAACCTCGGTCAGGCCATAGCCGACTTCCACGGTCGCTTGCGGGAAGCGTTGCGCGAGCCGCTGCTGCAGACGCGACGGCGACGGCGCACCGCCGAAACCAATGCTGATAAGTGAGGATGTGTCGTAGTCCGAAAATTTCGGCGATTCCGCCAATTGCAACGCCATGCCCGGCACACCGACGAATTTGGTGATTCTCTCGCGTTCGATTTCGCCGAGCGCTTTTTCAGGGTCCCATTTTCGCATGATGACGGTTTTGGCGCCGCTCAGTAGGGCGGGTGCAAGGGTCGAATGGCAGCCGGTAACATGAAAAAACGGTGCCGCGGCCAAAATTGTCGCGCTGGATTTCTTGCCGCCCAACGCCTCCGGCATCGTGCCCTGGCGCAATTGCTTCATGGCCGCGCGAAACATCACGGTCATGATATTTGAGCAGATATTGCGATGGCTTCCGAGCACACCCTTGGGTTCGCCGGTGGTGCCGGAAGTATAAAAAATGGTCGCATCGTCGTCCGGGCTGATTGGCGTATTTGCCAATTGAGCGCTATCCGCAGCGCCCGCCGCCAGTTCTTCCCACGCGGCAGCGCCGGCGATATCGCAGCTCTCCTCGGCGCGCGTAACGATGACGCCTCTGAGATCAAGAGAGCCGACATGGGATGCGAGCGCCGCCGCCCGCCGGCCATCAACCACCGCGACACGCGCGCCGGAATCAGCCAAGCAAAAGGCCAGCTCCCGCCCCGTCAGCCAAGCGTTAAGCGGAACAACGATGGCACCGAGGCTAACCGTCGCCCAGAAGGCGACCGACCACTCCGGCAGATTGCGCATGGCGATTGCGACCCGGTCGCCCTTGGCTACGCCGTAACGCTCAGCCAGCACTCGGGCGAAGCGGCAGACCTGGTCAAAATGCTCAGCATAGGTCAAACGTTCTGGGCCAAGGACGAGATATTCCGCATCGCCGTGCCCGGTGGTGGCGGCGAAAACCTCGCCGAGATGGGCCGGCGCATGGCGCCAGACGCGCGTCTTCACGCCGCAAATATCGACC
>CAZUVO010000091.1:0-14029 GCA_964623955.1 uncultured Rhizobiaceae bacterium
CGTCGCCGAGCTGGCCATCGCGCAAGCGCGCCACCGCATCATATTCGTAGAGCCCGTGCTGCGCTTTGGTGGTCGACTTGATATGCCACTCAATGAGCGGCGCACCGAGCGCCTCGGCGACCTCGTGGGCGAGGATGGTCTTGCCGGTTCCGGGCTCGCCCTTGACCAGGAGCGGGCGCTGTAATGTGATCGCGGCATTGACGCCGGCATTCAGTTCCTCGGTGGTGACGTAGGTCTTGGTTCCTTCGAAGCGCAAGGGTCTCTCTCCTCAGTCGGATTGGCGAAGCAGCATAGGATTGGCGAAGGGCGATAACAATGCATGTGAAACCGGCCTGGGGCGAGAGGTTCGAGACGGAATTCCCCGCCGTCATCATCGGCGGCGGCGCTTGCGGCCTGACCGCCGCCTTGACCCTGCGCGACACCGGTCTCGACGCGCTGGTGCTGGAGCAGGACCCGCAGCCGGCGGGCTCCACCGCGCTCTCCTCAGGCTTTATTCCGGCCTGTGGAACGCGCTGGCAAAAAGAACGGGACGTCGCGGATAGCCTGGAACTCATGGCCGGCGACATTCAGGACAAAGCGAATAACCTCGCCGATCCCGCCATCGTCGATCTTTGCTGCCGACGCTCCGGGCCGACCCTCGAATGGCTCGCCGAGGCGCACGGCATTCCGTTCGTCCTGGTCGAGGGCTTTCTTTATACCGGCCAGCGGCGTCACCGCATGCATGCGGTGACGGAGCGCACCGGCGCGGCGCTGATGGACCGCCTGCTTACCGCCGCCGACGCCGCCGGTGCGGAAATTCTCTGCGACGCCGAGGTGTGCGACCTCTATGCCGACGAGGACGGCCGAATTCGGGGCGTCGGATTTCATCGGCCCGACGGCGGCGAGGAGCGGGTCGGCTGCGGGGCGCTGATCCTGGCGTGCAGCGGCTTCGGCGGTAACCGCGACATGGTGCGCCGCCACATTCCCGAAATGGCCGAGGCGGAATATTTCGGCCATGCCGGCAATCGTGGTGACGCGGTGTTGTGGGGCGAAGCGCTCGGCGCCGAGGCGAAGCATATGGGCGCCTATCAGGGCCACGCCTCGGTGGCGGTGCCGCATGGCATCCTGGTGACCTGGGCGGTGATGCGCGAGGGCGGCATTCAGGTGAATAGCGCGGGCGAACGCTTCGCCGATGAGAGCCGGGGCTATTCCGAGCATGCGGTCGATGTGTTGCGCCAACCGGGTTGTGCAGTGTGGAACATCTATGATGCCCGCATCCATACGCTCGCCCTGGAGTTCGAGGATTACCGCCAGGCGGAAGCGGCGGGCGCGGTCAAATCGGCGGTGTCGGCACAAGCGCTCGGCCTGCCCGAAGCAGCATTCAACGAGACCTTGGCGCAAGTCGGCGGTTGGGCCGAAGGCCGGGGCCAAGACCCGTTGGGGCGGCGCTTCGACGACAAGCCGGCGCTCGCACCGCCCTATTACGCGGTGAAGGTCGGCGCCTATCTCTTTCACACCCAGGGCGGGCTCGCCATCGACACCTCCGCCCGGGTGCTGCGCACCGACGGCGGCGCGTTGCCAAACCTCTTCGCCGGCGGCGGCGCTGCTTGCGGTGTCTCGGGTCCCGAGGTATGGGGCTATTCGTCCGGCAACGGCTTGCTGACGGCGGTGATGCTGGGGCGCGTCGCGGGCGAAAGCGCGGCGGCTCTGCTATCCTGAGAATCGAAATCTTACGCGGGAGACGAAGATGAATTTGGTGAAACCGGACGCGGTCGAGCGCGTCGCGATATTGGGCGCGGGCACGATCGGCGCCTCCTGGGCGGCGCATTTTCTGGCGCATGGCCTGGCGGTCAATATTTGGGACCCGGCGGAGGGCTATGAAGCGCGCTGCCGCGCCTTTATCGATGCCGCCTGGCCGGCCTTGGTCCGCCTCGGCGCGCCGGCGGAGGTGGATGAGAGTCGCATGGCGTTTATCGCCGACCCGGCGGCGGCAGTGCGCGACTGCCAATTCGTGCAGGAAAGCGGGCCCGAGAACACCGAGGTCAAGATCGAGCTCTATAGCCGGCTCGACGATGCGCTGCCCGACAATGTGGTGATGTCGTCGAGCTCGTCCGGCCTCTTGATCAGCGAGCTTCAGGCCGGGCGCAAGGGCAAGGAGCGTTACGTCATCGGCCATCCCTTCAATCCGCCGCACCTTGTGCCCCTGGTCGAAGTCGTCGGCGGGGCCGATACCGACCCGGCGGCGGTCGATTGGGCGCTCGATTTCTATAATGGCTGCGGCAAGAAGGCGATCCGCATCAACCGCGAAGTACCGGGCCATCTCGCCAACCGGCTGCAGGCGGCGATGTGGCGCGAGGCGGTGCATCTCGTCGATACCGGCGTCGCCAGTGTCGAGGATGTCGATATCGCGGTTTCCTACGGCCCCGGCCTGCGCTGGGCGCTGATGGGGCCCAACCTCATTCTCCATCTCGCCGGCGGCGATGGCGGCGTGCGCCACGCCATCGAGCATTTCGGCCCGGCGATGGAATCCTGGTGGAAAGACCTCGGCCGCGCGCCGGCGATCTCCGACGCGGCGGCGGAGAAGCTGATTGCCGGCGTGGAGGCCGAGGCGGCGGGCCGTTCGCTCGAAGACCTGGTCAAGGAGCGCGACGGCCTGCTGATCTCGCTTCTCGAAATGCTCGCCCGTGAGCGCGGCGGGGCCAAGGCGTGACTGCAACAAGCTGGGAGAACGCCATTACCGTTCCGGCCGAGCGCCTTTGTGCGCTGGTCGGCGAGACCTTCGTGGCGGCGGGGTGCTCCGCCGAGGAAGCGGCGCGCATCGCGCAATATCTCACCAAATCCAACCTCTCCGGCCATGAGAGCCACGGCGTGCTCCGCGTGCCGCGCTATCTTCATTGGTTGCGCGAGGGCAAAGTCACGCGCGACCGGGAAATCACCATCGTCAGCGACAATGACGTCCTCGCGGTGGTCGACGGCAATTTCGGCTTCGGCCAAACCATCGGCCCCCAGGCCGTGCGCCTCGGCCTCGACAAGGCGAAAAAGAACGGCCTCTCCCTGGTCGGCTTGCGCAATTCCGGCCATCTCGGGCGCATCGGCGATTGGGCCGAGATGGCGGCGGCGGAAAGCGTGGTGTCGATCCATTTCGTCAACACCTCGGGCCTTGGCCTGTTGGTGGCGCCGTTCGGCGGGGCGGAGCGGCGCATGTCGACCAACCCGGTCTGTATCGGCGTTCCCGACCCGGACGGCCCGCCCTTCGTGCTCGATTTCGCCACCTCGATCGTTGCCGAGGGCAAGGTGTTGAATGCGCTCGGCGGCGGCAAGCCGCTGCCGGAAGGCGCGCTGATCGATGGCGACGGCAGTCTCTCGACCGACCCGGTGCTGATCTATGGCGTCAAGGACAGCACCCAGCCCTTGGATGTGCGCACCGGCACCGGCGCGATCCGGGCCATGGGCGCGCATAAGGGCTCCGGCCTCTCCTTTATGTGCGAGATTTTGGCCGGCGCGCTGACCGGCTCGGGCTGCTCGCGGCCCGGCACCGATCAATTGGCCAACGCCATGCTGTCGATCTATGTAGCGCCCGAATTCCTCGCCGGGGAGAGCGCGTTCGCCGGCGAGCTCAAGGATTATGTCGCCTTTTTCCGCTCCGCCGCGCCGGCCGAGGCGGGCGGCGAGGTGCTGTGCCCGGGCGAGCCGGAGACGCGCAATCGCGCCCAGCGCGGCGCGGAGGGCGTGCCGCTACCGGCCTCGACCTGGCAAAGCCTCATTGAAGCGGCGGAAGAAAATGGCGTCGCGGCCGATGCCATTGCGGCGGCGCGCGCCGCTGCGGTGGAAAATTGACGAAAGCGTGATGCCGCCCGCCGATTGCGGGCTGGAAACCATAGTCCATTGCCGTTAAACTCGGCGGCGTTCCGCCCAAAGGGAGAAAAAATGTCAAAACTGCGTCTGGGAACCTATGTCGAATTTCAGTGCCCGCCGGGGCATGACCATGCCGAGCTGATCAATGATGTGATCCGCTGCGCCGAGCATTCGGACCAGCGCGGTTTCGGCGTGTTCACGACGCTGGAACACCCCTTCTTCGAGAAATTCGCGATCAATTGCGCGCCGCTGCCGCTCTACACCAAGCTTGCCGAGCGCACGCGCAATCTCCGCTTCCGCACGCTCTGCCACACCCTGCCGCTGCACAACCCGATGGTGCTTGCCGGCCAGATCGCCGAGACCGACATTCTCACCGGTGGGCGCATCGAGGTCGGCATCGGGCGCGGCCATGGCTGGCTTCAGGAACCGGCCAATGTCGCCTATGAAGAAAGCCTGCAGCGCTTCCACGAATGCATCGACATTCTCATCCTCGCCTGGACGAACGAGCGCTTCTCTTTCGACGGCAAATATTACACTTGCGACAATCTCTCCGTCGTCCCCCGGCCGATCCAGCAGCCGCATCCGCCGATCTACCAGGTCGGCACCTCGTCGAAGACCTTCACCCAGGCCGGCGAGCGCGGCTGGTCCGTGGTGCTCGGCGCGCCGACGCCGGACGATATCTTCATCGAGCCGCATCAAATCTATCTCGATGCCTGCGCGCGCGCCGGCAACACGCCGCATGTCTCCTTCCTGAAGGCGCTTTATCTCGACGAGGATCAGGCCCGGGCCGAGCGCGACGCCGAGGAATATGCGATGAAATTCATCGAATATAACGTCTCGCCCTTGAAGGAGATGAACCGCACGGAAGAGGTCAAGGCGCGGATGCGCGCCGGCGGCTTCGATTTCTATGCCGGCGACGATTTCCTCCGCCTCGGCGATGTCTCCTACCAGGACATTGTCGATCTCGGCATCGTCTATATCGGCACGCCCGAGAAGGTCGCCAACCAGCTCCTCACTCTCTATGACAAGGTGCCCTTCGAGGAGTTCATCCTGGTCAGCCACTATGGCGGCATCCCGGCCCACAAGGCGATCCAAACCCAGGAACTCTTCGCCAAACAAGTCCTGCCCCTGGTCGAGGAAGGCATCGCCAAGCGGCAGAAGGCTGCTTAGTAAGTTTTTTCTGCCCCTCAGACGCCGGGCGGTCGCCTCCGCTCCACGTGACCTCCTGGGGACTACCTCGCATAAGCTCGGGCGCGCGGTCGCGCTTGCCGGAATGCAAGAAAGGCATTCCGGGGAATATTAACTACTCCATCTTCAAGATGTACTTCTTGCCGACGCGGCGGAAGTAGGGAGTGGATTCGGTAGTCTCGCGCGGGGCGGGGTCGGTGAGCAGGCGGTCGATTTCGCGCAGGACCACGCCGGTGATGCGCGGGATGGGCATCTCGAGAGCCTCCTTGATCGGCACCCAGGCGATATCGTGCAGCTCGCCATTGCCGGCGATCTCGCCATGCAGCTCGTCGGCGAAGGCCATGAAGAAGCGCGCGTTGAAGCGGCGCGGCGAGCCCGGCGGGGTCACGGCGCGGAAGATATAGTCGAGTCTGTCGAGCGCCGGGGCGAGGCCCTGGTCATGAAAGCCGCGCCATTCCGGGCGCACCTTGCCGCGCGCCGGCGCGCACGCGCCGGCCAGCATGAGGCCGGTTTCTTCATAGGTTTCGCGGATCGCCGCGGCGGCCAGCGACCGCGCACGCGCCGGCGAGCAGGAGCGCGCCAGGCGCTCCGCGACATTTGTATGCAGCTCCGCCGCCGGGCGCACATAGCGGTCGCAGGCCTCGACGCCGCCGCCGGGAAAGACGTAGCGCTCCGGCATGAAAACCTGTTCCTTGCCGCGCTGGCCCATGAGCACAGCGACGCTACCGTCGCCGTCGCGGCGCAGAAGGGCGAGGGTGGCGGCGTCCTTGGGGCGGATCGTCGGGTGCTTCATGACGCCTCTTGCTGCGCTTCGGTGAACTCACCGCACCATTGATCGTCGTAAATGGCCGGATAGTTGGTGTAGAAGCTGACCGGGTGCGCGCCGGTCCAGACCGGGTTGATGGTCGGCGGGTAGCGCCGGCAGCGGCCCTTCTTCGCCCGCTCGATGGGCATGAAATATTTGCAATATTTGCAAGCCTGTCTCATTCCCCGTTCCTCCCCGAAATTAATTTCGCGCGCAAATCGATTCGCTGTTTGCGGGATATTAGCGCAACGCGACCGATCCGTCGTCCCGCACCGATTGACAGCGCTCGCTCCGCGCCATAACAACGAAGGGGGTGCTAGGGGAAACCGTGATCATCGAAGAAGAATTCGCCGTTCAGGCGCCGCTCGACCATGTATGGGATTGCATTCGCGATGCCGCCTTCGTCGCGCCCTGTGTGCCTGGCTGCCAGGATGTCGAGGAATTGGGCGACGGCGCCTACAGGGCGACGGTCAAGGTCGGCATCGGGCCGATCAAAACCGCCTTCAAGCTCGATATCGAAATCACCGAAGAGGCGCCGCCCGGCTTCGCCCGCATCGAAACGCGCGGCCAGGAAGGCACCAATGCCAGCCGCCTGACCGCAAAGAGCGAATTGACGCTCTCGGACGGCGGCGCATGTGCGACGAACGTCCATTATAAATCGGATGTCCAGGTCACCGGGCGGCTCGCCAAATACGGTCTCGGCATCATGAAGAAGAAAGCGGCCTCACTCGGCGCGGAATTCGCCGATAATTTCCGCACCGCCGCCGAAGCCCAGGCGCCGGCGGCCTAGGGTGTCAGGGATGCAGTTTCATAAGCCGACAAGCCTCGACGACGCGATTGCTCTGCTCGCCGCCGATCCGGAGGCCATGCCGCTCGCCGGCGGCGCGACCCTGGTGGCGATGATGAACGCCGAACTGATCGAGCCCAGCGCGCTCGTCAGCCTCGGCGCGATCGAAGAGCTGCAAGCGGTCGAGGCGGCGGCGGATGGTGGCATTAGGATCGGCGCCATGGTGAACCACACGGTCCTCGCGGCCGACGCTCGGCTTACCGGCGGCAATGAAGTGGTGCGCCAGGCGGCGGCGGAGATCGCCCATCCCACCGTGCGCAATATCGGCACCATCGGCGGCGCCGTGGCGCACGGCGATCCGAGCTCGGACCTGCCGGCGGCGCTGGTCGCGGCGGATGCGGTGATCGAGGCCGCCGGGCCGGCGGGACGGCGCGATATCGCCGCCGAGGATTTCTTCGAGGATTATCTCACCACCGCCCTCGCGGAGGGCGAGATGGCGGCGGCGGTCCGCCTGCCGGCAAGCCCCGAGGGCGCCGCCGGTGTGTATGAAAAATTTGCAAGGGTGCATGGCGATTACGCCACCCTTTCCGTCGCCGTCATGCTCACCATGGCGGGCGCCGAATGTTCCTTCGCGCGCATCGCCCTCGGCGCCGCAGGGCCCAAGCCGATACGCGTCAAAGAGGCCGAGGACAGCCTTGTCGGCACGGCGCTCAACAGTGCCGCCATCGAGGCTGCCGCCAAATCACTGGTGGAGGCCAGCGACCCGGTGGACGATGTGCGCGGCAGCGCCGAGTTTCGCCTGATGCTGGTGCCGCGCCTGTTGAGCCGCGCCGTCGCCGCCGCGCGGGTCAAGGCCGAGGGTGCGGCATGAGCGAAGAAATGGATATCACCCTCAAGGTGAATGGCGAGGAACGGGCGCTCCGCGTCCCGGCGTCACGTACCCTGCTGGCCGCCCTGCGCGACGATCTGGCGCTGACGGGTACGAAGAACGCCTGCAATCAGGGCGTGTGCGGCGCCTGCACCGTGTTGCTCGACGGCATGCCGGTCAATGCCTGCCTGACGCTCGCCGTGAACGTTGCTGGGCGCGACATTACCACCGTCGAGGGCCTCGGCGAGGGCGGCGAGCTTTCCACCGTGCAGCAGGCCTTTGTCGATGCCGGGGCGATCCAATGCGGCTATTGCATGAGCGGCATGATCGTTGGCGCGACCGCGCTGTTGGCGGAGAATTCCAATCCGAGCCGGGATGAAATCCGCCAGGCGCTGTCGGGCAATCTCTGCCGCTGTTCGGGCTATGTCCGGGTGGTCGACGCGGTGCGCCTCGCGGCGGAACGGAGGGGCGCATGAGCGAGATCGAAAGCGCCATCGGCAAGAGCCCGCCGCGCTTGGAGGCCGGCGAAAAGGCCGGCGGCACGGCGCTCTTTACCGGCGACATGGTGATGCCCGGCATGCTGCATGCCGCGCTCAACACCAGCCCCTATGCCCATGCGCGCATTCTCTCCTACGACGTCTCGGCGGCGCTCGCCCATCCCGGCGTCAAGGCGGTGGTGACGGGCGAGGATATTACCGGCGGCCTGTTCGGCCCGGTGGTGAAGGACGAGACGGCGCTGGCGCGCGGCAAGGTGCGCTATATCGGCGAGCCGGTGGCGGCGGTGGCGGCGGTCGACGAGGCGACCGCGCGTTACGCCGCCCGCCTGATCGAAGTGGACTATGAAGAACTGCCCGCCGCGACGAGCATCGCGGACGCCATCGCCGAGGGCGCGCCGCTGCTGCATGAAGATTTCGCCGATTATTTCAAGGTCTATCCGGCGCCCGAGAATGCCGGAAACATCATGGCGCGCGCCGAAGCGGTCGTCGGCCGCGGGCTCGACGGCTTCGACGAGGCGGATGTTATCGTCGAGGGCACCTACGAGGTTCCGGCGCAATATCACGCCTATATGGAGCCGGTGGCGGTGCTCGCCGCCTTCGCGCCCGACGGCCGGGTGACGGTCTGGTCCGCGACCCAGAGCATCTTCCGCACCCAGGCCAATCTGAACGAGGGCCTCGGCATCCCGATGGGCAAGATCCGCTGCATCGCGCCCAGGGTCGGCGGCGGCTTCGGCGGCAAGGCGGAGGCGTCGGGCCAGCTCGTCACGGTGATGCTGGCTAAGAAGGCGGCAGCACCCGTCCGCCTCGTTCTCAGCCGCGACGAGGACATGATCACCATGCGCGCGCGCCATCCCGGCACGCTCCGCATCCGCACCGGCGCCAAAGCGGACGGCACCCTGGTCGCGCGCGAAATGGAGGTTTGGCTCGACGGCGGCGCCTATGGCGATGACAGCCCGGCGGTGATGAATCTGACCCTGTTCTATTCGCGCGGGCCCTACCACATTCCCCATGTGCGCTCGCTCGGCCATGCGGTATATACCAACAAGCTCCGCCTCGGCGCGTTTCGCGGTTTCGGCAATCCGCAAGCCTCCTTCGCCAGCGAATCGCAGATCGACGAGATCGCCGAAAAGCTTGGCATCGATCCGATCGAAATTCGCATCAAGAACGCCATCCAGGCGGGCGAGCCGTGGCTCACCGGCCAGAAGATCACGTCCTCCGCCCTGGTCGAGGCGCTGGAGGCGGTGCGCGATGCGTCGGACTGGCCGCGTGCGCGCAAGGCCTCGCCCGGCTGCAAGCGCGGGCTCGGCGTTTCCGCCATGGCGCACACCTCGGCCTTCCTCGCCTCGGGCGCGATCGTCCGCCTGCAGGGCGACGGTTCTATCATCCTCAACGTCGCCGCGGTTGATATCGGCCAGGGCTCGGATACCGCGCTCAGCCAGATGTGCGCCGGCGTCCTCGGCCTCGACCTCGATCAGGTGGCCTTCGCCGCGCCCGACACGGATTCGGCACCCTATGATTACGCCACCGCCGCGAGCCGGGTGACCCACACGGTGGGCCGCGCCGTGCACAGCGCGGCGGCGGAGGTGCGCGACCAGATGCTGGCCCACGCCGCGGAGATGCTCGAATGCTCAGCCGACGAGGTCGAGCTTCGCCCCGGCGGGCGCATCGGCGTCAACACAGACCCGCCGCGTAATGCCGAGGTGACATTTACCGATATCGCCTTGCGTTCGGTCTGGGCCGCCGGCGGGCCGATCACCGGCTCCGGCAGTTTCATGCCGCACGATCCGGTCGATCCGGAATTTGCGCAGATGAGCGGCTTTCTCGGCCTCGACGCCCTCTCGGTGCTCACCTTTGGCGCCCAGGTGGTCGACGCCGAAGTCGACGAGACCACCGGCGCCGTGCGCGTCCACGAGGCGTGGTGCGCCCACGACGTCGGCCGAGCGATCAATCCCGGTGCGGTGGAAAGCCAGATCCAGGGCGGCTTCGTGCAGGGTCTCGGCTATGCGCTGAGCGAGGAAATGCTGTGGGAGGACGGCCGCCTGGTGAACCCCAGCTTCATGGACTACAAATTCCCCGGCGTCCTGGAAGCGCCCGACAAGATCAACACGATCATCCTCGAGACGCCGGAAAAATCCCACCCCTTCGGCGTCAAGGGCGTCGGCGAGCCACCCCTGGTCGGTGCCGCCCCGGCCATCAACAACGCCATCTCGGCGGCCACCGGCCTCCGCCTCAAACAAATCCCGCTGACGCCGGAGCGTGTGCTGCGCGGGCTGTTGGAGAAAGAGTAGAAGGAATTACTTGCCGGTCCCCGGCGCGTCGTAACTGGCGAGCAGATCGTCGGTGAAGTCTAGAATTTCCGGCCAATCCGTTTCCCGCCCGACATGTTCGCGGACGATGAAGGCCGGGCCCATATAGAAGCGTTCATATTGCGAATGGCGGCCGGCGAAATCGGTGCCGAGAATGTCCCAGGCGAGCTTAAAGAGCTTCATCTTGTCCGCCGCGTCCCATTCCTTGGTCGACCAGCACATCTCGAAAATGCGCTTGGTCTCCTCATCGTCCATCACCGAGGCGTCGGCCGGCATCTGCAGCACGCTGCCGCCGGTCAGCTCGCGGATGCGGGCGAGGATCTTGTCGTAATTCTGCGTCGCGAAATAGATCGACGCATACATGTAGCGCCGGTTGTAGCAGGTGAAGCCGCCGTTGAGCGTCTCATGGTCCTGGATCTGGCCGGCGATCATCGATGAGATGGTGGCGTGCATGGCGGAGAGGTGATTGATCGTGTCGGCTACCGCCGGCACATGATTCGTGCCCATGGATTCGGTGACGCGGTGGGCAATGCCGACCAGGAGTTTCAGTTTCGAGCGATAGCGCACCGCCGCCTGATGGCATGACAGTGTATGCGCCGGGGTGTCGAAATAGATCCCGCGCGACCAGGGAATATCGCCCAGCGTCAACACCCGCTCCCACGGTACCTTCACGTCGCGGCAGATCACCACGCAGTCGGATTCGTCGTAGCGGTAGGCCAGCGGATTGTCATATTCGTTTTGGGCGAATTGCTCATAAGGCTTGCGCGACCACAATTCCAGGCCCGGCGAGTTGACCGGTATGACGCAGGTCACCGCCTCGCTCTCGCGGTCCGGCGCGAGCGGCAGAATATTGCCGATCCACACATCGTGCGAAAACGCCGCCGCCGTGGCCAGCAGCTTGACGCCGTTGATCACCAGCCCATCGTCACCCTCGGAGGTGACCGAGAGAGTGGGCACGAAAGACGAGGAGCGTCCGTAATGCTGGGGATCGCGCGTGCCTTGCGGCGGCGCCACCGCATGGGAGAGAAAGATATCCTTGTCGCAACAATGCTTGTAATAGGCCGACATATTGCCGGAAAAATCATACGCATCGGTTTTGAACATCTCCGGCTGCATGGCCGCGCCGGTGACGTAACCGCCGACAAAATCCGGCGAGCGGCCCATCATGCCGTAGGAGAGGTCGGCGATGGCGGTGGCCGAGCGCGTGCGCTGCTCCAGGTCGGCGCGGCTTTTGGGCATCAGGTAGTAGGACGGGATGCGTTCGCCATCCGCCTCGACGGAGAGCGCGTCGGCATGTTCCGAATCGAACCGGGCATCCCAGATACGGGCGAAGGAGCGCGCGGCATTGCGGAAGGCGGGGTGGGTGGTGACGTCGTTCACCGTCTCGTTGCCGATCCGGATGGTCCGCCCGTCGCGCAAAGATTCGAGATATTCCTCGCCGTTCATCAGCATATTTTTCTCCCGTGTTTTGGCCGTCGCTTCATCTTATGAAAAATTGCCGTCAAATCCTTACATAATGAAGACAGGCAAACACCGAGGAGGAGGGCGGTTCAATGGCGACGATTCTGGGCGGCGTCATCGCGTTTCTCCTGATGGGATTTATCGGCGGGAAGGTCGCGCGGCGGCGGGGGCGTCCGTTCTCTCATGGCTTCTGGCTCTGCGGGTTCCTCGGTCTGATCGGTTTGCTCTTGCTGCTCTCTTTGGGGCGCCTGGATGCCGAAGAATATCGCGGCGGCGGCGCGAAAGGGCAGAAGCCGTGCCCGGAATGTCATGAGTGGGTCGATCCCGTTCTGTCGGCCTGTCCGCACTGCCAGGCGAATTTGCAGCTCGTGACGGAGTGGCGTGGGTGATATTTCGGCGTTTCGCGGTCGGCGCGCGGGGCGAACCGCTTCGGCGCGTTACGACGTGAGTAGCGCGCGCAGCATCTCGGCGTTGGCGGGGTCGGCCGCGAGTTCGCCGCGCTCGATCTTGAGGGAGATCTCGACCAGCCTGGCGTTGACCGGCGCGCTTCCGCCCAAATTCTCCTGCTCGGCGACGACGATGCCGTTGATCTCCTCGACCTCGGCGCGGCGGCCCTTCATCCAGTCCTGCAGATGGGCGACGCGCATATTCGGCAAGGCCCATTCCGAGAGAACCGTATCGAGCAGCGACGCGGCATAGCGGTCCGGGTCGTTGTCCTCGATGCGCGTCTTGCCGAGAATCGGCACCAGCTTGTGGCCCAGGGCAAGTGCCGTCCGCGTTGCCTCGACGCCGGCTGCCATCATGACGTCGCGGATGCCGGGTGTTTCGACCGCCTGGCGCAGCGGCATGTCGAGGATCGCCGAGGGCAGGCATTCGGCGGCATTTACGATCAGCTTCATCCATTTCGCCGAGCGGATATCGTCGGAGATTTCGACCCTGCCGGCATGGCCCAGCACCTCGGCGACTTCCGCTTCGCGCCCTTGCGTCTTCTCGTCATAGGCGCCGACGGCGTACCAGGTCCCCGACGGCGGCGACAGCCGGTTGACGATGCCCGGCTCGAACATGTTGGCGGCGATTTCGGGCACGCAGCCGAGAGTGCGCTCGGGGCCGACGATCGAAGCGATATCCTCCATGGTCATGCCATTCTGCACGCCGACGACGAGCCCGGCCGGGCTGGTTAGCGGTTTGATCAGTTCGCAGGCCCAGCGCGTGTCATAGGCTTTCACGGCAATCAGCACGATGTCGAAAGGATCGCGCAAGGATGCGGCCTCGCAGAGGTGAAAGGCGCGGACCGGCGTGGTCTGCGTTTCCTCGGGCATCTCGATGCGGATGCCCTTGGCGCGCATCGCCTCGACATGTTCGGGCCATTGCTCGATGAAGGTGACGTCGAGCCCGGCGCGGGTCAGATCGGCACCGATGGACGCGCCGCTCGCCCCGGTTCCGACGACGGCGATTTTCCGCTCGGTCATTTACTCTAGGCGCCGGCGCGGGCCGCTTCCGTCGCTGCGGCGTCGATGGCGAGGTCGTCATTCTCGACGCTGCCGGTCAGCACCACGCCATAGACGTCGCGGGCGCGCTCAATCGTTTCCCAACGCCGCTCGACGTCCTTCAGCACACGGGCGGGATCGCGCTCCTGGGGGCTGCCATAGCCGCCGCCGCCGGCCTCCAGCCCGCGCACGAATTCGCCCGCCTGGAGCTCGACCTGCACCACGTTCGGGAGTGCCGTTTCGTCGCCATTGGCGCTCACTTTCCACTGTTTCGCCGGCTTGCCGTCCTCGCCGCCCTGCACCCCGCGCGCCGGGTTGATCTGGCAGTCGGACGGGATCACCACGGTCATCGGGTCCTGGCGCGGGCCGTATCTGACCTCCGTCGCCGGTCCGCCGCGATAGCGCCCGGCGCCGCCGGTTCCCGCCATCAGGCGCATGGAATCGAAATGAATGGGATGCTTGATCTCGTCGAGCTCGATCGAGTCGCGATACATCAGGCCGGCGACCACGGGCAGGCCATATGTCACCCAGCCATCGGCCTGCGGGCTTGCCGGCCCACCATTCACCGCGGTCATAAGCTGGTTGATAAAGGGTTCGCCGTCGCGCCGGAAATCATTGCCCGAGACCACGGCGAAGCCCGCCGCCATGGCGCCGCCGCCTTCGGCCAGGCCCTGGCCGTCGCCGAGTTGGGCGAAGGCCGATTGGGTGAGATTGACCAGCCGGTCGGCGACATTGGTGGTTGCCATCGAGGCGCTGTGCGGAAAGCTCGGCCGCCCCACCACGCAACCGTCGCGCA
>CAZUVO010000092.1:0-13851 GCA_964623955.1 uncultured Rhizobiaceae bacterium
ACCCGCCGATCGATCGTCGTTCGGATCGGGCGAACCGGCTTCGCTCACCGCGCTTTTCAGCACTTGGCGAATGTACTCGCCAGCCGTTGCGCCACGCGCACGAGCAGCGTCGATCAACTGTCCTCTTAGGCCGGGCGGCAACTGAACATTCACGACATCAAGAAACGTAGCGTCTCGCATTTTGGTTCCTCACCAATTCGACATCGCCTCGGTCATACATCATCCACTTGGAAATTTGTGTTACCGGGCAACACGCACCGTTACCGGGTAACGATAGGTCCCGTGGTGAGGGTTTCGTTTACCCAGCAATCAAGTAATTCCTCCACAGCCTCCCGAACTTTCAGGCCATCCTCCGCGTCCTCCGGCCGGAGCCAACCCCTGGCAATAAACGCATCAACGACATCCTTGGGCGCATCGATCCGCAATGCTCTGGTTCCATCTTTTTGGCGCGCACGGAAGGCCCGTTGATTGAGCGCCTTCCTGGATGGATTGTCGGAACTCTGGGACATGTTCTCACACAGCCTCTAGGCCAGCCGGAAGCGCCGGCGCGGCTCGCGCCTGATGGCCTCGGCCTTCTTGGCCACGACTAGACGCTTGTGAGGGCCGTCGACTCGCCCCGTCCTGTCCATGTCGGCGACGAGCTTTTGAAGCGTCTCGTTCTCCGGCTCGGCCTCGGCGGCTTCAACGATGGCCACCTGTTTCTCAAGCGTGCGCCCGGACTTGCCGACGAAAGACGCTACCTTGTCGCGGGCGCGGCCCTCGGATACCGCTTCGGGCAACTTTCCCGGCGCGCTGCCGCCAGCCATACTCTGCCGCGCTTTCGCCGCCTGCTTCTGCTCCGGCGCTAGCGCGCGCCAAATCGCGACTTCCTCTGTTGGCGTGAAGCTCTTGCGGGCCATGTTCTCGGCGAACTCGCCGCGCACGATTTCAGCCAGGGGCGCAGCCGCCACCTTCTCGCGCCAATCCCCCACCATGCCCTCGAACTGTTCCTCGGGAACGGCTGCCAGCTTCTGTGCGCGGGCCGAGAGCTTCTTGTCTATGCCGGCGTCACTAAGAGTCGGCTTAACCGGTTCCTCGCTGGCACCGGTTTTGGTGGGGCGCCCACCCTCATTGAGCCCCACCGTCGCTTTCTGCTCGGCGATAAGCTGTCCGACGCGCCGCTCGGCCCTCATGCGAATCTCGGCGGCGTCGATTTCGCTCAGGCTATTTCTTATGCATATTGGTGATTGTTTTAGGCTGCTTCCTCCCCTCCCCCCTGGATATATATAAGGACCCTGCAATGTGAGGGTATGGGCAATTCCGTTAAGTGACTGAAATCTCAGGAAAGGCGAATTTTTCGACCGCGCGAATTGGGCGTTGGTACCCTGCATTTTGAGGGTACGGTACTCCGCATTTTGAGGGTAGGAATCTGTTTTCATAGATCGCTTTGCCGCCCGCTGATTGACACCACTTTGGGCTTATTCCTGCGGCACCGGCGCGCCCCACTTCGAGCTTCCGCCCGGTTGGTTTTCCAAGTGTGAATGGCCGATTCAGTTGGTGCCTTCCATTCATTTGTTGCTGGATTGCCATTGCGGTCGGCATAGAAAGTCAGACGATATCGAGAAGGTGTGTTTGTGCGGGCCCAGCGACCGCCACGCTCGTATCTCAAGAGTCCGAGAAATTCTGCTTCCAGCACGGCATCGCGGATAAGGTTTTTGGATAAGCCGCTCGCGTGCAATTGCTCGTGCGTTGCCATTAGATTCCCGTTTTCGCGGGAAGCGTGGTTTGCATGCTCCATCAGCAAGAACGAAATCAGGCGGAAGGTGTTGACGCTCATAGCTCGCCAGGATGGGCTGCAAATTAACTCCCGCGTCAGCCATAGCCATGGTTCGTCTTTGGGCGGCTGGCCGATTTTTCTTCGCCGCCCAGTGAGCGCACCCGAGCTGCGGCCGGTGGCGTCCGGCTTTCCAAACTGCGGCATGATCTAACCGGGCGGCGGATTGGCGACAATGACGCCGACCACATATCTAAACCGCGAGGGCAGGACTTGTAATTCGCCTATGTCGGGCGTAGTTTGCAAATCAACAGCGGGCTGGAATTCGGCTTTCTGTTGGTTTTGCGAGGAACCTTTTTTCAGAGCGCCGCCCGCTTCCTCGGGCGGCGTTCGTTTTTCAAGCTGCCGCATCTGGTTCATCGCCTTCGCCTTCATCTTCGTCGTCGTCGTTGTCGGCTGCCTCGGCCGCGACTGGCGGACAATCGGGCGACTTAGGCTTGGCCGAACCCGTGGCCTCGTTGGAGGCCGCGGCGCTGGCTGCCCCCTTGTCTTCGCCCGCGCCTGGTCGATATATCGGCAAGCTGTCAAACCACACCCGCGCGTCACGCTTCGAAATCAGCGTTCTCGCGCCACACTTCCGAGCGGCGAGCTCGCCGCTGTTGAGTACTTCATAGATTTTGGTTTTGCCGACTTTGTATTCAGCGCATAAGCCATCGATGTCGTATGCGCCATCTTCGTCTCGGAGAAGCGGCATTTGCAAATACCCCTCCGCTCTACGTCCGCCCAAGATCGACGGCAGAACTTTGGCGAACGCGAGCGCGTTCATTGCCGTCGATGTGAAAGGTATTTCACGAATTAACAATGGGCGGAAGGTGGTGAATGATCGTTCCTAGAGTTGGCGATCAATAACAACGTGGCAGCGATAACGACTAGGTGTAAACCTTTTTCCAGTCCTTAATCATTGTTTTGAAAGTGCTGGCCGATGGCTTCCGTAGCACTCTGCCGGGATCGATGACATCGAGCCACCCCTCGAAGAAACGCACAAATGGACCGCGCGCGCCGGTGCCTCCCTCAGGCGCTTCGCGCGCGCTGGGCTGTTTGCCGGTCATTTGCACGTAGATCCCGGCGAGGCCGTAAATTAGCGCTCTGTCCTTGAGGCGAGAAATAGGGGCTCTTCCGCGGCGTTTCAGTTTTCGGTCTAAGAGATCGACTATATGACTTATGGCTTTGAGGTTT
Organism: uncultured Rhizobiaceae bacterium; assembly: GCA_964623955.1. Taxonomy (GTDB): domain Bacteria; phylum Pseudomonadota; class Alphaproteobacteria; order UBA828; family UBA828; genus PTKB01. The sequence goes on from CAZUVO010000092.1 coordinate 2,990, forward strand.
TCATGTGCTTGATTGCGCAACAATTCTAGAGAATGGTTCGTATTCGTCGGCGTATTTCGTGTTGATTCGCTGGTGCCTTCGAAGATGGCTAGAATTTGGGAATCTGCTTCGGATTCCGATATCTCACCACTGTTAATTAGGGATATTACACTGGCGACCGCCTCCGCTTTAGAACGTGATTCGCTACCTCCTTCAAGAATGGGTTGAAATAGAGAATACGTGTTGGGCGCCCGTGCCGAAAGTTCCCTGATGGATTCATCAATTTTACCAATCGCCTTTAGGACTGCCTCAGCTTGAGATACTAGTTTTTTGAGAATTGGGCGAGCCGTGGTCTGGTCACCTAACGTCAACTCATAAAGCCTAACCCGGTGGTAATCCCGTGCCGCGTCTATAGCCCCGTCCACAAGAGTTTGCAGTTTGTCGGCCGACCATTTGTTTTTTTCAACCAACTTCTCCGCGTGCTGTTCTATCGCGGCAACGTCAATATGCGCGTCTACATCAAACGGAATTCCGAAATGATCAGGCGGGTCCATCAGCCTAATTCAGCCACGTTGCTTTCATCGACAACGCCGAGGTCAGGCGCGGCAGCCCGGATCGTGTCGGCGACATAGCTCGGCGCCATGTGGCCGTAATGCTTCTCAACCATTCGCGTGTCGGAGTGCCCGAGGTTCTTGGCGATCACTTCGAGCGGGATGCGAGCCATTACCAAGTGTGAGCAATAGGTATGCCGGAGCCCATGAAACGGCAGGGCAGGGGATATGCTCGCCCGTTCGCACGCGGCGATTAGCGGTCGGCGCTGAAAGCCCTTCTTCCAAGGCTCACCGTTGGCTTGGCCGAACAACGTCTCATTGCCCGGCCGGCCCGCCGTGGCGGAAGCGAAGAACCGTTGGCCTTCGTCGGTCAAAACGACATGGCGCGACTTGCCTGATTTGCTCTCGCTGACAAGCACCGTTCCGGAATCGGCATTGTAGTCCGATACTCGAAGCGCGGTGAGTTCGCCAAAGCGGCAGCCAGTAGATAACGCTGCCTGCACAAGCGCACGAAGGTCGTCCGGGCAGGTATTCACGAGACGGACGCATTCGGCCTGGGTGAGATACCGCACGCGCGGCGCATCGACATTGCGAAACGGCTTCACGCGCCGCCATGGGTCATCGCTCTCAACTTTGCCCTCGTGCCATCCATGGTTCAGCGCTGCTTTCAAAACCGCGAGAACACGGTTTGCCGAGGCGCGCCTTTTGCGCTCCGCGTCCGGGTCGTCCGAAGTATCGCGGTATTTGACTTCAGACGATCCGTTGCGCCGGCGAACACGGGGCGGTTTCTCGGCCAGTTCCTTGTGCCAGTCGCGAATCTGATTGGCCGTCAGTGCGGACAGTTCGATGTGACCGAGGTCCGGGTTTATGAACGCGTCCACGCTGTATTGGTGCGTCGCCGCTCCCTTGCCGTGGGTTTCGTACCAGGACATATAATCGGCCAGAGCGGCCTTGACGGTGTAGGCGTCATCCTCCCGTTCAGTAACCGGCAGCGCTTGCTTCTCAAGCCAGCCCCGCGCCTGTTCCTGAGCCTGATAGAAATCGAGGATTTCGGTTCCGTCAGCGTCTCGCGCGCCGTCGTCGGCGTTGCCGAGAGAATGAAACTGGTATCGCCCTTCCTCGGTGCGCCGGCGGACAATCCAATATCCGCCTTCCGCGCCCTTCCGATATCCAAGGTGCGACCCACGGTCCAGCTTTCGCCAATGGGGCTCGCGGCGGCGCTCCAGTTTCTTCCGCTTCTCGCGTGTATCAAGCCTTGCGTCCTTGACCTGTCGCGGCATACTCTGCCCTCCGAAAATTTGCTCCGTACGTAACGTGTACGTAATATATGAGCGCGAACGCATACGTACAAGGGTGGAGACACGGGTTCAATTCCCGTAGGGGTCGCCAACATTCTTTGCCCAGATCGGCCGGCCGGTTTGCCTGCGGCGGATGTCCGAAGGCAATTAGGGAAAGGTCCGCCATGGCTGAGTTCGACGCGCTGTTGGCCGCTCTGCCGGCATGGTTGGGAATTCTCGGCGGTCAGCTCCTGCTGATCGTCATTCCGGCGGGCGCGGCGTTCCTCTTGCTCTACCGCTGGACCGGAAATCCACTCAGCGGCCGCAAGATCCAGGCCGGTTTCGCGCCCTCGGCCACGATCCGGCGCGAAGTGCGCTATTCGATCGCGACGGCGCTGGTCTTCGCGCTGAACGGTTTCGTGATTTATCTCTTCATGTCCAATGGTTGGACGTTCGTATACAGCCAGATATCGGATTATGGCTGGCTCTACGCCGCCTTCAGCCTGGTCGCCGCGATCGTTCTGCACGATGCCTATTTCTATTGGACCCACCGCCTGATGCACCATCCGCGCCTCTATCGCGCGTTTCATCGCCTGCATCATCAATCGCACAGCCCGTCGCCCTGGGCGGCATACGCCTTCGCGCCGATGGAGGCTGCGGTTCAAACCCTGTTCTTGACCATCCTCGTCTTCGTGCTGCCGCTCCATGTCTGGGTCATATATTTATTCATGATCCATATGATCGTGCGCAATGTGATCGGTCATAGCGGCTTCGAAATTTTTCCGCGCGGCACGGCCGCGCATGCGCTCTTCGGCCTGTTGACCACCAATACCCATCACGATCTGCATCACAGCGCCGGGCGGCTAAATTACGGTCTCTATTTCACCTGGTGGGACCGCCTCTGCGGCACCGAGAATCCGGACTACCGCGAAACCTTCGACCGGGTGACCGGCGGCCAAGCGGCGGGCGAGCAGGGTGTCAAGAACCCGGGTACGGCGCTGAACGCATCGTGAGCCGCGGCTAGCTCTGTTCCAAACTGATCGACGCGAGTGACATGCCGGCACGGACGCCGCCATCGACCACGATCTGCTCGCCATGCACATTGGCGGCGTCGTCCGAGGCGAGAAAGGCCGCTGCCGCGGCGATCGCCTCGGGTTCGGGGAACGCTATGCCGGACGGTGTCAGCTCCCGCCATTTTTCCTCATAGCCGGGGAGCGCCCGGAGTTCGGCGTTCATGTCGGTGCGGATATTGCCCGGCGCGACGGCGTTGACATTGATCCCGCGCGGCGCGAGCTCGCACATCATGGCGCGCGTCATGCTCTCGAGCGCGCCTTTGGCCGCCGAATAAGCGATCGTTCCCGGAATCCCCATCGGCGCCACCAAGGAGGTGATGTTGACGACACGTCCGCCGCCGGACTTCTCCATATGGGGAACGGCGGCTTGGGTGAGGAAAAGCGGTGCCCGCGCGACGATGTCGAAGTGAAACGCCCAATCCGCCTCGCCGATTTCGCCGAGCAGGCCGCCGCGGAAAACCCCGGCGCAATTGACGAGGATATCGAGACCGCCGAAATCCGCCGCGACGCGGTTCACCACATCGTCGCAGGCGGCGAGATCGGTGAGATCCACCGGATAGGCCCGCGCCGCGTCCGCCGCGCCGCCCAGGCTTGCCATCGTCTCCGCCGGGTCGTTCTTATCGACCAGCGCCACCCGAGCGCCTTCCTCGGCAAAGCGCAATGCGATCGTAGCACCGATGCCGCCTGCGGCACCGGTCACCAGCGCGATTTTGTTCTCCAATCTCGTCATTTCCGTCACCCCCCTTATGCTTCGACTTGGCGCACCTTCACGGCATCGACCCAGCCATTGGCGTATTCGACGTTGAAGTTGAAGAGGATGTCCAATTTTTTGATGAACCAGCGGCCGTCGATGCGGACGAAATCGTCGCGATAGTCGATCAGGATGACGCGGCTGGTTTCGGTGCCGTCGGCGATCTGGTTGCCGATCAGAAGGCAGCGCCATTTCGCCCGCGCGGTATCGCCGTCGATGTCGATAATATCGTTCATGCCGACATGGGCGCAGAAGGGGATCGACCCCGAGGCGCTGTTGAAGAAAGTGCGGATCGCCTCGCGCCCCTCATAATGGCCGAGCTCGGCGTTCGACCACACGCCGTCCTCGGTGAAGAGCGCCGCGATCTCGTCGCCGCGCAGACCCGTATCGTTATAGTGCCAATAGGTGTGTTTCAGCTTTTGAATCGCCAGCACCGCCTCGACATGGTCGAGACGTTTCAGCGCTTCCTCATTCGACATCGTCCTTCTCCCATATTCGCTCCCGCAGGCTTCACCGTTCCGCTTGAGCTTATTTTCGGATCGTGCTTATTTTCGGCCATGGGCATCATCGAGAGCAAATATTTCGATCAGCCGAGCGGCGAAATAAGCCTGTTGCCGCCGATCGACATCGACCTGGCGAAGACCGCGCTCGTGGTGATCGATATGCAATATCACGACGCGCATGCCGAACAAGGCGTCGTCGCCGCGCTGGAGAAACTCTATCCCGGCTCGACCGCATATTATGCCGAGCGCCTGGCGACGGTGGTGCCGGCGATCCGCCGCCTGCTCGATCACGCCCGGGCGACCGATCTCCAGGTGATCCATGTGGTGGTCGGCTCGGACTATCAGGATTTGCGCGATTTCAACAAGCGCATGCGCCACTGGATTCTCGACCTCCAGGAACGCTCCGGCATGGCGGATTTCTATTGGACCCAGTCGCCGACCTACCGGATCCTCGAAGAGCTCACCCCGGCGGAAGGCGAGACCGTCTTCCGCAAACGCAGCTACGGCGCCTTCAACAGCACCAATTTCGAAAACCTCTTACGCGAGATGGATATCGAGACCCTGCTCGTCACCGGCTGCGTCACCAATTACTGCATCGAGACGACGGTGCGCGACGCGGCGGACCGCGGCTTCGCCGTCGCCATGATCGACGAAGCCATCGCCGGCTTCAGCCAGGAATCCCACGACGCGACCCTCGCATCCTTGCGGGGCGGTTTCGCAGCGGTTATCCCGACCGTCGACGGGGCGACGGCGATGCTCGACGAAATCCGCGCGCCCGGAGACGCAAATGTCGTTTCCCTCGGACGATCCTGAAAATTGCAATTCCGGCAGGCAGGCTAAGTCTCATCGTCCGCCGGGCCGTATTGCGTCGGCGTATCGCCGGCCAGGGCCAGGGAGGCGGCGAAGTCCTCGGCGCTGACCAAGGGTATCACCTTGCAATATTTCGCGAGTCCGAAGGAATCGGTCAGGTGTAAATTGGCCGCCAGCGCCTTCTTGTCCGGCATTTCGTAGATATAGACCATGTCATATTCGCCGTAGCTGCCGAATTGCGCGATCGGCGTGCCGCCGAAATCGGCGATCGCCTTTTTATGCACGGCCGCGCGGTCCTGCATCTCCGCATTGCCGATCATCGCTGCTTTTTGGTCGTTATGATATTTGACAAGGTAAAGGACGATCTCGCTCACGGGTCGCGTTCCTTTGAGTTACCGCCAGAGAATGAATATCGGAGTCTGGCGTTCTTCCGCGAAGTCGCAAGGATTATCGCCCGATGCGGCGCCAGAGCATTTCACGTTCACTTGCGTTCACGCGAACTGCTCTAGCTCTTTTTGATCCAAGCAAATGCGTCGTCGCAGGTGATTTCACCTGCTCGGGATTTGCTCTAGGAAATGGCAAACAGCTTCCACGTTCGGCCCGACGGTGATGCATGTCGGGTCGTCTCCCACCCAGGTCACGTTCGTCATGAAGCTGTCCGGCGGAGGCGCCGGTGCGAACGTTCTGCGCACCGCTTTGGGATGGTGGGCTGCGGCGCATCCCGGCTCCCCTGAAATGCCGGGAGGTTAGCCCGTGTCCGGTGCGGCGGTCATCTTTCCCGATGGCTCGGGAGCGAGCCGCCACACCGTAAACGTCTGCTAGTCGACGAGGCTTAGATTCTCCGCCGAGCTTTTGCCGTTTTTACCCGGCTGCAGTTCAAATTCAACGCGCTGTCCCTCCGCGAGGCCCGGCAGACCGGCGCGCTCTACGGCGGAAATATGGACGAAGGCGTCTTTGCCGCCATCATCCGGACTGATGAAGCCATACCCCTTGACGGAATTGAACCACTTTACGGTCCCTACACTCATATTACGTTCGCTCTCATTGTCGTTGCGGTCACCCGCGAGCACCTCGCGGATCGGTCTCGGCCCGCCGATTTCCGCGACCGAATCCGCATGGCATAAACAGCCAAGCGGTAATCGTCGGTTTGTCGGAGACTGATTTAAAAGGGTATATGCCGCAGCGCTTTAAGATGCAAACAGAAGTGTTCATAAAACAAAATTTGAAAATTGGCTTCAACATCGCCAAATCACTTCATAACCTGGTTGCACACCCCGCGATTCACGGCCGGTAACCCATCGGAAGAGAGCCCCCTTTATGCGTATGCCCGTCAAAATTCTCGTTGTCGCCATGATTCTGTCGTTTTTCGCCACCCCCGTTTCGGCGCCGCCCGTATCCGCCGGAATTCTCGACGATCTGCTGACCGCGCCGAAAACCCTGATCGACCGCGCCATCGAGGCGCGCAGCACCGAGGATATCTTTCTGGACAATGAAATCGTCATCAAGGTCAACGCGGTGATGGCGGAGCTCGGCACCATCAAGGCGTCGACCGAGATTTACGAGCAGCGCCTGCTGATCACCGGCATGTTCGACGATGTCGAGCTCTATGAGGAATTTCTCGCCGGCGTCGAGGAGATCGACGGGATCAAGGAGCTCTACTGGCATGTCACCTATATGAGCGAAGAGGATCAGGAAGCGCGCGAGGATGAAATGCTCGACTGGGTCGATGCCATGGAGCTCGACGCCCGGGTCGGCATCAATCTGATCAGCGCCGCCGGCATCGCCGATGTGAATCTACGCGTCGCCGTCGATGCCTTTGCCAATGTCTATTTGATCGGCCGGGCGCGCTCCGACGAGGAATTGCGCAAAACCGTGAAGGTCTCGAGCGAAACCGAAGGGGCGGGGGTCATCATCAACTATATCGAGATGCGCCCGTAACGCCGTCCGGATCGCCGGGCTCGGCCGGCAGGTCGACGATGAAGCTGCTGCCTTCGCCGCGCCGGCTCACGACCCGGATCGTGCCGTGATGCGCCTCGACGGAGGCCTTGACGATCGATAGCCCCAAGCCCGTTCCGCCGACCCGCGCCGTATCGCTCACCCGGTAATATCTGTCGAAAATACGGGCCACCTCGTCCTCGGCGATCCCCTCGCCCCGGTCGCTGACGCGAAATTCCACCCGTGCGCCAATTCGCGAGACGCTTAGCGACACTTCCTCGCCCGGCGGGGAATATTTGATCGCGTTTGACAGCAGGTTCGAGAGGATGCGCCGGACGATGCCTTCATCCATGAAGACCGTCCGGCAATCGCCTGAAAAGTCTGCGGAAATTTCCCGATCATGCTCGGCGCCCAAGCGCATCTGGCGGACCATATCCTCGCACACATCGGCGAGCTTAATCGTTTCCGGATGGAAGCCGATATCGGTCGTATCTTCCTCGCCGACGAGGAGGAGATTATCCAACAGACGGGTGATGGTTTTGACCTGGCGGGTAACGTCCCGGAAATAATCCTGCCGTTCTTCCTCCGCCATCTTGTCGCCATAGCGGTCGAGCAATTCGACGCCGGCCTGGATCGTCGTAAGCGGCGTGCGGAATTCATGCGAGGCAGTGGCGAGAAACCGCGACTTGGCGAGGCTCGCCTCATTCGCGGCGTCTCTCGCCTCGCGGTAGCGCTGGGCCGTCTGACGGTGTCTACGAAGCTCGTATCGCAGACGGCGCTGCGAAAGCCGGTACAGGCTCAAATGACAGACGACGATACCCGAGATGAATATGACGGCAAGGGAAGCCGACAGGATAAACGCCAGCGAGCGCCATTCCTGAGGCACGGTCTCGGGAAACTCATGCCCTGTAAAATGAAGAATGAACATGGTCCCAAGGCCAAGCGCTGCCAGGAAACAGGTTAAAACCGCGCCCGGCACCCCGAGAAACAACATACCGACAACCGGAATCGCGGCGATCCAAGGGAGCACAAACGACTGAATGCCGTTAAAATAGTAGACCGACGAATAGACCAGCAGTGAAAACACAACAAGCGAGGCAATACTTACGTTGCGGTACGAAAACCCCCACTTGATCGCCAGGGGATAGGCCATAAACAGGGCAAATCCCAGAACCAGCCAATACAAGGTGGGCGTGGTGACATCGGCGCCGAAATAAAGCATGGCCGCGATGGCGAGCGCCAGGCTGGGCGAGAATAAATGCTCGAGAACAAAGACTTTGGCGCGCAGCTTGTCGTCGGGGTCGGGGTAGACTTTTTCGTCGACAAACCAGGAGGCCAAGCGGTCCAGCGCGCGCAACAGTGCATTCGGGCGGTAAACCTTCACCTGGCCGATTTGGACGTCGCGGTCTTGCTGTTTGTCAGGGTTATTTGCAGAGATCGTCTTCTCCCGACGCCAAATGATTCGCGTTTCTCAACTTAAGCCCGAGGGCTATCATGTGCCAACATTGCTTGGCACAAGAATTGTCGGGTTTTTCCGGGCAGTCATCAAGCGGGGGTAGCGAGACAATGACGCGCGATTGGCAACAATTGGAGAAGTGGGACCGCGCCTATTATCTGCACAATCTGCAGGCGGCGTCGGAACATATGTACACCCCGGTCGAGAGCATGGACGGCAATTGGTTCACGCTCGCCGACGGCACGCGGATGCTGGATTTCATGAGCCAGCTCATCTCCGACAGCATGGGCCACCGCCACCCCGCCATCCATGGCGAGCTGGCGCGCGCCATGGAGCGCTACGGCCATGCTTATTTCGGCCTCGCCAACGAATACCGTGCCCGCGCCGCCAAGCTGATCATCGCGGACCTGCTGGAGGGCGCCGACTGGGCCGGGCGGGCGCGCATTTTCTCTTCCGGCACCGATGCGGTGGAGAGCTGCATCGCCATGGCGCGGCTCTATACGGGCAAAACGGTCATTCTCACCCAGGCGCATTCGTTCCACGGCATGACCATGGGCTCGACCATGATGCGCGGCTACCGCGCCAACATTTCGCCGCAAGGCGACTTCAACCAAGTGCGGGACGTGCCGGGCTTTCCGGCGCATGGCTATATCCCGATCCCGGCGCCCGAATTCGAGGATTGGCAGGGCTCGGGCCGGCTGCCCTCCCTCGAGGCGACGGAGCAGATCGTTAGCGCCATCGGCGGCGAGAACATCGCCGCGGTGATCACCGAACCGATGCTGGGCGGCGGCGGCACCTTTCCCCATGCGGATTACACCGCGGGCCTCCTCGACATCGCCAAGCGCCACGGCTTCCTCTGGATCGACGATGAGGTGATCACCGGCGTCGGGCGGCTCGGCGAATGGTTCGGCTATATGCACTGGCCGGGCGTCGAGCCGGACTTGATCGCGGCGGGGAAGGGGCTGAACGGCTCGGCGCTGCCGGTCGGCGCGGTCATCGCCAGCAAGGAGATCTCCGAGCATTTCGAGCAGGCGCGCTGGTGGAGCGGCAGCACCTGGGACGGCCATCCGCTGATCTGCGCCACCATTGTCGGCAATATCGAATATATGCTGGCCAACAATATGCTGCAGCAGGTGCGCCAGCGCGGCGCCTATCTGAAAGAACGGCTCGATACCCTCGCCGCCAAGCACCCCTCGGTCGGCCGCGTCTCGGGGCGCGGCCTGTTCTACACCGTCGATCTGGTCAATGGCGCCGGCGAGCCGATCGTCGCGGAGGATCGTTTCACCGCCTTCACCGGCGACCTTGCCGAGATGCCCAACAACATCGTCGCCGGCGAGAACGCCAAGCGCGGCGTCTTCCTCGGCGGCTTCACCCCCAACACCATCAAACTCGGCCCGCCCTTTACCATCACCCAGGACGAAATCGATCTGGCGACGGACGCCTTGGATCAGGCGCTCGACGTCATCGACGAGAAATTCACGAAGGATTAGTCCGCGCTGTTAGCCGGGCCGCTATTCGCGGGCACGTTTTTCCGCTTCGGCGATCTGCGCCGGCGTCATGTCCAACGCAATCTCGTCGCGCAGCTCGATCTCGCCGGCGCGGCTGCTCCACATATGGGCCAACACATAATCCTGCGCCACACCCCAGCCTTCCCAGTACATGTGGGCGAGCTCTACCTGAGCGCCGGGCTCGCCCTGATTGGCAGCAAGATGAAACCATTGCAATGCCGTATCATAGTCCGGCGTCAGGATATCGCCGTCGCGATAGACCACGCCGAGGGTGGTTTGCGCTTCGGCAAATCCCGTCTCGGCCGCCTTGTGAAACCAACTCAGCGCCGCGGCATAGTCCTCGAATTCATAATAGATGTGGCCAAGCTCGGTTTGCGCCTCGGCATTGCCCTGGTCGGCGGCCATGCGGTACCACTTGGCCGCTTCGTGATAGGAGCTTTCCGCCGCGCGAAAATAGGCTTCCGCCTCGGCCTCGTCGTCCGTGCCATATTCGCCGTTGATCTTGTTGGAACTGGCGTCGTCCCGGTACATTTCTCCCAAGCGGGTTTGGGCAGCGACGTCGCCCTGTTCCGCCAGAGGCCGCAGATCGCGTAATTCCTCTTCGAAACCCTGTGCCCAGAGCGGCGCCGAGAGGAAGATAACAAGGGCTGCAAACGCGGTTCCGATGAGTCTTGGCATGCCAATCCCTCCCTCGTTCGCACCATTCTAGCAACAACTGGACTTACCGCCAGGGGGCCGCCACCCGGCGGATCGGATCAGGCCGGTAATTAATCCTCGCCGTCATAGGCGGCGCCGCCGTCCATCATGGCGTGGGTCATGTTGAGTTTGAGGAAGCTTGGCGGCGGGTAGGCGAGACGGCTGTGGCTGAGGCCCATGCCGAGGACCGTTTCCGCCAGCTTGTAGGTGAGCGGGCCGGGATTGATGATCGGTACCGGCAGTTCTTGTGACAAAAATTCATGCGCTTCATGCATGGTGGTCGAGCCGAGGCAGATCGCCTCCGCGCCCATCTCGACGAGCTC
>CAZUVO010000093.1:0-13843 GCA_964623955.1 uncultured Rhizobiaceae bacterium
CAGGAACAGCATCAGGATGATCACCGCCAGCGTGCCGCCGACCCAGATATTCTGGCGCACGAGATCGATCGCCGAATTGATATAGACCGTCTCGTCATAGACATGGTGGAGCACGAGCCGTTCCTGCGGCATCTGGATCTCGTTGAGCTCGCGCACCGCCTCGCGCACGCCCTCCATGGTCTCCATCACATTGGCGCCGGTCTCGCGGATGGTATTGACCGCAAGCGCCGGCTCGCCGAGGGTGCGGATGCGCGCGACCGGGTCCTTGTAGCCGAAATGCACCTCGCCGATATCGCCGAGGGTGACGCGCCCGAGGCGCCCGCTGGCGCGGTCTTCGGCGCTCCTGAGCAGCACCGCGCGCACGCGCTCCGGCGTCTTCAGCTCGGCATCGGTGCGCACGATATAGCGCCGCTTGCCTTCGGTGACATCGCCGGCGGAGATCGAGGTGTTGGCGGCGCGCAGCGCGCCGACCACGTCCGGTACGGTCAGGCCGTAGCGCGCCATCTTGTTCGGGTCCACCGTCACGCGGAGCTCGCGCTCGGAACCGCCGAACATATTCACCCGCGCCACGCCCGTCACCCGCTCCAAGCGCTCCTTGATGACGTTCTCGACGAAATCGCCATATTCGTGGATTGGCCGCGTATTGCCTTCCTCGCGCTGGATGATGAACCAGGCGATTGCCTGATCCTCGGCGCTGGCGGTGCGGATGGTCGGCTCGTCGGTCTCCTCCGGGTAGCCCGACACCCGATCGAGCCGGTTGGCGACGAGCAGGAGGGCGCGGTCCATATTCTGGCCGACCTTGAATTCGAGGGTGATCTCGGAGCTGTTGTCCTGCGATTGGCTGACCATGCGGCTCAGGCCCTCAAGGCCCTTTAGCACATCTTCCTGACGGTTGGTCACCTCGCGTTCGACCTCGGCCGGCGCCGCGCCGTACCAATCGGTGTTGATGGTGAGGACCGGCTTGCGCACATCCGGGGTGAGCTGGATCGGGATGACCCGGAGCGCGACCAGGCCGAACAGAAGAATCATCAGCACCGCCGCGATGACGGCGATGGGCCGCTCGATGGCGAGGCGGATGAGACTCATTTTTTAGGACGCATCCCCGATGGTGATGTCCTGGCCCGGACGCAGCCGCTCATTGCCGCGGATGACCGCGAGCTCCCCCGGCGCGATGCCGCTCAGAACCTCGAAGCGCCCGCCGACCGCGGCGCCGGTTTTGATCGGCCGCATATCGGCTTTGCCGTCGGCGGCGATATAGACGAAGCTCTGGCCGCCGCTCGTGATCACCGCGTCCTTATGCACGGTGACGACCTCGCGGTACGGCCCGAGCGGAAGATTGACCACCACCGACTGATTGACCGCGAGCACCCGGCGGTACATTTCGTCGTCAGGGGTGAAGCGGACCTGACGGGTGCGGGTGAGCGGATTTTCCTGCGGCACGATGGCACGCACCACCGCGTCATGGCCGGTGCCGTCATCGAGGGTGAGGGCGACCACCACGCCGGCTTCGAGGGCGGGGATCTGCGCCGCCGGCACATCGGCCTCGATCTCCAGCTTGCGGTCGCTCAGCATCGAGACCACCGGGCCGCCGACCGCGACGAAAGAGCCGGTCTCGGTATGCTCCAGGGTGATCACCCCGGCATAGGGCGCGCGCACCTGGGCGTTGCGCAAATCGATTTCGGCCAGCGCCAGATTGGCGAGCGCGCGTTCATGGCGCGCGAACGCCGCGCCGATCGAGGCCTCGGCGACGACAACTTGCTGGCGGCTGTCTTCGTGGCGGCCCTTGGAGAAGGCCGCCGAATCGCGCAGACCCTCGAGGCGCGCAAGCTCCTGGCGGCGGAGCGCAAGCTGCGCTTCGGCGAGCTTGATCTGCGCTTCGGTTTCCGCCGTCTCGGCGACGAGAAGGGCACGTTGGCGCTTGAGCCGAGTGCTGTCGAGGACGGCAAGCACATCGCCTTCCTGGACCCGGTCGCCGACCGAAACCCGCATATCGGCGACCGGCCCGCCGATGCGCGCCGCGACGATGCCGGATTGCTTGGCGACCAGCCGGCCGATGACCGGCACGGTCTGGGACAAGGGCTCGACGCGCACCTCGTCAACGCCGACCGCCGCCGCATACTGGGCCGAGGCCGGCTGAGCGCCCGGCAGCGCGTAGGCGCCGAGCGCAAGGAGCGCCAAAGCGACGAACAGGAAACGCCGGGCGCTCATGACGCCTCCCCGGCGTTAAGCGCGCGCTTGAGCGCGAGGATTTCCGGCGCGGCCATGCGTCCGCTATCGATTGCCTGCTTGGGGTCCATGAACGTTAACTCGACGGTTTCGTGATCCGGCACGCGGGGCGTTCCCTCGCTCAACACCCGGTAATAAATGGGGGTATAGTCGCCCTGAGTCCAGGGGCTGAACAAGGTGCCGGGAACGTGTAGCAGATAAGCCGGTGTCACGGCGAGGTTTCCTTCCTCGATAAATTCGCGCCTAAGCGCCGCCTCGGGCGTCTCGCCGGCCTCGACCGCGCCGCCGGGAAATTTCAGCACGTCGCGCCCGGCCAGCTTCTCGGCCGCGATCAGCACCTCGCCGGCGCGCAGCAGCACGCCGTAAACCCGCAGATTATTTGGCTGAATTCGCCCCATCTCGGCTCCGTTCATACACCATCGCCCCGCGCCGGTCAGCAGCGCGGCAACGCCGAAAGAAGCGCTGGGCGAACGGCGCGGGATGGGTCATAGTGCGTCGCTTCACTGGCGTCGGGCAATCACCGGATAAGGCCTTCACGAAGTTATGAGTTTGGACGATCACGCGCCCTCGGTGGGCATTCTCGCCAATCCCGCGGCGGGCCGGGATATCCGCCGCCTCGTCGCGCAGGCCTCGGTGTTTCCGATTTCCGAGAAACGCAACATGATCGCCCGTCTCTTTACCGCGCTCGGCACGGTTGGCGTGGAAACCGTTTATATGATGGTCGACCGGATGGGCATCTCGGATCGTATCCGCCACGCCCTTGAGACGCCGCCGCCGGGCGGTCAGACCTGGCCGCGCGTTGAATTTCTCGACGCCCCTGTGACGGAAAGCGCGGCGGATACGCTGAACGCGACGGAGATGATGGTGGCGCGCGGCGTGGGCGGCATCATCGTCTTGGGCGGCGACGGCACCCACCGGCTGGTCGCCTCGAAATGCGGCGACATACCGATGACCGCGCTGTCGACCGGCACCAACAATGTCTTCCCCGAGATGCGCGAGGCGACGATTGCCGGGCTCGCCACCGGCCTGGTGGCGACGGGGCAAGTGCCGCCCGGCGAAGCGACCCGGCGCAACAAGGCGCTCCGCGTCGCCGTGAATGGCGAGATGCGCGACATGGCGCTGGTCGATCTCTGCGCCAGCACCGAAATGTGGGTCGGCTCGCGGGCCTTGTGGCGGGCGGAAGGTCTGGACCAGCTCTTTCTCGCTTTCGCCGAGGCGGATGCGGTCGGCCTCTCCTCGATCGGCGGGCTGGTCCGCCCGCTCGGCCGCGAGGCGGAATGCGGCCTGATGCTCAATTTGGCCGAGCCCGGCGCCGGCGCGATGGTGGTCACCGCGCCGCTCGCGCCCGGATTGATGATCGATATCGGCATCGAATCGGTGCGCGAATTGCGCCCCGGCGAAACCGTACCGCTGCGCGTCGCGCGCGGAGTTATTGCGCTCGACGGCGAGAGGGAGATAGAGTTTTCTCCGGACGATGACGTTACCATTCGGCTGGAATGGGATGGCCCGCTGACGCTCGACATTCCGCGGGCGATGGCCTATGCCGCCGACAATGAATTACTGATCCGCATGGACGATGAAACGCGCCATGCCCGACTTGTGAACCAATAGGGAGAGCCAGCATGCAACTCAGCAAAGACGAATTGCTCAGAGCCTACAAGATGATGAAAACCATCCGCGAATTCGAGGAACGCCTGCATGTCGAATTCGCCACCGGCGAAATACCCGGTTTCGTTCATCTCTATGCCGGCGAGGAAGCCAGCGCGACCGGCATCTGCATGCATCTCGACGAGCGCGACAAGATCGCCAGCAATCATCGCGGCCACGGCCACTCGATCGCCAAGGGCTGCGACGTCGATGCCATGATGGCCGAGATTTATGGCAAAGAGACCGGTCTCTGCGCCGGCAAGGGCGGCTCCATGCACATCGCCGATCTCGGCATGGGCATGATGGGCGCCAACGGCATCGTCGGCGGCGGCCCGCCGCTCGTCTGCGGCGCCGCGCTCGCGGCCAAGAAGCTGAAGACCGGCGGTGTCGCGGTGGCCTTTTTCGGCGACGGCGCGTCCAACCAGGGCACCACGATGGAAAGCCTCAATCTGGCGTCCGTGTGGAACCTGCCGGCCGTCTTCGTGGTCGAGAACAATGGCTATGCCGAAGCCACCTCATCGAAATATTCGGTGGCGTGCGACGATGCGGCCGACCGCGCCAGCGCGTTCAACATGCCGGGCGTGGTGGTCGACGGCCATGATTTCTTCGCCGTCTATGAGGCCGCCGGCGAAGCCGTCCGACGCGCCCGCGAGGATTCGGCGCCGACCCTGATCGAGGTCAAGATCAACCGCTATTACGGCCATTTCGAAGGCGACGCCCAGACCTACCGCGCCGAGGACGAGGTCAAGATCCTGCGCGAAACGAAAGATTGCCTCGATAAATTCCGCGCCAAGGTCACCTCGGCCAAATTGCTCGATGACGGCGAACTTGACGCCATCGACGGCGAAGTCGCCGAAATTATCGACAATTCTGTCGATCGCGCGAAGGCCGCATCCAAACCGCCGGTCGACGAGCTTCTGACCGACGTTTACGTCTCGTATTGAGGGGGAGCGAAAACAATGGCACGCACAATCTCTTACCAACAGGCCATCGGCGAGGCGCTCGATCAGGAAATGGCGCGCGACGAGACGGTCATCATCATGGGCGAAGACGTTGCCGGCGGCGCCGGCTCGCCCGGCGAGGACGACGCCTGGGGCGGCGTGCTCGGCGTCACCAAGGGCCTTTACGGCAAATATGGCGACCGCGTGATGGACACGCCGATCACCGAATCCGCCTTTATCGGCGCCGCAGTGGGCGCGGCCACGGCGGGCTTGAGGCCGGTGGCCGAGCTGATGTT
The DNA here is from genome assembly GCA_964623955.1 of uncultured Rhizobiaceae bacterium. GTDB lineage: Bacteria > Pseudomonadota > Alphaproteobacteria > UBA828 > UBA828 > PTKB01. The sequence goes on from CAZUVO010000093.1 coordinate 5,111, forward strand.
CATCGATTTCATGGGCGTCTGCTTCGACCAGATCTTCAATCAGGCGGCCAAGTTCCGCTATATGTTCGGCGGCAAGGCCGAAACCCCGGTGGTGATCCGCACCATGTATGGTGCCGGTTTCCGCGCCGCGGCGCAGCATTCGCAATGCCTCTATCCGGTGTTCACCCATATCCCCGGATTGAAGGTGGTGACGCCGGCGACGCCCTATGACGCCAAGGGTCTCCTGATCCAGTCGATCCGCGACAATGATCCGGTGGTCTTTTGCGAGCACAAGGCGCTCTACACGATCGAAGGCGATGTGCCGGAGGAGGCCTATACTATCCCGTTCGGCGAGGCCAATGTCACCCGCGAGGGCGACGATATCTCGATCGTCACGCTCGGGCGCATGGTGCATGTCGCGGAGGAGGCGGCGGCGGCGTTGGAGAAGGACGGCATCTCTTGCGAGATCGTCGATCTCCGTACGACTTCGCCGATGGATACCGACACCATCATCGAAAGCGTCGAGAACACCGGACGCCTGGTGGTGCTCGACGAATCCAACCCGCGCTGCAGCATCGCCACCGATGTCTCCGCGCTGGTCTGCCAGGAGGCCTTCTCGGCCCTCAAGGCGCCGATCCGCATGGTCACCGCGCCGCATGTGCCGGTGCCCTTCGCCGACAATCTGGAAGATCTCTACATTCCCGATTCCGGCCAGGTGCAGCAGGCGGTCCGTATCGTGATGGGGAAAGACTGACATGAGCGAAACGATCCGCGCCCTCTGCATGCCGAAATGGGGGCTCTCCATGAAGGAGGGCACCGTCGCGGCATGGCTGATGGATGAGGGCGACGACATCTCTCCCGGCGACGAGGTCCTGGACGTCGAAACCGAGAAGATATCGAGCGCCGTCGAATCGCCGGATGGCGGCATTCTGCGCCGCCTGGTGGCCGAAGAGGGCGAAACCCTCTCGGTCGGTGCGATTCTCGGCGTGCTCGCCGACGCCGATGCGTCGGACGCGGATATCGACGCCTTTGTCGAGGAGTTCCAGGCCAATTACGTGCCACCGGCCGATGACGAGGATGACGAAGGCGCGGCGACCGAGACGGTCGAGGTCGGCGGGCGCACGATCCGCTACTTGTTGCGCGGCGAAGGCGGCGTGCCGGTCGTGCTGGTGCACGGCTTCGGCGGCGATCTCAACAATTGGCTGTTCAACCATGAGGCCCTGGCGGCGTCGCGCGCGGTCTATGCGCTCGATCTGCCGGGGCACGGCGCCTCGGCCAAGGATGTCGGCGAGGGCGGCGTCGCGGCCCTGGCAGAAACGGTGGCCGGCTTCATGGATGCGCTCGATCTCGACAAGGCGCATCTCGTCGGCCACTCCCTCGGCGGCGCGATTATCCTCAAAGTCGCCCTCGACCATCCCGCCAAGGCCGCGTCGCTGACGCTCATCGGCAGCGCCGGTCTCGGCGCGGACATCAATGACAGCTATCTCGCCGGTTTCATCTCCGCCGAGCGGCGCAAGGACCTCAAGCCCCATGTCGAGCAGCTGTTCAGCGACCCGGCGCTGGTCACCCGGCAATTGATCAACGATCTCCTCGCCTTCAAGCGCATCGACGGGGTGCAGGCGGCGCTCGAGACCATCCAGGGCGCGTTTGCCCCGGGCGGCAGCCAGGCGCTGGTGATGCGCGACGAGATCGAAAAGCTCGATATCCCGATCATGGTGGTGTGGGGCTCGGGCGATCAGATCATTCCGGCGAGCCATGCGGACGGCCTGCCCGGCAGCGTGCGCGTCGAAGTGATGGCGGGCCAGGGCCATATGGTGCAGATGGAAGCGGCGTCGGAGATCAACAAGCTGATCGGCGATTTGATCGGATAAGCCGCCTGGCGGCTCAGTTCCGGCAATATGGCGGAGAGAAGCATGGTCGAACCCGGACCAGACGCCCCGATGCTCGACCCGGCGCTGATTTGCGGCGATATCGATATCCGCATCGCCGCCGACGGCACGTGGTTTCACGAGGGCGGGCCGATCGGCCGCAAGCAGCTCGTCAAGCTGTTCGCCAGCGTGCTCGAGCGCGACGCGGATGGCGATTACTGGCTGGTTACCCCGGTCGAGCGCGCGCGCATCCGGGTCGACGATGCGCCTTTTGTCGCCGTGGAAATGCGCATCGAGGGCGCGGGGCGCGACCAGCGCCTCACCTTCCGCACCAATATCGATGCCGAGATCACCGCCGACGCGGACCATCCCCTCACCTTCCGCCCGCGCCCCGGCGGCGAGCCGGCGCCCTATCTCGCCCTCGGCGGCGGCCTCACGGCGCTTGTCATCCGCGCGGTCTATTACGAGCTCGTCGCCCTCGGCGTGACCGAACGCGAGGAGGGCGAAGACCGTTTCGGGGTGTGGAGCGCGGGCAGCTTTTTCAGCTTCGGCCCGGCGCCGGCCGATAGCGCCTGATGCGCGACTTCATCCGCGCCCAGATCGAAGCGCGCACCGCCGGCGATGCCGGCCAGGCGTGGCACGAGGTGACGGCGCTCGCCGAGCAGGAGCCCAACGCCAATGTGCCCGGCTCCTACCGCGACGATGGCGACGCGGCGGAGATATTCGGCCTCACCGAGCCGCTCACCCCGGCGGCGGTCCTCGTACCGTTGATCGAGCGCGGCCAGGGCATGACCGTCCTCCTCACCCGGCGCACCGAGCATTTGAGTTCTCATTCGGGTCAGATCAGCTTCCCCGGCGGGCGCATCGAGCCGGGCGATACCGCGCCGGTGCGCACGGCGCTGCGCGAGGCCGAGGAGGAGATCGGCGTCGCCCCGGCGCGTGTTGAAATCCTCGGGCGTTTGGCGAACTATGTCGTCGGCACCGGCTACCGGATCACCCCGGTGGTCGGGTTCATCGACCCCGAGACGGAATTCGTCCGCGACGAAGGCGAGGTGGCGGAGATTTTCGAAGTGCCGCTCGCCCTCGTCATGGAGCCGGAAAATTATCACCGGGAGCATATGCGCATTAAGAACATCGACCGGTCTTATTACGTCCTGCCCTATGGCGACTACCGCATCTGGGGCGCGACGGCTTCGATCCTGGCCAATTTGCGCGATACGTTGAGCGACTAAATCATGCGCACCGTCCTCTTCCATATCGCTCTGGTGCTGGCGCCGGCGATAATTTTCATGATCTATATGATCGTCGCGCGCAAGGTGCGCTTGAGCAAAAGCGATACCGCGCGGATGCTGCGCGAGCTGCCCTGGCTGCGCCTCCTGGCCATCGGCGTCCTGTTGATGGCGGCGAGCCTGATCGCGTTCAGCCTGAGTACCGGCGACGAGCGCGGCGGCACCTATGTGCCGCCCCACCTTGAAGATGGCGAAGTGGTGCCGGGCAAAGTGGAATAGGAGAATGCGGGGGTGAAACCGGTCCGCCGAATCGAGCCGAGCGATTGGATGCGGGCCGACGAGACCCGCGCCGTGATCGCAGCACTTGGCGCCGAAGGCCAAGAAGTGCGCTTCGTCGGCGGCTGTGTGCGCGATGCGCTCCATGCGCGCAAGGAAAGCGACGGCATGGATATCGACATCGCCACGCCGGACCGCCCCGAACAGGTCGTCCGGCTTCTCGACAAAGCCGGCATCAAGAACATCCCGACCGGCCTTTCCCACGGCACCATCACCGCCGTGGTGAATCACAAGCATTTCGAGATCACCACGCTCCGCGTCGATGTGGAGACCCATGGCCGCCATGCCGATGTTGCCTTTACCGATAATTGGGAGGCCGATGCGGCACGGCGCGACTTCACCATGAACGCGCTCTTTTGCTCGCCGGAAGGCGAGATTTACGATCCCGGGAGCGGCATCGCCGATCTCGAAGCCGGCCGCGTGCGCTTCGTCGGCGAAGCGGCGCGGCGCATCGAGGAGGACCATCTGCGTCTCCTGCGATTTTTCCGCTTCCACGCCTGGTACGGCACCGGCGCGCCGGACGCGGAGGGACTGGCGGCGGCGAAGGAATGGGCGAAGTCCCTCGCCAAGCTCTCCGGCGAGCGCATCCGCGCCGAAATGCTGAAACTTCTCGCCGCGCCCGATCCCGTGCCGGTGATCGAGGCGATGGCGGAAGCCGGCGTGCTGGCGGAAGCCGCGCCGGGGGCGCGGGATGCGAAAATTCTCGGCGCGCTGCTGCCGCTGGAGGACGAAACCGATCCCCTCCGCCGGCTCGCCGCGCTGCTGCGCCCGGCCACCGACGCGGCGGCATTGGCGGCACGCCTGCGCCTCTCCCGGGCGGAGCAGGACAGGCTGACGGCATTGCTCGCGCCGCCCGGCGAACTCGCCGCCGAGATGGACGCGCGCGTGCTACGCCGCGCGCTTTATCATCATGGCGCGGACTTGGTGACGGATTGGCTGCTGCTCGCCCAGGCCGAACAAGGCGGCGCGGCGGATGGCATCGAAGCCGCGCTCGCGGCGGCCAAGGCGTGGCAACCGGTCGCGCTGCCGGTCAAGGGCGCGGATGCGCTAAATCTCGGCCTATCGGCCGGCCCGGAAGTGGGCGACGCGATCCGCGCTGTCGAAAGCTGGTGGATCGATGAAGATTTCGCGCCGGACCGCGAGGATTGCCTGGAGAAACTGCGCCAGACCGTCTCCGCGCGCGAAAGTTAATTTTCGCGCTTGGTCAGGCGGCCTTCGACGCGCCGCGCGGTTTCGCCGTTCTCGATACTGATGAATTCGAGGGTCATGCCCATGTCGGAGAGCGTGCGGTTATAGGTCTGCATGACATAGCCGCCGCCTTCGAGCACGACCAGGGAGTGGACCGTGAGCGTATAGCCCTCGACATAGGCCCAGGCGAGGGGCTCGCCGGCAAGCACATCGCCGGAACCGGCGGCGCGGTAAACGCCGGCCAGGCCGCTCGGCTCGAACGAAAGGGTATTCGATTTGCGCCGCACATCCGGATTATCGGGGTTGCCGCCCTGGCGCAGCACGGTGGTCCAGGCGATCGAAATGCCGGCGCCCTCGGGGCGCACGGTCACGTCGAAATCGCGCAGGGTGAGGCCGAAATAATCGCTCGCATCGTTGCGCGCGATGCCCGAGCCCTGGAAATGGCCGTAAAACGCTTCGATGGAGAGTTGCTCGGCGGCTTTGGTGCTGGAGAGCGTTCCCCCCAGCAGGAGTAGCGCAATCGCGGCGGCGGCGCATCTTAAGGCAAATCGCATATTCCCAATCCTATTCGATCTCCAACCATGATCTGGCGAGTCTAGCCCAAGCCGCCGCTCACGGCCACTTCGCCTCGGGCGGCATGGACATCAGGATGGCCTCGACATTGCCGCCGGTCTTGAGGCCGAACTGGGTGCCGCGGTCATGCAGCAGGTTGAACTCGACATAACGCCCGCGCTTGACGAGCTGTTGTTCGCGTTCCTCGGCGCTCCACGGCTCCTGCATATGAGCGCCGACCAGAGCGGGATAGATCTCGAGAAAGGCGCGCCCGACATCCTGGGTGAAGGCGAAATCCGCCTGCCAATCGCCGGTGTTGAGATAGTCGTAAAAAATGCCGCCGATGCCGCGCGGCTCGCCCCGATGGGGCAGATAGAAATATTCGTCGCACCATTCCTTGAAGCGCGGGTAATAGTCATCATCATGCTCGTCGCAGGCTTCCTTGAGGGCGCCGTGAAAGAGCGCGGCGTCCGCCTTGTTGGGGATCATCGGCGTGAGATCCGTGCCGCCGCCGAACCAGCGCGTGGCGGTGACGATATGGCGCGTATTCATATGCACCGCGGGCACGCGCGGCGAGCACATATGGGCAACGAGGGAAACACCGCTCGCCCAGAAGCTCGGGTCCTGGTCCGCGCCCGGCACCCGGGCGGCGAAGTCCGGCGGGAAGCTGCCATGGACGGTGGAGATATTGACGCCGACCTTCTCGAAGACACGCCCGCGCATGATCGACATCACCCCGCCGCCGCCGCCGTCGCGCTGCCATGCCTTGCGCTCGAAGCGCCCGGGCGGCTGGTCGGAGCCTTCCAGCCGGTCCTCCAAATCCTCGAACGCCGCGCAGATTTGATCGCGCAAATCCGCGAACCAATCGGCGGCTTCTTTCTTTTCCGCTTCGCTCGACGCGCCGGGCGGCAATTGAGGCGGCGTTCTATCGCTCATTATCTTCTCCGGGTATCTTCTCCGGGCAGCAGGCCGGTTTGGCGCAACGCCTCGCCCAAAATCATGGCCGAGGCGCTTGCGACATTAAGCGATCGCATCTCGCGCGCCAACGGTACGCGCAGCACCGCGTCCGCCGCGTCATGCACCGCATCGGGCACGCCGGCGCTTTCGCGCCCGAAGAGGAGCGTATCGGTGGGCGCGAAGGCGAATTCGTCATAGCGCACCCGGCCCCGGGTCGAGAGCAGCACGAGCCGGCCGGCGCGCGCTTGCGAATCGGCTTGGAACGCGTCCCACGAGGCGTGGCGGCGCATTTCGACATGATCGATATAGTCGAGAGCGACGCGGCGGATGCGGCGCATATCGAACGGAAAGCCGCACGGCTCGATGATTTCCACAGGGACCGCCATACAGGCGCCGAGACGCAGCACCGCGCCCACATTGGCGGCGATATCCGGTTGATATAATGCGATTTTCACTGTCTCTGACGTCCCTCTACCCGGCCCGGCGCCGTACCGCCCGGCATTCCGCCCGGGCAGGCGTTCGGGGTGCGGCGGTTAGGTTCTTGCCCTTCGCTTCTACCCGTGTTACCCCTCCCACCGGCTGCGGCCTCGGGCCGCACGCAGCGCACGGATTTTCCGTACTATATGGTGCTTTAGAGGCCGATCGGGCCGCGGAATTGAAGGGTTGAATAATGGCAGACACGGCGCCTGAAAGCGACCAGGCGAGCCCTGAGGGCGAAGAAACCCGGCGAGACTTTTTGATCTTGGCGGCGGGCGCCATGGGCGCGATCGCCACCATCGGCGTGGTATGGCCGCTGATCGAGACGATGAACCCCTCGGCCGATGTGCTGGCGCTGTCCTCGACGGAAGTGGATATCTCCGCCATCGAGGTCGGCCAGTCGGTCACGGTCAAATGGCGCGGCAAGCCGGTTTTCATCCGCCGCCGCACCCAGGAAGAGATCGACGCCGCGCGCGCCGTCTCGCTCGACGATCTGAGCGACCCGCAAAGCGACGAGGACCGGGTGCAAAAGGCCGAATGGCTGATCCTGGTCGGCGTCTGCACCCATCTCGGCTGTATTCCGCTCGGCAACAAGATCGGCGATCCGAAGGGCGATTTCGGCGGCTGGTTCTGCCCCTGCCACGGCTCGCATTACGACACCTCGGGACGTATCCGGGTCGGCCCGGCGCCGGAGAATCTCCCGGTTCCCGGATATGAATTCCTCGACGACACGCTCGTCAAGATCGGCTGAGACGGAGCGCGGCAATTATGACGACACCCCTTCATCGTTACAGAATCGTCCAGTGGATCGACTATCGCCTGCCGATCTTCAGTTGGGCGAATGAGCATCTGGTCGAATATCCGGCGCCGCGCAATCTGAACTATTGGTGGAATTTCGGCTCGCTCGCCGGGATCATGCTGGTTATCCAGATCGTCACCGGCGTGATCCTCGCCATGCATTACACGCCGCATGTCGACTACGCCTTCAATTCGACCGAGCACATCATGCGCAACGTGGAATGGGGCTGGCTGATGCGCTATCTCCATGCCAACGGCGCGTCGATGTTCTTCGTCGTGGTCTATATCCATATCTTCCGGGGATTCTATTACGGCTCCTACAAATCGCCGCGCGAGATCCTGTGGTGGATGGGCGTGATCATCCTGTTCCTGATGATGGGCTCGGCCTTTATGGGCTATGTCCTGCCGTGGGGCCAGATGAGCTTCTGGGCGGCGACGGTGATCACCAATCTGGTCTCCGCCGTGCCGTGGATCGGCGAGACCCTGGTCACTTGGCTGTGGGGCGGCTTCTCGGTCGACAATCCGACGCTCAACCGCTTCTACTCGCTGCACTATCTGCTGCCGTTCCTGCTCTGCGCCGTGGTCTTCCTGCATCTCTGGGCGCTGCATCACCGCAAATCGAACAACCCGCTCGGCATCGATATCAAGAGCAAGAAGGACACCATCCCCTTCAGCCCCTATTACACGTCGAAGGACATGGTCGGGCTCGGCGTGATGCTCTTTGTGCTGGCGATCTTCGTCTTCTACCTGCCGAACTTCCTCGGCGAATCGATCAACTATATCAAGGCCGATCCGCTGGTGACGCCGCCCCATATCGTGCCGGAATGGTACTTCCTGCCCTATTACGCGATCCTGCGCGCGGTGCCCGACAAGCTCGGCGGGGTGATCGCCATGGTGGCCTCGATCGCCATCCTGTTCGTATTGCCCTGGCTCGATACCTCGAAGGTCAGGAGCGCGCGCTTCCGCCCGATCTACAAGCAGTTCTTCTGGGTGTTCCTCGCCGACTGCGTCGTGCTCGGCTGGGTCGGCGCCAATCCGCCGGAGGGCTCCTTCATCATCATCGGGCAGGTCTGCACGATTTATTATTTCGCCCACTTCCTGATCATCCTGCCGCTCCTGGGTAAGTTCGAGCGCACCAAGCCGCTGCCGGAAAGCATCCATCAGGCGGTGTTGGACAAGAAGGGCGGTGGCGCACCGCCTGAACCGCCCCCCCAGCCCGGCGGCGGGGGGAGTTCATGATGCGCGCCCGGCTGATCGCCATGGCCGCGGCCCTCGGCCTCTCGCTGGGGCTGGCGGGTGCCGGCGCGGCGTACGCCGCGGGCAACGCGGCGGAGCCACCGGATCACGAC
>CAZUVO010000094.1:0-13832 GCA_964623955.1 uncultured Rhizobiaceae bacterium
GATTTACAGTCTGCTGCCTTTAACCACTCGGCCACCCCTCCGTACACGCAGGGAATCTCCTGAATCCGGAACAGCGCATAATGGTCAGAAACGTAAAATTGTCAACGCACAATCAAGGCAAACGGCACCAGCCGCCCGCCCGTCAAATCGACGCCTCGGAATCGTTAGAATGATGTACTAACCGACAATATAATGGCCGCCGTCATGGCCCGCAATAGACGAATAAGCCCAGCCGCGCGAAAAGCTCCGCAAAAGCCTGCCAAAGGAGCTCATGGCGAGCTTCTTTACGGCTTTCATCCGGTTTTGGCGGCGCTGCGCAATCCGGCGCGGAAGAAGCATGGCTTATGGCTCACCCGGGAAGCGCGCAACGCGCTCGCCAAGGAACAGGTTTCCGAAACCGCAAACAGCGCCTTCGACTGGCGCACCGTAACGCGCCAGGAGATCGACGCGATGCTCACGCGCGGCGCGGTGCATCAGGGGCTCTGCCTCGATTGTGATCCCCTGCCCGCGCCTTCTCTCGAACAAGCTTGTACGCCGGACGGTGGCCGCGCGCCGGTACTGCTGCTCGATCAGGTGAGCGACCCGCATAATGTCGGCGCGATTTTGCGCTCCGCCGCCGCGTTCGGCGTCCGCGCACTGATTTTGCAGGAGCGTCATTCCCCCGCCGCCACCGGCGCCCTCGCCAAGGCCGCCTCGGGGGCGCTGGAAACGGTCCCCGTCGTGCGCGTCACCAACCTCTCCCGCGCCATGACCCAGTTGAAGGATATGGGTTACTGGTTGACCGGCCTCGACGCCGAAGCGGGGACACCGATCGGACAAGATTCCTGGCGCCATCCGGTGGCGCTCGTACTCGGCGCCGAGGGCAGCGGGCTGCGCCGCCTCACGCGGGAGAATTGCGACAGCCTGGCCGCCATCGAGCTCGCAGATTCGATGCACAGCCTCAATGTTTCCAACGCCGCAGCGGTAGCTCTTTATGTATTACAGAGTAGCAATTAGTACTGTTATTTCTGAATGATATGGATTGTTTCTAATATTTTTGTTCAATATTGTTTACCGGCCTTGTCGGTGAATAATTGGCTATCGCCGCGATAGACCAGGTCGATATCCGGATAATGTGCCGTCTCCCCCTCCGCGCGGGTGCCGACCTCTAGATAGCGCGCCTCCGATGCGCTTTTGTTGACCAAATGATGGCCATCCTTCACGCCGGCGGCAAAGCCCGCGACATCGCCGGGTTTCAGGATTTGCTCGCCGCCATCGCTAGCGAGTACCAATTCGCCGCTCAAAACCATGACAAATTCGTCCTCGCGGACATGCCAATGGCGCTGCGCCGAAGCCGAACCGGGTTCGAGGCGCACCAAATTGACGCCAAACTGGCTGAGACCGAGCGCATAGCCCAGCGCTTTGCGCCGCCGGCCCGAAACAATATCGCGAAATAGCGCCGGATAGTCGGTGCCGCGCTTCTCCTCGACGCTTTCGGGGTTTAATGCCGGGAGGCGCAAATTGTCAGCCATGTCATGCTCTCCGCTCAATGCCGATGCGCCAATTATGGCCCGGCGCCCCCGATTGCTCCACGCTTGTCGCGGCTTCGGGGGAGGATTATGTTCAGCCTCGTGCCGGCTTAGCTCAGTTGGTAGAGCGCGTGATTTGTAATCACGAGGTCGCGGGTTCGACCCCTGCAGCCGGCACCAAACTTAGGCCGCGAATGAATCTTTCGGAATTTAAACAATCGCTTACCGCTGACGCGCCGCCTGCCGAGATCGGCGATTTCGCGCTGCAGGCGCTGTGGTATGTCGCAAAGGACGACTGGCACCGCGCCCATGAATTGGCCCAGGCCGACAAAGGCAGTTCCGGCGCCTGGGTGCATGCTTATCTCCACCGCGTCGAGGGCGATCTCTCGAATGCCGGCTATTGGTACCGCCGCGCCGGCAAGCCGGCCCACACCGGCGAATTGGCGGCGGAATGGGATGAAACCGCCACCGCCCCGCTTTGATCCGCATCAACGTTTTCCGCTGGCGGCGCAGGTATCACCGGACTCATGAACACGCCCACCATCGGCCATAACCGGGCCGACATATTCATCGAGACCGAGCTGCGCATGTTTAATTCGCTCTCGGGTCATAACGGCGCGCCGCTCGCGCCGCGGAAGCTGCGCATCGCCGCCGGCAGCACGCTGGGCGACCTGTTGCGCGAAATCGATCTGCCGGCGGCGCGCGTACATATCGTCTGGGTCAATGGACGCGACGTGACGCCGCGCCTCGAGGGCGGCATCGAAACCGGACATCCCTTGCAGGACGGCGATGTGGTCGCGCTGTCGGGCCCGGTTCCCTATAGCTGGGGCTACGGCTCGCCGGTGGTCTGAGGGGTCGTGCCGGGCGCCTATTTGGGCGGCGGCTGAATGAATTCGACGGTGATGCCGTCGGCATCCCGGGTATAGACCACCCGGCCACCCTTATTCGGCCCGCGATCGAGATCCTGTACCGGCCCGAGCGCATGCACGCCGACTTTCTCGGAAGCGGCGATGGCGGCGTCGATATCGTCGACATCGAAGGCGACATGAGCAAATCCGGCATCGCAGGGCCGCGATTCCACCTGGCGGCGGCCGTCCGGCCCGCGATATTCGATCAGCTCGATGCGGTGGCCCGGCCCCTGAACGTAGGCGACCTCGATATCGGCGCCCTCGATCGCCACCACGCGGGAGATGAAATCGGGATCGCGCGGCGAGCGGTTCAACAGCTCGAAGCCGAGAACATCGCAGAAAAAGGCCAGCGAGCGGTCCAGGTCGGACACGGTGAAACTGGTATGGTTGGTCGCAATTATCTTGAAGCCGCTCACTGGTCTCTCCCCATTCGTTCGATTTCCTGTTGCGCGCCGGGCATTCCCTTGGCCGCCGCGCTTTCGAGCCAGGCGAGCGCCCGTGCCCTGTCGCGCGGCACGCCACGCCCTTGCCGGTATAACAGCCCCAATTCATATTGCGCCATAGCCACGCCGGCTTGCGCCGCGCCGGCGAACCATGTCGCCGCCTCGACGGCATTTTGCCGCAACCCGGCGGCGCCGGCGAGGTAGAGTTTGCCGATCCAATACTGCGCCGCGGCGCGTGCGTCTCCGCCACGCGGCTCGCCGGCCGGATCTTCCTGCGAAAAATTCAGTTCGGTGCGGGCGAGGTCCGCGATTTGCCCGTACCTGGTCATTGCGGCGACTTCATCGCTGGCGCCACCCACGCCGGCCGCAAGCATATCGGCCTCGGCGAACAGGCCGAGGACATGGCCTTCCTCACCGGCCCATTTGAACGCCGTGCGCGCCGCTTTTGCATCATGCGGTACCCCGAGACCGTCCCGGTTGAGAATGCCGAGAGCATAAAACGCGCCACCATCGCCTTCGCTGGCGAGCAGGCGCAGGCTCTCGAGCGACGCCCGGTGGCCCTGCGCCGCCGCCGCCTGATACCAGTGCCGCGCCGCGTCCATATCGCGCGGGATCGCGGCGCCGCCGCGAAACAGCAGCGCCACGGCATACTGCGCCTCCGCCGAGCCATGCATCGCCTGGTCCAGCAGCATCAGCCGCCCTTCCATGGTGCCGCCCTCGGCCAGGTTGCGCAGCCAATCCGTCGCGGTTTCCTGATCCCCCGGCTGTTGCGCCATGGCGCCGCCGGCTGAGAACAGCCCAGCGGCGAGCCAGAGGGCGAATAGTCTCATGTCAGGCGGCGGCGAACATCCGGCCCCAGCCGCTGATGCGCGCGGGATCGGCGCCGGCGAGCCTCATGGTGTCCCAAAGCGAGGCAGAAATGCTGTCGATCAGCGGGATGCCGGTCTCGCGCTCCATCGGCTCGGCGAGCGGCGCGCCACTGATATTGGTGCACATGGTGGTGATCGCCTCGGGTCTGCCGCCGGCGACTTCGCGGATCAAGCCGCTCCAGGTATCGTCTTCGATCGCCGCATAGTTAAAGCCGTCATCGCGCCCGAGATGCGCTTCGCTCACGCATTCGAAGCCGGCGTCGGCATATTTCGCCATGATCCGGTTCTGTACATCCGGCATATAGGGCGTGACGAGGCCGAACTTGGCGATGCCGGCGGCGCGGAACCATTCGGCCGTCGCCTGGGTCGCGCTCGTCACCGGCACGCCGACCGCATCGCTCACCGCGTCGCACATCGCCTTGTCCTTCTCCATGCCGAGCCAGCCGCCGGCGGTGCCGTTCCAGCAGATCGCGTCCATCCGCGCATCCATCAGGAGACGCGCCGCGGCGATCATCGGCTCGGCAGCGAATTGGCTGTCGGAATTCTCGTCGAGAGATATTTGCGTGACGGAAACGCGGCTGAAATGCGCCGTCACGTCCGGCAAGTCGTGCAATAGCCGATATGTTACCGGCTCCAGCACCGTGTTGAGCGACGGCGTGATCATGCCGAGGCGAATTCCCATATCGCGCCCTCCCATTGCGGCAGCATCGGAAGCGGTCAGCTTAGCAAATCCGCTCAAGCTTTTGTCCTGTTTCTCTCCGACCCGGCAGCGTTATGATCGCCTCTTTAGCAGCCTGGCGGAGCGGATATGGCCCTCAATCTCACGACATTTTCGATCTCGGCCCGCGACGCGCGCGACGGCAGTCTCGGCGTCGCGGTCTCCACCAAGGTGCCTGCCGTCGGCAGCCTGTGTCCGTTCATCCGCTTCGGCGCCGGCGCGGTCTCGACCCAAGCCTGGGTCAATCCCGGCTTGGGGCCGCTCATTCTAGAACGACTCGAAAGTGGCGAGAGCGCCGAAAATGCACTCCGCGCCGTCATGGCGGCGGAAATAGACGCCGATCTGCGCCAGGTCGGGGTCGTCGATAGGGATGGCGGCTCGGCCGCCTTCACCGGCGCGGACACCGACGCCTGGGCCGGCCACCGCACCGGCCCGAATTACAGCGTGCAGGGCAATATGCTGGTCGGCGAGGACACGGCCGCGGCGATGGAGGCAGCCTTTGTTGCCGGCGAAGACATGCCGCTGGGCGAACGGCTATTGCTCGCTCTGGAAGCGGGCCAAGCCGCCGGCGGCGACCGGCGCGGCCGGCAGTCCGCCGCGGTTATCGTTCGCGGGCCGGAAGCATTTCCGCTCGTCGATCTTCGAGTCGATGAACATTCCGACCCGGTCGCCGAACTTCGCCGTATTTTTGAGATTGCCAAAGTGGAGTTATTTCCCTTTGTCGCCGCGCTGCCGACCCAAGAAAAACCGCGCGGCGACTTCGCTTCCGTGCGCGGCGCTATGGCACCCAAAAACTGAAGCCGCCCTGCGCGAACAACCGAGCTTGAATATTAAAGCGAATTAATAGATGATTCGCGCCGTCAATTAATTTTACGGAGAGCGAATTCATGAGTACGCAAGGTCCGGAATCTTCGTCCGATTATGGCTGGCGCGATTCAGACGGCGACGGCAAAGGCCGCCGGTCGGGTACGCATAATATTGTCGCCGCGATAATCGTGCTCATTCTCGTCAGCATGCTGTTTTGGCTAAAGCTCGTTATCTGATTAGCGCCTGACAGGCCGACAAAAAAACCGGGTTGCCGGAAATTCCAGCAACCCGGTTTTTATGTCCGGACTTTGGCGTTCGTCCCGTGCCCCGCGCGGTTTCCCGCACGGTGCACGGCCACGAATACCAAATTAACTCATCGTCTAGTCTTAGCTGGAGGCGAGAGTCTTGCGCCGCCAATAGAGCCAGATGATGATACCGAGGGCGATCAATCCGGCCAATCCGCCGTCGCCCAGCTTATCAACTACGTTCATGATGTTACCGACGATATCGCCCGGCAAGAAATCCACTTGTCTTCCGAACAAGATTTGCAGAACGATTCCGATCGCGATGAGCAGCATGCCAACTTCGACAAGCTGGCCCATCCATTTTTTAACTGTATCTAAAACGTCAGGCATGCCCCTACTTCCCTCGTTATTTCCAGGGTAATCGGGTGTTGATTACGAAATACTTGACCCGATAATTGATCCGACATCATCCGATTCAATTTGTAAACCGGCTAACTGGACGAAACTTATTTACTGCCCGGCGGGCATCCGAATTGGTTAATTTTGCCACCCCGTCACAGCCCAATATTTGTTTCGCGCCAAGGCATTTTAAACGTTTAAATTCAACAGATTAGTTACTATTCCGAAATTCGGACAAGAGTAACTAATTGGATCGCGGGAAAGACAAACACAGTCGACCAAAGCCGTATTGGCTGCATGTTGCAATAATGCAACAGTAATGGGGTGTCGCGGCCATAATCGTCATTTTGGATTCGATTTGAGCGAATCGAAAAACACTCGATTCGCCGCCCCAATGGTCCGAAATCGGCCTATTTTTCCGGCGGCGGAATGGCTCCGGTGCGCTCTGTGATCAGGCCGTAATGCTCGATTCGGCGGTGCGCATCGAAGTTGAATATGGTCTCGCGGATATATTTTCCGCGCTCCATATCGCACTCGGCGACGATCACTTCGTCACCCTCCGTCATCGCCTGGGCGACGATCTCGCCGGTCGGCGAAATGATGCAGCTGCCGCCCATATGATGGACGCCCTCCTCGATGCCCGCCTTGGCGCTCGCCAATACCCAGGTGCCGTTTTGATAGGCGCCGGCCTGCATCGAGAGATGATTGTGGAACATTCCGAGATGGGGCGCTTCGGTCTTGGCGAACGGGTTGGTGCTCGGCGTGTTGTAGCCGAGCATGACGATCTCGACCCCCTGCAGGCCGAGGACCCGATAAGTTTCCGGCCATCTGCGGTCGTTGCAGATGCACATGCCCATGACGCCGTCCATCGAGCGGAATACGGGAAATCCGAGATCGCCGACCTCGAAATAACGCTTCTCGAGATGCTGATGCGGCTGGTTGGGTTGCGGCTCGGCATGGCCGGGGAGATGCACCTTGCGGTATTTGCCGACGATCTCGCCCTTATCGTCGACCATGATGGCGGTGTTGAAATAATGCGTCTCGCCGTCATCGCCGGTCAGTTTTTCGGCGTAACCGAGATGGAAGCCAATGCCCAATTCCTTGGCCACCTCGAACAGCGGCTGGGTTTCGTTCGACGGGATCTCGGTTTCGAAATAGCTGTCGATCTCGTCCTGTGTATCGAGCAGCCAGCGGGGAAAGAAGGTGGTCAGCGCCAGTTCCGGGAACACGACAAGCGTCGCACCCCTTTCATGCGCCTGACGCAGCATGACGATCAGACGGTCGACGACCTGGACACGGCTTTCATCGCGGGCAACGGGTCCCATCTGGGCCACGGCGGCGGTCAGAGTTCTGGTCATGCGCTTTCCCCCTGTTAGTAATTGATTGTCCGCATGCTAGCCGAACTAAGCGAGCGGCGCTATTCGGGTTTGCGGCAAAAGAGGCGGAACATGCCGCCGCTTTCCAGCGGAAATTCGCGCATGAAACTCTCGTAGCGCGCCAAATCCTTCATCAATGGATCATCTCCGTGCCGGGTGCGGTACCTCGCGCGCAAATCCGCCGGCGCGAACTGCCCGATCAGATGCAATCCGGCATGGCTCACCGCGGCGGCGAGCGCTTCAGCCGACGCGCCGCCCTGCCCGGCCGCATTGATCAGCCCCTGGCAGCCGCCGAGATCGTAAAATTCCGCCTGGCGCATGAGATAGGCACAGGCGCTGCCGCCATCGCGCAGGATATCGTGTCGCGCCGCTTCCAGGCTGCCGCCGGCCCGGCTGGCGCCGATCTCGAAGGCGGTGCGTAAGGATTCCGCCCGCTCGCGCCACGAAATGTCGAAACGCAGCAGGCCGCCCGGCGCCAAATACCCCGCCAGGGTGGCGAGTGTCTCGGCCGCGGGCGCCAGAGCACCGGCGTTACGCGCATCGATATAGTGAAATTGCCGGCCGGCGAGAGTTCCCGGCAGCAGATCGCCCGCCGTGAAGCTGATATTTCCCGCGCCCAGCTTGAGCGCCCGGCGCGCGCCATAAGCCAGGGCATGTACGCTCGGATCCGCCGCCGCGATGCTGCAGGCCGGCAGGCTGAGGGCGAGATCGACCGCCGCGCGGCCCGAGCCGCAGCGCGGAAAGAAAATATCGCTCGCCTCGCCGCACCAGGCCGGCGGGGTAAATCCGGGAAACTGGCGGCGCAGATGGGCGGTAAGCGTGGCCGGTCCGGGCGGCGCGAAATGCTGCCACGGCGTGACCGCCGCTTCGGTCGCATCCGGCGGCGGCTTATAGGCGCTGAGGTCGGCGATACGCGCCGCTTCCGCCGCCAATTCGCGGCCCTCGCGCACGGTCAACAGAATGAGCCGGCCCGCCTCGCCGCCGAACGGCAGGTCGAGCAATCTGTCGGCATCGGCGCGGGCGGCGAGCGGACGGTACATGGCGAAAAGCAGTAGGGCCGCGCGCGCCGCGCTCGGGACTCCGGTCCTCCGCCGCCAACAATCCATCCTCATCGCCACCGCCCGACACGACATAGCCATTTTGGTGCATTTGCAGCGCAATCGCCGCGGCGAGGCGGGCGATGGTGCTCGGCAACTCCTCGCTGCTGCCATGCTCGGTCAGGATCTTGCGCCGTAAAAGGGTACAGAAAGTTTCGATCTCCGGGCGAATGTTCAAACATTCCTGCAGCAGACGGATAAAGAGCTCATCCTCGGCAAGCCGGTCGAGCAGTTCGTTTTCCGGCTCGCTGCCCTGGGCGGCGAAGGCATATTTGGCGTTGAGGATCTCGCCGGCGGCGGCCGCCAATTTGTGCCCCTCCATGGCGCCGGCGCGGAAAGCGGCGAGGGTGGCTGCCTCGCCGTCCTGCCAACCGGCGCCGAGCACGCCCCGGCGCGCGATAAAATCGGTGAGCGCGGCGATATTGTCCGCATCCCGCGCCGCCACGCGATAGGCCAGACTGAGCTCCTCCAACGCCTTTTCTTCCTCGCCGAGCTGCTCGAGCACGCCGGCGCGGGTGATCTTCGCGATGTTCAGCCCCGGCGCCGCCTCGCACGCCTTGTCGGCCAGGTAGAGCGCTTCATCCGGTTTGCCGCGGGCGAGGCACATATCGGCGAGCGCGGCATAGACCAGGGCCTGATCCGCCTCGGCGGCGAGGGATTTCTGATAGGCATCGAAGGCTTCTTCCGCGCGGCCCTGATCGTTCAACACCGCGGCCAAGCAGGAGAGCGCCGCCGCCGGCTTGTCGGGGAATATCTCAAGCGCCTCGCGCGCCGCGGCTTCGGCCTCGGACAGATTGCCGGCGCGGCGCGCACGGTCCGCCTCGGCGAGCTTGTGCGCCGCCTCTTTCTGCAAATTTTGCTTCTTGCGTTTGCCAAACAAAATCCACGCTCCGGCTAGGCTAGCGATTCTGATTTGGGTTCACGGAACAGGACTGTAAGATGGTTGTTAAGAAAACGTAAAGCCGTTCAAAGGCTAAAGGGAGACATCTCATGATTCGCGGAACGATATTTGCCGCTCTTGCCGGCGCAATGACCTTATTCAGCGCGGGTTTTGCCCATGCCGGGGACGACGAGTTGGTCGCCCGCGGCGCCTATCTGGTGAACGGTGTCGTCGCCTGCGGCAATTGCCACAATACGCGCGGGCCGGACCTGCGCTTCATCCCGGGAATGGAGTTCGCCGGCGGCTTCGAGGTTGCGGAAGAGCCCTTTACCGTGCGCATGCCCAATATCACCCCGGACATGGAAACCGGTATCGGCGCCTGGAGCGACGCGGAGATCATCACCGCGATACGCGACGGCAAACGGCCGGACGGCTCGCTCATCGGCCCGCCCATGCCGTTCAGCCAATACCGCCAGATGTCGGACAGCGACGTGATCGCCATCGTCGCTTACTTAAGAACCGTTCCCGCCGTGTCCAACAAAGTGGCGAAATCGGAATACCGCATAGAATTGCCGCCGGCCTACGGCCCGCCCGTGGGTCAGGTTCCCGATGTGCCGAGGAACAGTTCGGCCACCTATGGCGCCTATCTCGCCGGGCCGCTCGGACATTGTGTCGAGTGTCACACGCCGATGGTGCAGGGGCGTCCGGATTTAGAAAACCGCGCCTATGCCGGCGGTGTGCATTTTGCCCTCGGACCGGACGCGGAACTGATCTCGGCGAACATCACCCAGGACGTGGAAACCGGGATCGGCGGCTGGAGCGACGCGGAGATCGCGGCGGCGATCACCCAGGGCGTGCGCCCGGATGGCGGCCAGATCCACCCGCTCATGCCTTTCGGTTTCTATGCCTCGATGGAAAAAGCCGATGTCGACGCGCTGGTTGCGTATCTCCGCACCGTCAAGCCGGTGGTCAACGCGGTCAGGTAAGGTTGGCGGCGTAGACGCCTTTCTCCTCGGCGCCGGTATAGAGGATGGCGTTATGGGATTCGTTGGCGGCGATGTAATTGGCGATCGCCGCATCCGAAAGATCCTCATCCGGCCCGGTTTCATGCTCGAAATGGCCGTATTCGTCGGTGCCGCGCACGAGTAGCGCCCGATCCTTGCCGTTCAGCTGATGGAGGTGCGTCGGGATGTAGCGGACGGTGAAGCCCATGCGCCGGTCGTCGCCCTTGTTCGGCCCCGAGCCGTGGATGACCCGGATATGATGCAGCGACACTTCCCCCGGCTCGAGCAGAATGTCGACCGCGTCATCCTCGTCGAACTCCGCCTCGACCTCCTGGCCACGGGTGAGCAAGCTCTTTGCGTTATAGGTCTCGCGGTGGGGTATTTGGCCTTGGAGATGACTGCCCGGCAGCATTTTCATCGCGCCGGAGGCGATTGTCGCCGGCGACAGGGCGACCCAGACATTAACCACTTCCGGCCCGCTCAGGCCCCAATAGGTCGAATCCTGATGCCAGCCGACATAGCGCGGATCGCCCGGCTCCTTGGTGAAAAAGAGCGATGCCCAGCAGAAGATATCGGGGCCGACCAGATCTTCGACCGCGTCGAGGATGGTCTCGTTGCGCACCACCGCATCGAGGCTCTTGAGCAGGAGATGCGGCTTGTGGCGGAAGGCGCCGCCGATATCGTCGAGCCGTTCGCGCTCGACCATCTCGACATCGGCGCGGCAGCGCGCCACCTCCGCCGCGTCGAGGGCGCGGATGGGAGAGTAAAATCCGTCGCGTTCATATTGCTCGATCGCCTCTTGCGACAGAAGTTTCGGCATTGCTCCGCTCCTTAATTGGCCTCCGCCGCCGATGGCGCGAAGGTAGCTTCCATTTCCTTGCGAATTGTGACGGCTTCGCCGTTTAAATCAATATCGACATCGGCCCAGCGAACGATTTCGTCTTGAGCAATATCCTGTTTGAGCGTCACGCCATGGGCCAAACCGATGGGCAGCGCATCCGCCGCCAGGCTCGCCGCCGCCGGCATCAAGGTGCCGTAGACCGTAAAGCCGCCCTCGCCGTCGAGCACTTCGCCCGCCTTCAGATCGCGCTTGGCGGTCGCCACCGCATCGCCGCGAAAGCCGTCCGGCGCGCCCGTCGCTTCGCCGCGCAGCGCCGCGCTGGCGACGGAAATACCCAGTTCCAGGCCGATCAGATGGAACGGCTTGTACATCGCCGCGTAGCGCCCGCTCTTATCCGTTCGGATGCCATATTCCTGGAAGCTCGTCACCGCGTAATCGCTCGGCGCCTCGAACACCACATAGACGCCCCAGCGCAAATCGCCGTCGATCTCGGCGCCGTCGGGCGCGTGGCTGGAGATCACTTCGACCTGGCCCTTATGGTGTAGCAGGCCGCCCTCGGCGGCGGGACAAAGATGCTCGGCCAACTCGCCGGTTCCGACCGCAGGAAAACCGAGACCGTCCGGCGCCGGGGTAAGACCGGTCGCGTTGGCCACGGCGGTCATTTCGATGGCGGATTTGGTGCCGTCGAGGAAAGAGTTGAACATCTGCGCATTGAGGCCATGCCCCGCCGCATGTTCGGCGTCGATGCCATAATGCGACCAAACATCGTCAGGCGTCACATAATGATAGCCGGGGAGATATTTCGTGCCCTTGCCCGCCGCCACCACGGGAAAGCCGCTGGCGCGCGCCCAATCGACTTGCTCGGCGATGAGCGCCGGCTGATCGCCGTAAGCGAGGCTGTAGACGAGACCGGCAGCCTCGGCCTTGCGGGCGAGAAGCGGCCCGGCGAGCGCGTCCGCCTCGACATTGACCATGACGATATGGCGGCCTTCCTCGATGGCGCTGAGCGCATGATGAATGCCGGCGGGCGGATTGCCGGTGGCATCGACCACCAGATCGAGGCCGTCCGCCTTGATCAGCGCATCGACATCCTCGGTGATATGGGTGCCGCCGTTCTTCAGCGCGGCGGCGAAGCTCGGCGCTTCGGCGGCATTGGCCGGCCAGCCGGCGGCTGCGAGCGCCGTGCGCCCGCGCTCGGCATCGAGATCGGCGATCGCCATGACATGCATGCCCGGCGTATGGCGCGCCTGGGCGAGATACATGGTGGCGAACTTGCCGGCGCCGATCACGCCGATGCGGACGGGCCGCCCATCCTCGTCGCGCTTGGCGAGCAAGCGGTGGAGGTTCATGACGCGGCCCGCCGGGCGCTCGTCGCGGCGGCGTCGATGGCCAGCGTGCCGTCCTCGGCATTGCCGGAGAGAATCACGCCATAGATTTCCTCCGCCGTCTCGCGGGTGACGAATTTCTCCGCCACGTCCTCGAGCACGGCTTCGGGCTTTCGCTTCAAGGGATCGCCATAGCCGCTGCCGCCATTGTCGATCGAGCGCACGAACTCGCCCGCCGCCATGGTAAGCATGACGCCGTTGGGCTGAAACTCCTCCGAGCCGTCGGTCTTGATATGGCCGTGATAGGCATTGTTGGCGTCGCCCCCGCCGAGCACGCCCTGGGGCGGGTTGATGGTGCCGCCGCCCATGATGCTCACTGTCATCGGATCGAAGCGCGGGCCGAACACCACCTCAGTCGCCGGACCGCCACGCTGGCGCCCCGCACCGCCGGAATCCGGCAGGAGACGTTGCGAGCGGATAAAGACCGGAAAGCGCTGCTCGTCGAACTCGATGCTGTCGCGGTGCAACAAGCCGGCGCCGCCCGGCGTTAAGAGATAGATCATGCCGTCATTGGCCGGCTGAGCCGGGCCGCCGCCGCCCATGACATAGACCTGGTTGATATATTCCACCCCGCCGCGCCGCTTGTCGGTACCGGAGATCACCCCCATGCCGGCGGCGAAGCAGAGATTACCCTGCGACATGCCATAGCCGTCGCCGAGTTGGGTGAAGGCCGATTGGGTGAGGTTGACCACCACATCGGCCATGCTCGTCGTCGCCAGCGAGCAGCAATGGGGAAAGCGCGGGATGCCGACGACGCAATTCTCGCGCAAGCGGACATCGACCCGGCGGAAGCTGCCGGCATTGGCCGGCAGGTCGGGCTCGAGATTTTCGAACACGCCCTGGATCGCATTCGCGCTGGCGCAGGCCTCGGTGAGGTTGAGCCCGGCATCGATGCAATCCGGATTGTCGCGCAGATCGACCGCGACCTTGCCCGCATCCGGATCGATCTCGACCTTGACCGTGATATCGACGCCCTCCGGCAGGAACGGCTCGACCGGATCATGCGTGCCTTTGTTAATCAGCGTACCCTTGGGCAGTCGCTGGATGGCATGCAGCGCGCGGCGCTCGGCATAATCGAACCAGTCGGTGATGAACTGGCACACCCGCGCCACGCCGTATTTCTCGGTAAACGCCTTCAGCCGGCGTTCGCCGATGCGCGCCGCACCCAATTGCGAGAGGTAATCGCCATACCATTGGTCCGGCACCCGGATGCGCCGGCGGCACATGCGGATGATGTCTTCATTATCCTTGCCGTCGCGCTGGATCTGCACGCACGGGAAGATCAGCGCGCCCTCTTCATAAACGTCCCGCGCCCTCGGCGTATAGGTGGTCGGGATCGAATCGCCGCAATC
>CAZUVO010000095.1:0-11622 GCA_964623955.1 uncultured Rhizobiaceae bacterium
GCGCTTACCGTGTGTTCCGCCACCTGCATATCGACATCATAGAGCGCCTGATTGGCGCCGTAATGAACGTCGAGCCCGGAGATCTCCATCTTGCTCGGCGGCAAGTCCAAGGGCGCCGCGGTCTCTGTTGTCATGCTCATAGTATCGGTTCAGCCTTGCACTATTACCAGCGGGTCTCGAAGCGCCGGCGCAGATAGACCGCGAGCGCGTTCATCAGGATCAAAAAGGCGAGCAGCACGATGATCGCGGCCGACATTTTTTCCATGAAGCCGCGCTCCGGGCTGTCGGCCCAGAGGAAGATCTGCACCGGGAGCGCGGTCGCCGAATCGAACGGCGCCGAGGGGATGTCGACTATAAAGGCGACCATGCCGATCATCAGGAGCGGCGCGGTTTCGCCGAGAGCGCGCGCCATGCCGATGATCGTGCCGGTCATGATGCCGGGCAGCGCCAGCGGCAGCACATGATGCGAGACCACCTGCACCGGAGAGGCGCCGATGCCGTGCGCCGCCTCGCGGATCGAGGGCGGCACGGCGGAAATTGCCGCGCGGGTGGAAATGATGATGGTCGGCAGGGTCATTAGCATCAGGGTCAGCCCGCCGACGATGGCGGTCGAGCGCGGCAGCTCGAACAGTTGGATGAAGATCACCAGGCCTAAGAGGCCGAACACGATCGAGGGCACCGCCGCCAGATTGTTGATATTGACCTCGATGAAATCGGTGATGCGGTTCTTGGGCGCGAATTCCTGGAGATAGATCGCCGCGGCGACGCCGAGCGGGAAGGCGAGCACGAGGGTGATCAGCAAGGTCCAGAACGAGCCGGCGAGCGCGCCGCCGATGCCGGCCAATTCCGGCTCGCGCGAATCCGAACCGGTGAAGAAGCGGGTGTTGAAGGTGGTTTGCACCTGGCCCGCTTCGTCGAGGGCGTCAAGCCAGGCGAGCTGGCGGTCATTCAGGCGGCGCTCGGATTGCGGCACGTCGCGCGGCATGCTGCCTTTGACCAGCATGTCGACATCGCTCGACGCGGTAAACCAGATGGTTTGCACCGTACCGATCAGCGCCGGATCATCCGCCACGCGCCGGCGCAGCTCGAACGTGGCGCCCCGGCTGACCAGGGCGATAAGCTTGCGCCGCTCGGCGCGCTCGGTGACCTCGGGGAAGGCGTCAAAGAGAGCGCCGCGGATAATCCGGCCATATTTCCCCTTGGCCGGTTTGGCGGCATCGATCAGCTCAGCCGCGATATCGACCTGGAGCGCGATCTCGGTTTTGACGAAGGCCGGATGGCCGCGCGCGAGGACCGAGCCGAGCAATAGCGCAAGCACGCCGAGGGCGATCAGAATGGCGAGAATGCCATAGACCTTCAGCCGGCGCTCGCGGCGGTAGCGCTTCCTGAGCCGCCGGGCGCTCGCGTCCGATACTTGCCAGCCCGCCCCGGTCATTCGTATTGCTCGCGATATTTGCGCGCGATGTAGAGCGCCAGCACGTTGAGCGCCAGGGTGGCGAGAAAGAGCGCGAGGCCGAGGGCGAAGGCGGCCAGCGTCTTGGCGCTGTCGAACTCCTGATCGCCGACCAGCAGGGTGACCATCTGAGCGGTCACCGTGGTCACCGCGTCGAGCGGGTTGGCGGTGAGCTTGGCGGCGAGGCCGGCGGCCATGACGACGATCATGGTCTCGCCGATGGCGCGGCTGATGGCGAGCAAGCAGGCGGCGACGATGCCGGGCAGCGCCGCCGGCAGGATCACCTTGATCACCGTCTCGGCCCGCGTCGCGCCGACGGCAAGCGAGCCCTCGCGCAAGGAGCGCGGCACCGCGTGGATGGCATCGTCGCTCAAGGAGGAGATGAACGGGATGATCATGATGCCCATCACCGCGCCGGCGGCGAGCGCACTTTCCGAGGCGACGTCGAGGCCGAGCCCGGCGCCGATATCGCGCAGCGCCGGCGCCACCGTGAGGGCGGCGAAAAAACCATAGACCACGGTCGGCACGCCGGCGAGGATCTCCAATACCGGTTTGACCGCGTTACGCACCTTCGGGCTCGCGAACTCGGACATATAGATCGCCGAAAAGAGGCCGACCGGGAGCGCCACCACCATGGCGATGAGGGTGATCAGGAGGGTGCCGGTAAAGAGCGGCACCGCGCCGAAGGCGCCGGACGAGCCGACCTGGTCCTCGCGGATGGCGGTCTGCGGGCTCCATTCGAGGCCGAAGAGAAAATCGCCGACGGAAACGATGGAGAAGAAGCGGATCGATTCGAACAGTACCGAGAGGATAATGCCGACGGTGGTCACCACGGCGACGAAGGAGGCGACGATCAGCGCGCCCTTGACCACGCGTTCGACCCCGTGGCGGGCGCGGAAGGCGGGCCGCACCCGATGCCACGACCAGGCGAGGCCGGCGACACCCAGCGCCAGGCCGCCGCCCAGCATGGCCGCCCGCGCCGTGGTGCGGAGCGCGCCGTAGCGCTCGGCGGCGGCTTGCAACGCCGGGTCAACGTCGCGGCTGAGCGCATCTCCGGCGGCGAGATTGCGGATATCGTTGAGCAGGAGGCCCAGCATATTGGCCGGCTGGGAAGCGATCTCGGGGCCGAGATAGGAGATCAGCAGCGCCTCCAGGATGCGCTCCTCGAAGATGAGCCAGGCGAGCAGCACCACGAGCGAAGGGAGCGCGCACCAAAGGGCGACATACCAGCCGTGATAGCCGGGCATGGAATGGGGGCGGATCGAGGTGCGCCCGGAGGCGATGAGAAGTTTGCGCCGGGCGAAGACATAGCCCAGGGCGGCAATCGCGCCGAGCGCGACAAGAAGAATGACAAGCTGCACGCGCTCGCGGCCTCCGCTCGCGCAAGGTAGAAACTCATCGGCCGCGCCGCACGAATCCCTCCGCCGGCGCTACCGGACGGCCGAGAAGTACACCGCCAGTGTTACGGTTTTATGACAGGGGGCGCCTAATCGACGCCGATGACGAATTCGCCGTCTTCGCCGGAGAAGAGGCCGGGGCCGGGCGGCGCATCGTCGGCGGCGCCCTGCCATTTGCTGGTATGGAGCGGCTTGCCGCCGCAGGCCGTTAAGCCGAGCGCCGCGGCGAGCAGCAGCATCGCGGCGACGCTCGAGATTTGCGTGGTGGTCAGGCGCATGTCCCGCTCCCCCTGCCCGCTCAGAATTTCACCCGCGCGCCGATGGCGCCGAGGGTGATGTCGTCGGTGGCGATGCCCGGCAGATCGACATCGAACCAGCGGATGGTGCCATAAATTTCCGTACCCATCTCGTCGATGAACTGCACGCCGGCGATGCCATAGCCGGTGCCGTCATTGCCCGAGGCGTTCTGATCGTCGCTCGCCATATAGTCGAGCGAAAACGCCGTCGCGCCGAGCGGCGTGAGGTCGAGTTCCTGGCCGAGCTTGGCGTACCAGAATTGCTCGTCCTTTCGGCCCGCGGCTTCGAGATCCTCCTCGCCATAGGCGCCGGTCAGACTGGTGCCGAAGGGCAGCTTGAAGGAGAGCGAGCCGCCATAACCGTCTTTCTGGCCGGTCGGGCTGGCGTCCCAATAGGCGAGCCCGAGCGAGACCTGGGTGCCGTCGAATTCCCGGCCATAGCGCAGCGCGATGTCGTATTCGCCGCCATCGACCCAGGAGGTCGACAGCTTGGCGCCGGCGAAGGTCGGCGTGTCGTAGCGGATGCGGTCGTCCCGGCTGAGGCCGTCGAGATTGTCGAACACCTGGCCGACGGTGGTGCCGCTGCCGGTGCCGCGCGTCCCCGTGCGGTGAAACTCGAGGCTGTTGCCGAGAGATTTGCTGTCGGCCGAGGCGATCACCCCGGTCTTCGACAGGTCGAGCTCGGTGATGCCGTTGGACGCGGCGTCGCCCTGGCCGAGCGAGAGTTTGCCGAGCCGCTTGCTGGCGAAATAGAGCTCAAGCTTGCGCTCGGTAAAGGAGTTGGTGCCGACCGCGGTGTTCTGGTCGATGGTCACGTCGCCGCTCGAATTCGATTCGAACTGGACTTCCAGATTCGTTCCGGCGGACCATTCCTCGTCGAGCTTGGTCGAGCCGACGAAGCGCAGACGCGACGAGGATTCGTCATTGTCGGCCTGGAACCAGCGCCCCTCGTCGCCGGAATCCGCATACATCACCATGCGGTTGATATGGCCGGAGATGCTGAGTTGGGTATTTTCCTGGCCGGAAGTGATCGCCGGCTTGTCGGAACCGGCCTTCGCCTGCACCGCCTCGACGGCCTGCTGGTTCTGGTACACCTCGTCGCGCAGCCGCTGCAGATCGCGGGCGAGGGCTTCGATCTGGCTCTTCAGCGCCGCGTTCTCGGCTTGCAGGTCCGATATTTCGTCGGCCGCCGCCGGCGCCGCCGTGATCATCAGTGCCGTGCCGAGCGCGGCCGCTCCCAAGAGAGGTGTGGTCCAGCGCCCGCCACCGGCAGATTTCTTCTTTGCTTCTGTCGGTTTGGTCATAAGTTCCTTTTTCCCGGTTTGGACCGGTAGGGGCTGTAAATCCGCGAATTGCGGTCAAGGCGGTCTCGGATCGCAGCGAACCGGTTATACAACTAAACGAAATTGGTTTGTTCGAATTCATTAACCAATAATTTTACTATGGTAAATAATTGGTAAATTTCTCTGTACGATTGCGATAACCCTTTGATTGAACATTTTAATTATCCAGCCCGGCGACATGTTGCCCAACGTCCATGACCATCATGTGACCGATTTGTTGAGATATCGCCACCACCCGTCGGGGTGGATGTACGCACCATATTGCGAATAATTCTCATTTGCAATAACTAATCGCATTTTCGGCCATGGCCATGTCATGGCGTAAGCCGCTAGAGCATTTCACGATCACTTGTGTTCACGCGAACGGGTCTAGCTCTTTAATGCAAGCAAATGCGTCGTCGCAGGTGATTCCACCTGCTCGGGATTTGCTCTAGTCCTGCGGGGTTTCGCGCGCGCCACCCGGGGCGGCCGGGAATTTGAGGGTGAAGACGCTGCCCTTGCCGGCTTCCGATTCGATCGCCAGGGCGGCGCGGTGGCGGCTCGCGATATGTTTGACGATGGCGAGGCCGAGGCCGGTGCCGCCAAGCTCGCGCGAGCGCGCGGTGTCGATGCGGTAGAAGCGCTCGGTGAGGCGCGGCAGATGCTCGCGCGCGATGCCCTCGCCCTCGTCGCTGACCGAGACCATGATCCGGCGCGCCGCTTCGCCGGCGCCCTCCGGCGCCTCCCGCCAGGCGCGGATGCGCACCGTGCCGCCTTCGCGGCCATATTTGATCGCGTTGTCGATCAGGTTCTGAAACAGCTGGGTCAGCTCGCCCGCATCTCCGGTGAGGGCCGGCAGGCCGGCTTCGATGTCCTGTTCGATGCGGGCGTTACGCTGGGTGGCGCGCCATTCGAGGCCGTCGGCGATTGCCGCGAGGAGCGGCTCAATGTCGATCTGCTCGGTCGGCACCGTATGCTCGTTCATCTCGATGCGCGAGAGCGACAGCAAATCCTCCACCAGGCGCGTCATGCGCTCGGCATGTCCGGCCATGATGGCGAGGAATTTGCGCCGCGCCTCCGGGTCGTCCTCGGCCGGGCCGCTCAGGGTCTCGATAAAACCGCTTAAGGTCGCGAGCGGGGTGCGGATTTCATGGCTGGCATTGGCGACGAAATCGGCGCGCATCTGATCGGCGCGGCGCACCGCCGTCATGTCGACCAGCGCCAGCACCACCGCCGTGCCGTCCGCCGCCTGTTCGGCGAGCGGCGCGATATGGGCGGAGAAATGGCGCTGCATCGGCGCCTGCAGGGTGAAGGCGACTTCCTGGTCCCGGCCGGTGCGCGATGCCCGCTCGAGCGCGGCGACGACATCCGGATTGCGCAGCACCGCCGCCAGGTCGCGGCCTTCAAGCTCGCCGCCGAGCAAGTCTTCCGAGGCGCGGTTGGCGCGCACCACCCGATGTCCTTCGCTCAGCAACAGGACCGGGCCGGGCAGGGCGTCGAGCGCGCGTTCCATGCCGTCATGATCGCTCTTGAGCCGCGCGGAGCGCTGGCTCGATTCGCGCTCCAGGCGTTGCAGCGACTGCGCCAATTCGCGGCCGATCCGGGTGCGCCCATCGCTGGGCTCGATCGTCTCGCCGCGCGCCATTTGCTCCAATTGGTCGCGGGTGCGTAAGAGATCGCCGAGCAGCCAGCGAATCGCGGCGGCGCTGAGGAGAGTGAGGGCGAGCCAGGTCAGCGCGGCGGTGCCGGGCGCCAGCAGGCCGAGCCCGGCGAGGACGATAAAAGCGAGCGCCAGCGGCGCTGCGGCGATCGCCACCGCGCGCAACCATCGTCCCAAGGGTACGTCTCGCCAAGCCATCGCAGCTTCCTCTGTCTTACGGCATGTTGCGTAGGGGCGCGGGGTCAAAGCAAGTGTGTTTCGACGATCCTCCCCTGTGCTACCGTCTCGCGCAATGGACAAGAAAGCGGCAAAACCTTCGAGGGAGCAGGCGGCGGGGGCCAAGACCACGCCGATGATGACGCAATATCTCGCCATCAAGCGCGACCATCCCGACACTCTCCTGTTCTACCGCATGGGCGATTTCTACGAGCTCTTTTTCGACGATGCGGTCCAGGCTGCCGCCGCGCTCGACATCGCGCTCACCCAGCGCGGCAAGCATGGCGGCGAGGATATCCCGATGTGCGGCGTGCCGGTCAGGAGCGCCGACGGCTATCTCGACAAGCTCATCCATGCCGGCTTCAAGGTCGCCGTCTGCGAGCAGACGGAGGACCCGGCGGAGGCCAAGAAGCGCGGCGCCAAATCGGTCGTCGCGCGCGCGGTCGAGCGCCTGGTGACCCCGGGCACGCTGACCGAGGATTCGCTGCTGGACGCGCGCGCGTCGAACTACCTCACCGCCCTCGGCCGGGCGGAAGGGCACTGGGCGCTCGCCTGGTGCGACATGTCGACCGGCGAATTCCGCGTCATGACCTGCACGCCGGAGAGCCTGCCCGCGGCGCTCGCCCGCCTCGCGCCGGGCGAAATCCTGCTCTCCGATACCATGATGGAAACCGCGGAACTCTTTGAGCTCTTCGCCGACTGGAAATCCGCCCTCTCGCCGCAGCCGGCGCGTCTCTTCGACAGCACCGCCGGCGAGCGGCGGCTATGCTCGCTCTATGGCGTCGCCGCGCTCGATGCCTACGGCGAGTTCGGCCGCGCCGAGTTATCGGCCGCCGGCGCGGTGGTCGAATATGTCAGGCTCACCCAGCAGGGCAAGCTGCCGCGCCTCGCCCCGCTCGCCACGGTGGCGGAAAGTTCCAGCATGGCGATCGATGCCGCCACAAGGCGCAATCTCGAACTGACCCGGGCCTTGTCCGGCGGGCGCAAGGGCTCGCTTCTCGCGGTGATCGACCGCACGGTGACGTCAGCGGGGGCGCGGCTGCTGCATACCCGCCTCGCCGCGCCGCTGACCGACCCCGAGGCCATTTCCGAGCGCTTCGACCAGGTGGAAGTTTTCACCGCCGCCGAGGGCCGGCGCGAGGCGATGCGCGAGGGTTTGCGCGCCTTTCCCGATGTCGAGCGGGCGCTGTCGCGTCTCACGGTCGGGCGCGGCGGGCCGCGCGATCTGGCGGCGGTGCGCGACGCGCTCGCCTTGGCGCCCCGTCTTCGCGACATTCTCGAGGAGGGTGGCGGCTTGGCGGCGGGCGAGACCGTCGCCGGCCTCGCGCAAGGTCTCGGCCAGCACGATATTCTCGCCGCCCGCCTCGCCCGCGCCCTGGTGGCGACGCCGCCCTTGTTTGTGCGCGACGGCGGCTTCATCGCAACCGGCTATCACGCCGCCCTCGACGAGCTGGTGACGCTGCGCGACGAGAGCCGCCGCCTGGTCGCCAATCTCGAAGCGCGCTACCGCACGGAGACCGATGTCGCCAGCCTCAAGATCAAGCACAATAATGTGCTCGGCTTTTTCATCGATGTCAGCGAGCGCAACGCCGCCAAACTCGGCGACGGATTTATTCATCGCCAGACCCTGGCGAGCGCGATGCGCTTCACCACGGTCGAGCTCGGCGAGCTCGAAAACAAAATCAACAATGCGGCGCAGAAGGCGCTCGATCTCGAAGCGCAGCTATTCGAGCAGCTCCTCAGCGAGGTCACCGCGCGGGCCGAGGATATCGCCCGCCTGGCGCGCGCCGCCGCGGTGCTCGACGTGTCTGCCGGCCTCGCCCAGCTCGCGGTCGAGCGGCGCTATACCCGCCCGGTGGTCGATGGCGGCCAGACCTTCGATATCCGCGCC
This sequence comes from uncultured Rhizobiaceae bacterium, assembly GCA_964623955.1. Lineage (GTDB taxonomy): Bacteria > Pseudomonadota > Alphaproteobacteria > UBA828 > UBA828 > PTKB01. Next base: position 8,236 of record CAZUVO010000095.1, read on the forward strand.
GGGCGCCATCCGGTGGTCGAGGCGCTCGCCGAGCGCGACAGCCAGTTCGTGCCCAATGATTGCGATCTCGGGCCTGAGGCGCATCTCTGGCTCGTCACCGGCCCCAACATGGCGGGCAAGAGCACCTTCCTCCGGCAGAACGCGCTGATCGCCATTCTCGCCCAAATGGGCTCGTTCGTGCCGGCCGAGAGCGCTCATATCGGCATTGTCGATCGCCTGTTCAGCCGCGTCGGTGCCGCCGACGATCTCGCGCGCGGGCGCTCGACATTCATGGTCGAAATGATCGAGACGGCGGCGATCCTGAACTTAGCCGGTCCCGGAGCGCTGGTCATTCTTGACGAGATCGGCCGCGGCACGGCGACCTTCGACGGCCTCTCCATCGCCTGGGCGGCGGTCGAGCATCTCCATGAGGTCAACAAGTGCCGCACCCTCTTCGCCACGCATTATCATGAGCTGACCGCCCTCGCACCCAAGCTTGAGCGGCTCTCCTGCCACACCATGCGGGTCAAGGAATGGCAGGAGGATGTGGTGTTTCTGCACGAGGTGGTCGCCGGTGCGGCGGACCGTTCCTACGGCATCCATGTGGCGCGCCTCGCCGGCCTGCCGGAGGCCGTGCTCACCCGCGCCGAGGAAGTGCTGGCGACTCTGGAGAAGAGCGAGCAGGGCGGCGCCGTCGCCAGCCTGGCCGAGGATCTGCCGCTCTTTTCCGCGCCGCGCCCATCCGGCCGCACGAAGGCTCCGGAGAAAGAGGCCGACGAACTCCGGGAAGCCCTCGCCGAGACCGATGTCGATTCTTTAAGCCCGCGCGCCGCCCTCGATCTGGTCTACCGTCTCCGCGCCATGCTGCCGGATGATTGAATTTTCACGTTTCAGCACCGGGCCGATCATGATATCCGGGCGCTCATGGCATTGATATTTTGCAGCCGGACGGACGATCCGGAGGAGTGGCGCGCGGAGTTCGCCGAGGTCATGCCCGAGCTCGATTTTCGCGTCTGGCCGGATATCGGCGCGCCGGAGGAGATCGAGATCGCTCTGGTGTGGGATCCGATGGAGGACCGCCTCCTGGACTTTCCCAATCTCAAGCTGATCGCCTCGCTCGGCGCCGGCGTCGATCATCTGCTCGCCGCCACGACGATGCCCGAGGGCGTGCCGATGACGCGCTTCGTCGACGACAATCTCACCCAGGGCATGCGCGAATGGGTCTTGCTCTACGCGCTCTATTGTCTCCGCCGGGTGCCGGAATATCTCGCTTGGCAGAACGAGCAGGATTGGCACCGTCTCCATGCGCCCTTCGCCTATGAGCAGCGTATCGGCATGATGGGCCTCGGGGTTCTCGGCGAAGCCTCGGCCCAGGCGCTGCAGCATATCGGCTTCCCGGTGATCGGCTGGAGCCGGCGCAAGAAAGACCTGCCGGGCATCGAAAGCTTCGCCGGCGAGGCGGAGTTCGATGAATTTCTCGGCCTCTCCGATATCCTCGTCTGCCTCCTCCCGCTGACACCGGAGACGGAAGGCATTGTCGACAGCAAGCTGCTCGCCAAGCTGCCGCAAGGCGCCGCTTTCATCAACGGTGCGCGCGGCGGCCTGGTGGTCGAGGCGGATTTGATCCAAGCGCTCGAATCCGGCCGCCTCGCCCATGCGGTGCTCGACGTGACCCGCGAGGAGCCGCTACCGGCTAAAGACCCGCTGTGGCGCGCGCCCAACATCACCATCACGCCGCATGTCGCGTCCATCACCAACGCCAAATCGGGCGCGCGCCTGGTGGCGGAAAATATTCGCCGCGTGCGCGCCGGCGAGACGCCGCATCATCTGGTCGATCCGAAGGCGGGGTATTAGAGCCTGCCAGGATCGCTCACGCTCACCTGACACGCTCTGACTCTTTTTTATTGAAGCAAATGCGTCGTCGCAGGTGATTCCACCTGCTCGGGATTTGCATTTTTATGATTACGCAAATGCGTCGTCGCAGGTGCAAGCACCTGCTCGGGATTTGCTTTAATCCGCCGGGAAATTGAGCTCGACCATTACCGCGTCCGGGTCCTTGATGAAGAGCTGGCGGAGGCCGAGATCGGGCACCGTCTGGCTGTGGCTTTGGAAGCCGAGCCGCTCGATGGCCGCAAGAGTCTTGTCGTAATCCTCGGCGTCGTATTGGAACGCGACATGATCGATCGCGCCGCTGCCGGTGCCCTCACCGGCCGGGCCCTTATAGCCGGCGAAATCGTCGGTGGTGTTGCCCTTGCCGACGAGGTGAATGACCGGCATCTCGCCGACGTAAAGCCAATAGCCGGGAAAGCCGAAGGGCGGGCGCTCGCCTTCCTTCAGGCCGACGATATCGACATAGAAATCCCGCGTCGCTTCTAGATCGTGCGGCCGCAGGGTGACATGGTTGAGCGATTGCAATGCCATGGGAACTTGTCTCCCGTTTAATTCTTCAATTCGGGTTCCGTCTCAAGCGGCTTTCAGCCGGCCCTCGATTTCTCCCAATATCTCATCCAACACGCCCACCCCCCAGGCGATTTCCTCCGCATTGATCGAGAGCGGCGGGCCGATCAAGATGAAGTGATCCATCACCCGCACTTCGAGGCCGAGCTCCATCACCCGGCGCTTGATCCATTCGATCTCCTCGCCATGGCCGAATTTGGCCGAGAGCGGCTCGCGCGTCGCGCCGTCGCTGACCAGCTCGACACAGGCGAGGAGGCCGAGGCTGCGCACATCGCTGATGCAATCATGGCTCCGCTTCAGCTCGTCCAGCCCGTCGCGCAATACCACTCCCATCGCCGCGGCATTTTCGATCAGGCCATCTTCCTCATAGGCTTTGAGCGTGGCCACCGCGGCGGCGCAGGCGATGGGATTGCCGGTCTGGGTCGAGCCGACCGGGATCCAGCTTTCGTCGAAATGGCGCGCCACATGATCGCGCATCAGCACCACGCCCATCGGCACATAGCCCGAGGTGATGCCCTTGGCGCTGGTGATCATATCGGGCACCACGTCCCAATGCTCCATGCCGAACCATTTGCCGGTGCGGCCGAAGCCGGTGATCACCTCGTCGGCGATCAGCAGGATGCCGTAGCGGTCGCAAATCTCGCGCAGCATGGGGAAATATTCGTCCGGCGGCGCGATGCCGGCGGCGGCGGCTGTCATCGGCTCGGCCAGGAGGGCGGCGATCTGGTCCGGCCCCTCGCGCTGGATCACTTCCTCGACGCTCGATGCGCATTGCACGCCGCATTCGGGATAGCTCAGCTTGAAGCTGCAGCGGTGGCAATAGGGATCGAAGATGCGCACCACATTGGGATGCTCGTAGCCGACGGCGACGCGTCTCGGATCGCCGCTGGCGGAGAGTGCGCCGCTCGTCGTGCCGTGATAGGAGCGGTAGCGCGTCATGATCTTGCGCTT
>CAZUVO010000095.1:11632-13706 GCA_964623955.1 uncultured Rhizobiaceae bacterium
GTCGAACTTGCCGGTGACGCCAAGCGCCATGCGCATGGCGATCTCGTTGGCCTCGGAGCCCGAATCGGTGAAGAAGGCGGTCGACATATCGCCGGGCGCGATCTCGGCGAGCTTGGCGCCGAGCGCATCGCGCGCCTCGGTGGTGAAATGCGGGCCGATATAGCAGAGCTTTTCCGCCTGCTCCTGGATCGCCTTGATCACCTTGGGATGGCCATGGCCGAGATTGACATTGACCAGCTGGGACGAGAAATCGAGATATTTGCGCCCCTCGGCATCGAAAATATAGACGCCTTCGCCGCGTTCCATTTTCATCACCGGATGGACGGCGTTTTGCGCCGCCCAGGGAATCATGTCGTACCGTCTGTTGGCGCCTTGCATTTTGATTTTGCTCCCGCTCGATAGCCTCTATCCTATGGTGCCCAAATATACCGGAGGGGTACATGAAAAATTCCCGCTTTCCATCGCTCGCCAGAAGCTGGGACGATGTCGCCGAAGAGATGCGCGCCGCCCGCCAAGACGATCTGCCATGGCGCGATGCGCGCAATTTCAAACCCGCCTATTTCGCCGGCGAGGATGTGCTCCAGGTCGCGAACGAGGCGTGCAATATGTATCTCGCGGAAAACGCCATCTTCTCGCGCACCGCCTATCAGAGCCTCGGCCAATATGAGAACGACGTGGTCGATATGATGCTGGCGCTGTTGAACGCGCCCGAGGGCGCCGGCGGCAGCGTCTCATCGGGCGGCACCGAGAGCATCATCATGTGCGTCAAGACCGCGCGGGAATGGGCGCGCGACAACCGCCCGACCGAGGGCACGCCGGAAGTTCTCATTCCGCACACCGCCCATCCGGCCTTCGACAAGGCCGGTCATATGCTCGGCGTCAATATCCGGCGCATGACCGAAAGCCCCGATTGGCGCGCCGATCCCAAGGCCATGGCCGAGGCGGTGAGCGCGGATACCATCATGATCGTCGGCTCCGCGCCGCCCTATCCCTACGGCGAGGCCGATCCTATCTCAGAGATCGCCGCGATCGCGCGTGAGCACGGGTTGTGGATGCATGTCGATGGCTGCATCGGCGGCTGCGTTCTCCCCTTCATGCGCCGCCTCGGCGACGACATGCCGGATTTCGATTTCGCCGTCCCCGGGGTGATGTCGATGTCGGTCGATCTCCACAAGTTCGGCTTCGCCAATAAAGGCGTCTCGCTGGTGCTGCTGCACGATGCCGCGCTCGACCGCTACCAGCGCACGGCCTTCGGCGACTGGCCGGCCGGTATTTACAGCACCGCCAACATCACCGGCTCGCGCTCGGGTGGGCCGCTCGCCTCGGCCTGGGCGGTGATGAATTATCTCGGCGAGGAAGGCTATCTCCGCGTCTTCGGCGCCCAGCGCGAGATGAAGGAGCGGCTGATGGCCGGCGTCGGCGCCATCGACGGGCTCGAGATCATCGCCAACCCGCACGCGCTGCATTTTTTCTTTACCTCCCGCGAGTTCGATATCTTCGCTGTCGAAACCGGCATGACCGAAAAGGGCTGGCTCTCGACCCGCGCGGAAGAGCCCGATTCGATCATGCTCTGGGTCAACATGTCGCATAAGGATTCGATCGAGGATTATCTCGCCGATCTCAAAGACAGTGTCGACGACGTCCGCGCCGGCCGCGTAACCCGCGGCGAAAAAGACACTGTCTATGTCACGTAATGTGCAATGATGGGGGAGAGGTAGAACAAAGGGAGAAAGTTTCAAATGAAACGGATAGGTCTTTTAGGCGCTGTCCTGGTGATCCTCGCGGCCTGCGGCTCGCCGATGGAATATCATCTCGCCAAGACAGCGCATCAGGACTGCAATTGGCTGCGGTGGTTCGCCAATATGCCGGTGTGCCACACATACAGCGCCGAGCAGTTACGGCCGCCCGAGCCCGAGCCATTCTGCTACCGCACCCTGGGCGACGTGGAATGCTACGCCGAAGCGGTCGACGGTTGGACCCCTATCGGCAGCGGCTAAGCGGCGCTTAGAGCAAATCCCGAGCAGGTGGAATCACCTGCGACGACGCATTTGCTTGAACGGACAAGAGCAAATCC
>CAZUVO010000096.1:0-13636 GCA_964623955.1 uncultured Rhizobiaceae bacterium
CCTGGTGGCCGTGCTGGCCGCCTATAAGGACCTGTCGCCGCCCTGGAAGGAACTGCTGACCTATTATCAAATCCAGGCCGATTCGCGCATCAAATACGATCAGGTGATCAGCCAGTTCGAGCCGCAAGGCCTGATGGACGAAGACAAGCAATATGCCGACGCCGACGAGTTCGAAAGTTTCGAGGGCGAGGTGGCGGCGGCCAATCTCAGCCTGCAGGACGAAGACCAGGTGACCATCGTCAATGGCGTGAACTTCAAATTCCCGGTCTCCAATCATGTCGCCGTCGTCGGCTCCTCGGGCAGCGGCAAGGAAGAGCTGATGCTGATGCTGGCGCGCTTGATCGAGCCGACGGGCGGGCGCCTCAATGCCGGCGGCGCCGATCTGGTGGAAATGCCCGAGGCGGTCACCGGCCGGCGCATCAGCTTTGTCGGGCAGAACGCCTATATCTTCTCCTCCAGCCTGAAGGACAATCTGCTCTACGGTCTCAAGCACCGGCCGAACGGGATCGAGGCGGAACCCGAGGAAGCCGAACCTGGCGCGGCGGCGGCGGAAGAGGCTCCGGCGGAGGGTAAGAAACCCAAGAAGAAGAAGGAAAAACATGCCGGCCGGCCGGAATTGGCGGGCGCGAGCGACGGTACGGAAAGTCCCTCGATAAGGCGCCATTTCCTTGCCGAGGCGGGACGCGCCGGCAATTCGACAAACGACATATTCGTCGATTGGGTGGATTACGGCGCCGCCGGCGTGTCGACCACCGGCCAAGTCGTCTCCGCCGCACTCAAATCGATCGAAATCGCCGACATGGCGGAGGACGTCTATCAATACGGCATGCGCGGCTCGCTCGACCCGGCGGCGAGCAGCGAGGCCGCCGGACGTATCCTCAAAGCGCGCGGCGCTCTGATGGACCGCCTCAAGGAGCCGGCCTATGCCGAGCTCGTCGAGCCGTTCGACCGCGCCACCTATAATATGAATGCGACCTTGGCGGAGAATCTGATTTTCGGAAATCCGGTGGGCGATGTTTTCGATATCGAAAAGCTCGCCGAGAACGATTATGTGCTGGAGGTTCTCGAAAAGGCGGATCTGGTCGACGATCTCTTGTCCTGCGGCCATCAGCTCACCGCCACGATGATCGAGCTGTTTGCCGATTTGCCGCCGGATCACGAGCTGTTTCAGCGATTCAGCTTTATCTCGGCCGACGATCTGCCGGAATATCAGCATCTCGCGACCCATATCGATAAGGACAAGCTCGACGAATTGGGCGGCGAAGACCGCACCCGCCTCCTGTCACTGCCGTTCAAACTGATCCCGGCGCGCCACCGCCTCGGCCTGATCGACGAAGATATGCAGGCCAAGATTCTCAAGGCGCGGGAAATCTTCCACGAAGACCTGCCGGAGGATCTGCAGAAGGCGGTCGAGATGTTCGACCACGATAAATACAATTCGGCGGCGACCCTGCAGGACAACATCCTGTTCGGCAAGGTGGCCTACGGCCAAGCCCAGGCGGCCGAGAAAATCGGCGAGCTGGTGTCGGAAGTGGTCGACGTGCAAAAGCTGCGCCCCACCGTGATGGAGGTCGGGCTCGACTATCAAGCCGGCATTGCCGGCTCGCGCCTCTCCGCCACCCAGCGCCAGAAGCTCGCCATTGCGCGCGCCGTGATGAAGCGCCCCGACGTGATCATCCTGTCGGAAGCGACGGCCGTGCTCGAGGCCGCGGTGCAAACACGTATTCTTGATAATGTTTTGCGGGAATTCGACGACCACGGCGTCATATGGTCGCTCCACCGGGCCGCCGATGCGGAGCGATTCGAGCATGTGCTGGTGATGAAGAACGGACGCGTCGTCGAGGATGGCGATTTCGCGTCGGTGAACACGGACGGAAGTGCGTTTAAGGAATTATTGGAAAGCTAACGGGTATAACAAAAATATCTTCCCTTGCCCCTTGGGGCCGCGCCGCCGCGACCCGATATAACCTAGTTAGGCACATCGCGGCGGGATCGGAAGGATTCAGGAGCAGAACATGGCCACGGATCTACAACAAGATGTCGATCTCCTCAGAAACGTTCCTCTCTTTCGCAATCTCGATGCCGCCAAGCTCAAGCTGCTGGCGTTTACCAGCGAGCGCCTGACCTACGCCGAGGGCGACAGCCTGTTCCAACAAGGCGATTCGGGCGATTCCGCCTATGTCATCGTCGAGGGCGAGGCCGACATCATCATCAACACGCCGGGCGGCCCGATCACCGTGGCGCAGGTCAAGCAGAACGATTGGGTCGGTGAAATCGCCATCCTGTGCGACGTGCCGCGGACCGCCACGATCACGGCGACGAGCAAGCTCACCACCTTGCGCATTTCCAAGGATGTGTTCTTCCAGCTCATCATGCAGTTCCCGCAAATGTCGGTCGAAGTCATGCGCGAGCTCGCCTTCCGCCTCGAGCGCACCAACCGCCAGCTCCAGGAAGCCGTCGGCAAGCTGAAAGAAGCCGGCGCGAGCTAAAGCATTTCCCGCTCGCTCCGCTGCGCGCGAAATGCTTGACCTCTTTTTTGTAAACGCAAATGCGTCGTCGCGGGCGATTCCGCCCGCTCGGGATTTGCGGTTGTGTGTTTCCGCAAATGCGCCCGTTCGGGTTCGCTGTAGATGAGCCGTCTCGACAGCTTCATCCGCCGTGCGCTGGCGCAGCGCGAATGCCTCGCCAACGCGGCGCGGCGTATCACCGATATTGAAGGGCCGGTCATCGAATTGGGGCTCGGCAATGGCCGTACCTATGACCATCTCCGGCGTATCCTGCCGGAACGCGAAATCTTCGTCTTCGATCGCCGCATCGCCGCCCATCCGGACTGCATCCCCGACGACAAGCATATGATTCTAGGGGATTTCCGTGAGACGATCCCGCACGCCATGGCGCGTATCGGCGCGCTCGCCGCCCTGGTGCACGGCGATGTCGGCAGCGGCGACGCGGCGAAGAATGCGGCGCTCGCGGCCTGGCTGGGGCCGGCCCTTCGCCCGCTGCTCGCCCCGGGCGCGGTGGTGGTGTGCGATCAGTCCCTGCTGGCCGACGGCCTCGAGGCGCTCGAATTGCCGACGGGCGTGGAAAGAGGGCGCTATTTCATGTATCTCAGGAGCGAATAGTTTCATTTGAAACCTCTCGCCGGGTATTACGCCCGCCAGAACGGCTTGCGCGCTTCGCGCGACATTTCGGCCCGGCTCATGCCGGCATCCTTCAGCAAACGCTCGTCGAGGTGCATCATTTGGCGCCGCTCGTCGATGCGCGCTTGCCATAGATTGAGCAAATCGAAGAGGCGCGCAGGTGCGGCGAAAAAACTCTGATGGTCGGCGATGGGCGTTGTGCGGTTCATGATCCTCACTCCTCACCCAAGAAATAGGCCCGTTACGGCATCGCCACAAACGATAAGATTTCATGGTTTGATTAGTATTTCTAATATATGCTTTTACCATGTCCCGCAGAATTCCCCCGTTAAACGCCGTTCGAGCCTTTGAGGCGGCGGCACGGAACCTTAGTTTTACTCATGCAGCCAATGAGTTGAACGTGACCCAGGCGGCGATCAGCCATCAGATCAAATCGCTCGAGGAATGGCTCGGCATGCCGCTCTTCCGCCGTCTCAACCGCGCGGTCAGCCTGACCGAGGAGGGTTCGGCCTATCTGCCGGCCGCGAGTGCGGCGCTTGACGGCTTGGCGAGCGCCACCGCCAAGCTGATGCGCGACGGCGAATCGCGCTCGCTGACCGTGACCACCCTCGATTCCTTCGCCGCGCAATGGCTCATGCCGCGTCTCAAGAATTTCCGCGCGCGTCACCCCGATATCGATGTGCGCATTCTCGCCTCCGACGAGCGGGTCGATTTCAACCGCCACGAGGTCGACTTGGCGATTCGCTACGGCATGGGGCACTGGCCCGGCCTCGAAGTCACCCCGCTGATGACCGAAGAGCTTTTTCCGGTGTGCAGCCCGGCGCTGTTGCACGGTGCCCATCCTCTGCGCCGGCCGGAGGATCTGGTGCACCAGATCCTGCTGCATGACGATCTCAGTTTCAGTAACGGCGCGGTCGATTGGCATGTCTGGCTGCGCACGGTCGGCGCCGATGGCGTGGTCGATGCCGGGCGCGGGCCGTTTTTCGGCCATTCGCATCTCGTCATCCAGGCGGCGATCGACGGCCAGGGCGTGGCGCTCGGCCGCGAGGTGCTGGTCGCCGATGCGCTGGCCGATGGGCGCCTGGTGCGTCCCTTCGAAGCGGTGGGCTTGCCGCTCGATTACGCCTATTATATCGCTCACCCGGAAGGCGCCCTGCAGCGCCCGGCGGTCGCCGCATTCAGCACCTGGTTGCTGGAGGAGGCGCGCACCAGTCAGGAGACGAGCCATGGCGAAGACATCCCAACCTGAAGGTTTCTCCGTTTCGCGCCTGAGCGACGACGGTTTCGAGGGCGGCGGCCTCAGGCAGAAATTCGAGTATCGCGATCTCGGAACCTCCGAGGCAACGGGTGGACAATTTCACGCCCATGTCATCCGCGCCGCCGGCGACGGCATGCAGACCGTAAACCAACATTGGCACGAGCTCGATTTCCAGCTTGTCTATATTCTCAAGGGCTGGATCGAATTCGATTATCAGGGCGTCGGCGAAGTGCGCCTGGAGGCCGGCGATTGCGTCCACCAGCCGCCGGAAATCCGCCACACCGTGCTCGGCCATTCGCCCGATCTCGAGCTCTTGGAAGTCACCAGCCCGGCGGACTTCGCCACCACCGAGACCTGACGCGCCGCGAGTTGTCGGTCTCCGCCGCGCGGTGCTAATCTTCACCGCAAAATAAATGCGTCTTATGTGTGAGGGGAGTCCGCCGTCAGGATGCAAGCCGTCGTCTGTACGGATCTCAACGAAATCTCGGTTCAGGATATCGATGTGCCCGAGCCCGCCGCGCGCGAGGTGCGCGTCCGCATCGCCGCCGCCGGCCTCTGCCATACCGATCTCTCCGTCATGCGCGGCAATTTCGATGTGCCCAAGCCGGTGGTGCTCGGCCATGAAGGCTGCGGCATCGTCGACAAGCTCGGCCCCGGAGTCACGGAAGTGGCGGAGGGCGATCCGGTGGTCTGTTCGATCGTCATGCCGTGCCATGTCTGTCCGCAATGCGAGCGCGGCAATCTGTCGATCTGCGACCAATGGTTCGAGATCGCCTTCAGCGGGGTGATGCCGGACAAGACCCAGCGCCTTAGCCAAAACGGCGCGGCGCTCAACAGCTTCTTCGCGCAATCCTCCTTCGCCGAATATGCCGTCGTGCCGGCCTCGGCGGTGGTCAAGGTGCGGCGCGACGCGCCGTTGGAAAAGCTCGCCGGTTTGGGCTGCGGCGTCTCCACCGGCCTCGGCGCATCGATGGTGCGCGCACCCGTAGAGCCCGGCGCGACCGTGGCGGTGCTCGGCGCCGGCGGGGTCGGGCTCGCGACCATGCTGGGTGCACGCGCCCTCAAGGCGCTCAAGGTAATCGCCATCGATCTTGAGCAATCCAAGCTCGACAATGCGCTGACCTCGGGCGCGGCGACCGACGCCGTCCTGGCCGGGCCCAACATGGTCGATGACGTGCTGCGCTTGAGCCCCGGCGGCAAGGGCGTCGATATCTTTTACGACGCGGTCGGCGCGGCGCGGACCATCGAGGACGGCATCGCGGCGACGCGCGCGGGCGGCACCATCGTCGCCATCGGCATCATGGAGAACGATCTCGAATACACCGTGCCGCTCAGGGGCCTGATCAACGAGAAGATCATCACCGGCACCAATGGCGGCTCGATTTCGCCGCGCCGCGATGTCCCGCGTTTCGTCGATCTCATGATGGCCGGCGAGCTGCCCTTCGACGAAATCACCGACCGCTATTACCCGCTCGATGCCGCCGCCGAGGCGTTCGACGATCTCGAACAGCACCGCATCACCCGGGGCGCGTTTCGTTTCGGAGCATCGCTATGACAGGACCGACAAACGGCAACGGCGCCTCGCCCAAGATCATGCGCACCCGCACCCTCGCGCCCGACATGCGGGAGAAGGACTTCTCGGACGGCCTGGTGCCGGCCTGGGTGTTCGGCAGCGACCCGGAACTCTATGCCCTGGAGCGCGAGCGGCTCTTTCCCCGCGCCTGGACCTTCATCGGCCATGAATCGGAAATTCCCAATCCCGGCGATCATGTGCTGCGCTATATCGGCGAGGATTCCTTCATCTTCATCCGCGGCGAGGATAACCGCGTGCGCCTGCTGTTCAACGCCTGCCGCCATCGCGGCGCCCAGCTCTGCGCCGCCGAGCGCGGCAACAGCCGCAATTTCCAATGCCCCTATCACGGCTGGACCTATGCCACCAATGGCGATCTGATCAGCGCGCCGGCGCCGGGCGATACGCTGCGCGATCTCGACCGGTCCGATTGGGGCCTGTTGCAGGCGCCGCAGCTCGATCAGTATCGCGGCCTCTATTTCGCCTGCCTCGACCCGGAAGCGCCGCCGCTCAAGGACTATCTCGGCGACGCGGCCTATTATCTCGATATCTTTTTCGCCCTCTTCGACGATCTTGAAGTGATCGGCGCACCGCAGCGCTATATGTGGCCGACCAATTGGAAGGCGGGCTTCGACGGTTTCGGCGACGATTATCATCTCATCACCCTGCACCGCTCGCTGTTCGAGATCGGCGCGATCTCGATCCCGTTTTCCGCCAATATTCTCGGCCATCACGTGATCACTGGCGGCGGCCACAACACCACCATCTCGATCGCGCCGAGCGACGAGACCGCGCTCTGGGGCTTCCCCAAGGAAGTGACCGACCTCTATTCGTTCGACAAGCTCGACGATCTACAGGCTGATCTCGCGCGGCGCAGCCGGGTGCTGGTCGGCACGATCTTTCCCAATTTCTCCTATCTCATCATTCCGCTCACCGGCTCGGCCGATCAGCCGGTCACCGCCTTTTCGCAGATCCGCCTGTGGCAGCCGCGCGGCGACGGCAAGATGGAGGCGTGGAGCTGGACCCTGGTGCCGAAAAGCGCCTCGCAGGAATTCCGCGAACAATCCTATCTCGCCGCCGTGCAGACCTTCGGCAGCACCGGCGTGTTCGACCAGGATGACGGCGTCGCCGGCGGCGGCATGATCCGCACGGGCACGAGTGTGTTCGGCCGCGGCATGAAGATGAACTACCAGGCCGGCTACCGCATCGGCACCGCCGAGCCGCTCGCCGACTGGCCCGGCCCCGGCCTCGCCACCTCGCACCGCTATGAGGAAAATTCCTACCGCTACACGATCCGCCAATGGGCCCGCTTCGTCACCGCCGACGGCTATCCCGAATTGCTGCCGCCGCCGGCGGAGCTCATCTGATGGCGGAGAATCTTCCCGCCTCGGAGCAAGACATGGCGGCCTGGTTCGCCTGTCATCAATTCCTCGCGCGCGAGGCCGAATGCCTCGACGACAACCGGGTGCGCGACTGGCTCGACATGCTGGCGCCGGATATCCGCTACGAAGTGCCGATCGTGCAGACCCGCCACAGGGGCGATGATCCGGTGGTCGCCGATGGCTGGCATATGAAGGAGACGTTCGGCTCGCTCGAAGCGCGCGTCGCGCGGCTCGAGACCGGCAGCGCCTGGGGCGAGGATCCGCCGACGCGCACGCGCCGGCTAATCGGCAATGTCCAGGCCGGCGCGTGGTTAGACGGCGAGATCGAAGTCAAATCCAACCTGTTGCTCTATTTGGGCCGCGGCGATTCCGCCGATCATCTCGTCCTCGGCGCCGGCCGCCAGGACGTGCTGCGCATGGAAGGCCAAGACCTCAACCTCTGCCGCCGCCTGGTGATCCTCTCCCACACCACGCTGCCGACGCAAAGCCTCGGCGTCTTCCTGTAGAGTTCGAACTTGCGGCTGGTCAAGGAGCGCGCGAAACCGCGATTCAGTTGACGACTATCGACAGGAACGGAGTAACATAGCGGCATACCGGCGTATGAACAGGCCGGAATAGAGGTATAGAGGAAAGGGAGAGTTCATGAAATTTATACGCCTTGCGATAGCCACCGCCATGGTTTCGGTCGTGGCTCTCGCGCTCGGGCAAACTGCCAAGGCAGAGCCCTTCCAACTGGACGGCGATCCGAAAGTCGCGTGGCTCTATTTCGACATTAAGAGCGACGGCGGTTGGACCCAGGCCATCCACGAATCCAAGCTCAGAATCGACAAGCATTTCGGTTGGGATATTCCTTACGTCGAGAAGATTCCCGAAGTCGCGTCGATCATCAAACCGGCCGCCGAAAGATACATCAAGCGCGGCTATAACATTATTTTCGGCAGCGGCTACGGCCATAGCGACGGCTTTCTGGAGCTGGCGGAAAAATATCCCAACGTCGCCTTCATCGTCCCGGGCGGCGCGACCAATGCCGGGAACCTCGCGGGCATCTACGGCCGGTCCTATGAGCCGCATTATCTCTGCGGCATGGCCGCAGGTGCGCTGACCAAATCCAACAAGATCGGTTTTGTCGCCGCCAATCCTTACGGCGTCGTCAATTGGACCGTGAACGGCTATCTGATCGGTGCGCGGACAGTCAATCCGGACGTTACCTTGCATGTCGTCTATACCGGCGCGTGGAACGACCCGGTCAAGGAGCGCGCCGCGGCGCAGGCGCTCGTCGAGCAGGGCGTCGATGTCATCGGCCAGCATGTCGACACGCCGACACCGCAGATCGTCGCCGAAGAGAATGGCATCTACGCCACCGGTCATCACCGCGACATGCGGGAGTTCGCGCCCAACGCCACGCAATGCTCGCATCTTTGGGTGTGGGACCGTTATTTGATCCCGAAGATTCAGAATATGATCGACGGCACCTGGGATCCGGGCAGCCAGCCTTATGGCGATTTCATTCATATCCATGACGGCGGCAACGACATCGCCTGCTGCGGCGACGCGGTGCCGGCGGATATCGTCGCCAAGATCGAGGAAGGCAAGAAAGCCATCGCCAACGGCCTGCATGTTTTTCAGGGTCCGCTTTATGACCAGGAAGGAACCTTGCGCGTCAAAGAGGGCGAGGTGCCGTCCGACGGCGACCTGTGGGGCATGGATTGGTTGCTCCAGGGGATTGTCGGTACGACAAAGACGATGTAGTTCGCGGTCGCTACGGTTGATGCCGTGAATCGAATCCGGATTGGCCGGGTCGCCCTCGGCGGCCCGGCCGACCCGCCGCTGACCGCGATGGGCTGCGCCAGGGAGTATGGCGATGGAGGAGATCACCGGCATCAACCATATCGGCCTCCGGGTGCGCAGCCTGGAGACGACCCGGGCGTTTTACGAGAAGCTCGGCTTCGAATTCATCCTCGGCCCCATGGGTCCCGAGCCGGTCGCGGTGATGGAGCATCCCTCGGGCGTTAACATCAATTTCATTCTCAACGCCTCGCCGGATGCATCGCCGGACAACATCCTCATGGACGTGGCGGAGAAGCACACCGGCTTTACCCATATCGCGCTGGAGGTCGACGACCTCGATGCGGTGCGGCGGCAACTGGTAGCGCAGGACATTGCCATCACCGATATGGTGGAACTGCCCGGCGGCACGATTCTCATTTTCGTCCGCGACCCGGACGGCAACGTCATCGAATTCCACAAACCCGGCGCCCGCGACGCGCTGATGTGAAAGGGGCGGGCGCTAGCGCGCCGCCGCCGCCTCCACCACGTCCCAATTGGCCTTGAGGCTGTCGCTGACGGCAAGCGCCGCTTCGAGGGCGCGCAGGCCGTCTTCGCCGGTCACCTTTGGCGGCGTGCCGCCCCGCACAGCGGCGATAAAGGATTCGACCTCGCGTTCGAGCTCGTCGACCTCCTCGTAGCTTTCCTCTTCCATATCGACATCGGAAAAGCCGGCAACGGGGCCTGTGCCCCTCTTCGCCACCATGCGGGTCTTGCGCGTGTCGAAATCGACGGCGATATAGGCGTCGGCCTGAAAGATGCGCATCTGGCGCTCGGTCTTCAGGCTGATGCGGCTCGCGGTGATGTTGGCGATGCAGCCATTCTCGAACTTCACCCGCGCATTGGCGATATCCTCGGAGTCCGAGAATACCGGCGCGCCGGCGGCGTCGATCGACGCGATCGGCGCGTTGACCAGCGAGAGAATAAAATCGAGATCGTGGATCATCAGATCGAGGATGACGCTGACATCGGTGCCGCGCGGCTTGAACGGCGCGATGCGCAAACTCTCGATAAAGAGCGGATTGTCGAGCTTGCGGCGGAGAAATTCCGCGGCGCCCGAGAAGCGCGGCAGATGGCCGATCTGGAAAGTGAGATTCCTATCGTCGGCGATCTCGATCAGCCGCTTGGCGTCGTCCAGATCGTCGGCGATGGGTTTTTCCAGAAGCACATGGACGCCCGCGTCGAGGAAGCTCTTCGCCACCTCGAAATGAGCCCGCGTCGGCACCGCAATCGAGACCGCGTCGACCTCGCCCAGCATATCACGCACATCGCCATAGGCGGCGGCGCCATGGGTGGCCGCGACGGCCTCGGCGACGCCCATGTCGCTATCGGCCACCGCCACCAGCGCCGCCTCCGCCGCCGCCGCGATCTTGGCGGCGTGGAACTTGCCGAAATGCCCGGCACCGGCCACGCCCATGCGCAAGGTTTTCGTCACGCTATCTGTCCCCATCAGTCACGGCGCGTTATATATCGCGTTCGAGGATTGTTTGTGAACCTACCGCAAATCCCGAGCAGGCGGCTGCGCCTGCGACGACGCATTTGCGTAACCGACAAAAGAGGTGGGCTCGTGACCGACAAACCGCTGAACGAAAGCGAACTGGCGCAATTGCGCGAGATCGACACGCCGACAATCTGCAACGCGCTGGAAATTGTCGCGCCCGAGCGCCGCGCCCTCGGCTTCACCGTGCGCCATCTCCATTGCGCCTTTCCCGACCTGCCGCCGATCGTCGGCTATGCCCGCACCGCGCGCATCCGCGCCGCGACGCCGCCGGGCCCGGCCAATGCGGATCAAAAGGCCGCCCGCCTCGGCTATTACCGCTATATCGAGGACGGCCCCGGCCCGACCGTGATGGTGATGGAGGATATCGACAGCCAGCCCGGCTTCGGTGCCTGGTGGGGCGAGGTCCATACCAATGTGCACAAGGCGCTCGGCTGCCTCGGCGTCGTCACCTCCGGCTCGGTGCGCGATCTCGACATGATCGCCGAGGGCTTCCAGCTTATTTCAGGCTCGGTCGGCCCGTCCCACGCCCATGTCCAGCTCGTCGATTGCGGTGGCGAGGTGAATGTCCACGGCATGGTGACGCGCTCCGGCGACCTGATCCATGCCGACCGCCACGGCGCCGCGATCATCCCGCACGACGTCGCGCGCGACATCCCCGCCGCCGCCGAACTCTGCATGCGCCGCGAGAAGCCGCTATTGGACGCGTGTCAGAGCGGTGAGTTCTCGGTGGAATTGCTTGAGAGAGCGATGGAAGAGGCGGGGGAGATTCACTAGCAAAGTTACAGGCCCTTCTTCCCCTTGGGGGGAAGGAGGGTTTGGGTGGAAGGGGGAGCCAAAGCGCGCTCCGCGCGCTAAGTTCTCCCCACCTTCCCGCTGGGGAAGAAGGGCCTGAAACGGATAGATCATGATCGAATTCAGCCTGTTCAGCCTTATGGGATACCGCGCGCGCGGCACGGCGCTAGGCGATATCCTCACCGATACGGTCGCCCTCGTTCAGCATGCCGAGGAGTGCGGCTTCGATAGTGCCTGGTTCGCCGAGCATCATTTTTCGAATTATTGCGTCTGCCCCTCGCCGCTCCTGATGGTCAGCCATTGCGCCGGCCTCACCTCGCGCATCCGCCTCGGCCCCGCCGTCGTCGTGGTGCCGCTCTACCAGCCGGTGCGCCTGGTCGAAGAGATCGGCATGGTCGCGGAGCTTTGCGGCGAGCGGCTGCTGCTCGGCATCGGCAGCGGCTACCAGCCCTACGAGTTCGACCGCTTCGGCGCCGATCTGGCGCAATCGAAAAGCGAGCTCGACGAGTTCATCCGCCTCATGGATACGGCCTTCGCTTCGGAGACCTTCAGCTTCGACGGGCACAACACCCGCCTGCCGGAAACCAGCATCGCGACCCGCCCCACGCGCCTGCCGCCGATCTGGATCGCCGGCGATTCGGAGGCGACCCACCGCCTCGCCGCCCGGCGCGGCTACACGCCGATCATCACCGGGCGCGGCGCGGGCTCGGACTATCTCGCCGAGATGCGCGCCCGCATCGACACCTCCTACGCCGCCGAGGGCCTGCCCACCGACAGCCACCCGCTCGGCATCCTGCGTTTCGCCTGCGTCACCGAATCCGCCGCCGAGACGGAAGCCTATGTCGAGAACGCGCGCTATCAGCTCCGCCTCGCGGCGGCACTGCGCAACCGGCATGAAGCGATGGAGGGCGGCATGATGATCGAAGCGCCGGCGCCCGGCGAGCAGAGCCTCGAGGACATGGCGCGCAACCTCCCGGTCGGCGACGCGGAAACCGTCGCCGAACGCCTCACCGCCGACATCCAGGCCTCGGGCGCGAGCCAGGTCCTCCTCAACATCCAATCCGGCGCCTCGACGATGGCCCAGGCGCGCCGCACGATGGATGTTTTCGCGCGGGAGATTCGGCCGGCGATAGAACAAGCGCTGGGCTGACCGACAGAGCTAAACCGTTACAGGCCCTTCTTCCCCAGCGGGGAAGGAGGGTTTGGGTGGAAGGGGAGGGCCAAGCGCGCGGAGCGGGCTGGAATCGTGGGGGGGGGCTTAAAAGTTTAGCTCGACGATGACGGGAGCATGATCCGACGGCTGTTCCCACCCCCGCACCGGCTTCAACACCTCCGCGCTCTTGAGCGCACCCTTCAGCGCCGGCGTGACCCAGATATGGTCGAGCCGTCTGCCGCGGTCGGCGGCTTCCCAGTCGCGGGCGCGGTAGCTCCACCAGGAGAAGAGCTTTTCGTCCTCCGGCACGAAATGGCGGATGGCGTCGACCCAATCGTGCGAGGCGTAGACCTTGGCCAGCGCCTCGACCTCGACGGGCGTGTGACTGACCACCTTGAGGAGCTGTTTGTGCGACCACACGTCGCTCTCCAGGGGCGCCACATTGAGGTCGCCGACGAGAACCGCGCGGCCCGATTTTTTCTTTCTCCCGGCGAACCATTGCGCCATCTCGTCGAGGAATTGGAGCTTGTGGGCGAACTTCTCGTTCTCCTCCGGGTCCGGCACGTCGCCGCCGGCGGGGACGTAGAAATTGTGCAGCTCGACCGGCTTGCCGCCATCGCCCGGTTCCACCGCGACCCAGGCGTGGCGCGAATCCTCCTTGCCGCACCAATGGCGCGTCTCGGCCTTGGCGAAGGGCAGGCGCGAGAGGATGGCGACGCCGTGATAGGCCTTCTGGCCGTGAACATGCTGGTGGTGATAGCCGAGCGCCTCGCCGATGCCCTCGGGGAAAAGCTCGTTCGCCACCTTGATCTCCTGCAAGCAGAGTATGTCGGGCTGATGCTCGGCGAGGAGGCGCTCGACGGAGTCGCGCCGCAGGCGGACGGAATTGATGTTCCAGGTGCAGATGCGCATCTTTTTTGTCTCGGCGGTTTCTTGAGAGGCCTATCGCAAATCCCGAGCAGGCGGTCACGCCTGCGACGACGCATTTGCGTAAATTAAAAGATAAAGCATGTCGT
>CAZUVO010000097.1:0-13583 GCA_964623955.1 uncultured Rhizobiaceae bacterium
GCCCTTGCCGTATTTGCGTTCGTAAAGCGCCTCGAAATCATCGACCAGCGCCCCGAGAGATTCCTCATCGACCGGCGTCTTGCCGCGCACCGGCGTCGTCACCTCATGCACCTGACGGCCGTAGCGCAGATCGATCGACCATTCGAAGGCGGTGCCGGATTCGGCGAAGCCTTCCTCGGCGAGCTGGGCCCGCGCCTCGGCCAGCATCGGCGCGAAGATGGCGTTGACCTCTTCGGCGCTGCTCGGCACGGCGAGGGTCTTGGTGACGCTGTATTCATGCACGATATCCGCCGAGACAAGCCCGAAGGCGCAGTTCACCGAGGCGGTATAGGGGATGACGATGCGCTTCACATTCAATTCCGCGCCGAAGATGCCGCAGACGATCGGGCAGCTTCCGCCGAAAGCGTGGAGCACGAAATCGCGCGGATCGAGGCCGCGCTCCACGGTGATTTCGTGGATGAGATCGCTGATCTGCGCCGCCGCGATACGGAAGATGCCGATCGCCGCCTCCTCGACGCCGAGGCCGAGGGGATCGGCGATCTTCTGCTTGAAGATGGCGCGGGTGCGTTCGAGATCGAGGGTGATCGAGCCGCCGAGGAAATTCTCCGGATCCATATAGCCGACCAGGATCATCACGTCCGTCAGCGTCGGCTCCTCACCGCCCTGGCCGTAGCAGATCGGCCCGGGGCGGGCGCCGGCGCTGTTCGGCCCGACGCTCGGCACATTGGTGCGCGGATCGAGCGAGACGATGCTGCCGCCGCCGGCGCCGATCGAGACCACCTCGATTTTCGGCGCGACATAGTGGAAGCGGTCGACCATCGGCTCGCGGGCATAATCGAACTCGCCGCCCTGGATCACGCCGACCTTAAACGTCGTACCGCCCATATCCGCGGCGATGACATCGCCGTCGCCCATCATGTCGCCGAGATAGCGGCTGCCGATGACGCCCGCCGCCGGCCCGCATTCGATCATACCAACGGCGCGCCCGGCGGCCTCCTCCGCCGGCAGCAGCCCGCCATAGCCTTGCATGACGAGAAGCGGCCCGGCATAGCCCTCGCCGGTCAGAAGCTCCTGGAGATTATCGAGATAGGCGGCGGCGATATTGCCGGCATAGGCGTTGATCACCGTGGTCGAGGTCCGTTCATATTCGCCCGGCACCGGCGCGATATCGCTCGAGAGCGACACATAAGTGCCGGGCGCCGCGCGCTCGATCACCGCGCGCACCGCCTGCTCATGATCGGCATTGTAGAACGACCAGAGAAAGCAGACGGCGAGCGCCTCGGCGCCCTTCTCCTCGACGAGATGGCGCACCGCTTTTTCCGTCGCGTCGAGATCGATCTCGCGCAGCGCGGCGCCCTTATAGTCGACCCGCTCCGGCACGCCCTGGATGCGATCGCCCGGCACCAGGGATTCGGCGCGCTCGGTCGCCACCGGATGCTTGATACCGTCTTCGCTCAGCCCGCCCCAGCGGCCATAGGCGCCGCGCGTGACGAGGAGCGTATCCTCGAAGCCCTCGGTGGTAATGAGGCCGGTGCGCGCGCCGTCGCGGGTGAGCAGCGTATTGTCCACCACGGTCGAGCCATGCACGAAGAGCGAGGTGCGGGAAAAGAGATCGGCGAGGGAAAGGCCCATGGTATCCGCCGCCGAGCGGATCGAATTCATCACCCCTTCGGCGAAATTGGGCGGTGTGGAGAGCGCTTTGCCGAGATAAAGCGGCTCGCCCGGGGCAAAAACGATGGTATCGGTGCAGGTGCCGCCGACATCGGTGGCGACGACATAGGTCTCACTCGCGGGCTTTCCCATAACGCGTTGGTCTCGCTGGATTTCTGCGCGCGTCATAATGGCGAAACAGGCGCGCCGCGACAATGTCTCCTGCGACGATTTTTCGCGTCGATTCTCCGGGCCCGGTGACTATGATGCGCCACCACTCACAAGGAGACGAGGCCATGGCCAAAATGACGGCGGCGCAATATATCGCCGATACCTTCGCCGGATACGGCGTGACGCAGCTTTTCTTCGTGCCGGTGATTCTGAGCCGCACCCTGGCCGAAGTCGAGCGGCGTACGGATATCCAGCGCATCATGACCCATGGCGAGAAATCCGCGGCTTATATGGCCGATGGTTACGCCCGCGCCTCGGGCCGGCCCGGCATCTGCATGTCGCAATGTATCGGCAGCGCCAATCTCGCGGCCGGCCTGCGCGATGCCCATCTCTCCTGCACGCCCTTGATCGCGATTACCGGCGGCGCCTATTCGCACACCCGCGACCGTCACACCTATCAGCAGGTCGAGGATCTGCCGCTTTTCAAGCCGGTGACCAAATATAGCGCCGATGTCGACGATATCCGCCGCCTGCCGGACGTAATCCGCCAGGCCTTCCGCGCCGCGACCACCGGCACGCCGGGCCCGGCGCATATCCAATTGCACGGCCATATGGGCGAGTTCGATGTCGAAGAGGCGGATTTCGAAGTGGCGGCGGAGGAACGCTTCGCCAGCGTACCGCCCTTCCGCCCGGAGCCGGATGCGGCCTCCGTCGCCGAGGTGGCGCGTATCCTGGAGGCGGCGGAGCGCCCCATTATCGTCGCCGGCGGCGGCGTGCGCTCGTCGGGCGCCGGGGCCGAGCTGATCGCGTTGGCCGAAAAGCTCGCCATCCCGGTCGCCACCTCGATGAACGCCAAGGACACCATCCCCGGCGATCATCCGCTTTCGGTCGGCATTCCCGGCCTTTATTGCCGCAAGAGCGCGAGCCGCGCGGTGCTGGAGGCCGATTTGGTGTTTTTCGTCGGCTCGCACAGCGGCAGCCAGGTGACCTTCGAATGGCGCGTCCCGGCGGCGGGCACGCCTGTGGTGCAGCTCGACATCAATGCAGAGGAATTGGGCCGCCATTACCCCAACCAGGCCTCGATCCAGGGCGACGCCAAGGTTTCGCTCGCCGCCCTCGTTCGCGAGGCGGATGGCGCGACGGCGGCCAAGCGCGCGGCCTGGGTGGCGCGGGCGCAGGAGATCGTCGCTGAATGGCGCGCGGAGTTCGCGCCGCTCTTGGAATCGGACCAGGTGCCGATTAGGCCCGAGCGCATCTGCAAGGAGCTGACGGATCATCTGCCGGGCGACGCCATTCTCGTCTCCGATACCGGCCATGCCGGCATGTGGATGGCGGGCTTTGTCGATCTTACCAAGCCCGGCCAGAGTTTTATTCGTGCCGCCGGGTCGCTCGGCTGGGGCATGCCGGCGGCGTTCGGCGCCAAGCTCGCCTGCCCGGACCGTCCGGTGGTCTGCTTCACCGGCGATGGCGGCTTCTGGTACCACGTCGCCGAGATCGAGACCGCCGTGCGCTGGAACATTCCGGCGGTAATCGTGGTCAACAACAACCGCTCGCTCAACCAGGAGATCGCGGTCTACACCAAAGCCTATGGCGGCAAGCTCGAGGGCCGCCATGGCGAGCTGTGGCAGTTCCAGGACATCGATTTCGCGGCGCTGGCCAAGACCATGGGCGCGGAGGGCATCCGCGTCGACAAGCCCGGCGCCTTCCCTGGCGCGCTCGACCAGGCCTTGTCGTGCGGGCGGCCCTGCGTTATCGACGTGGTGGCGGAAACCGAAGCCGTCGCCCCGCTCGGCTATCTCCCGCCCACAGAATAAAAAGCAGAATAAAAAGGAGCCAAGACATGTCCGACATTATCGGCACCATCCAAAGCATCCGGCGCTACGCCGTGAAATCCACCGGCCCGCAAGAGATCGATCAGGCCGTCGTCAGCGAGCACGGGATTGTCGGCGACCGCGCCTATGCGGTGGTCGACAAAACGACCGGCAAGGTGGGCAGCGCCAAGATGCCGAAGAAATGGGGCGCGCTTCTGGGCCTGAGCTCAGCCTATATGGCGGAGCCTGAAGACGGCCAGCCGCTGCCGGCGGCCCGGATCGACTGGCCCGACGGCAGCAGCGTCGCCAGCGATGGCGGCGAGGTGGATGCCCGCCTTTCCGAAATCCTCGGCCGCCCGGTCACGCTGACCACGGCGAAGCCCGAAGAAGTCAGCCTCGAGCGCATGGACCCGCTGGCGGCGGAGGAAACCATCGCCGATATCGGCGAGATCATGATGGAAGGCCGCTTCTCCGATTATGCCGCGATGCACATGCTGACCGATGCGTCTCTCGCCGAGCTTTCGCGCCTCAGCCCGGGCATCGATTTCAACGCCGGGCGCTTCCGCCCCAATCTGGTGATCGAGGCGGCGGCGGGTCTCAGCGGCTTCGTCGAGAATGATTGGGTCGGCAAGACGGTGTGCATCGGCGACGCGGTACGCATGCGCATTTCCGACCCGACGCCGAGATGCCTGATCCCGACCCAGGCTCAGCATGGCGGCATCGAAAAGGACATGAAGGTGGTTTCCACCATCCTTGAGCACAACAAGCTGCCGGTGCCGGTGCTGGAGAACGAGGAGCTGCCCTGCGTCGGCGTCTATGGCTTCATCCTGCAAACCGGTACAATCCGCAAAGGCGATCCAGTCCGGGTGGAATAGCGCGGAACGGGAGAACGCATGCGGGAGAGCGCGGAGACGGATAGGCTGTTGGCGGCGGCCGAAGGCTGGCTAGGCGAATTCGGCCGGGCGCTTCATTCCGGCGACGGGCTGGCGGCGCTGTTTCATCGCGAATGCCATTGGCGCGACCTGCTCGCTCTCACCTGGGAAATCGGCGCCCTCAAGGGCGCCGGCGAGATCGCATCTGCCCTGCAAACCCACCAAGGAGAACGGCCGGCGGGCAATTTCCGCATCGATGCGGCGCGCACGCCGCCGCGAAAGGTTATTCGGGCGGGGCGCGAGGCGATCGAGGCAATCTTCGCCTTCGATGCCGCCCATGGCCGGGGCGAAGGCGTGCTGCGCATCCTTGCCGACGACGAAGATGGCGGCAGGCTCAAGGCCTGGACCCTGATGACGTCCCTCGCCGAGCTCGACGGCTTTGCCGAGCGCCTCGACCGCAACCGGCCCAGGGGCGACTCCTATTCGCGCGAGTTTCACGGCCCCAACTGGCTCGATCAGCGCAACGCCGCCATGGCATACGCGGATCACGACCCGAGCGTGCTGGTGGTCGGCGGCGGCCAGGCCGGGCTCTCCATCGCCGCGCGCCTCGGCCAGCTCGGCACCGATACGCTGATCGTCGACCGTTACCCCCGCATCGGCGACATGTGGCGCACGCGCTATCACGCGCTGACGCTGCACAATCAGGTGCAAGTTAATCACCTGCCCTATATGCCCTTCCCGCCCAATTGGCCGACCTATATCCCGAAGGACAAGCTGGCCGGATGGTTCGAGGCCTATGTCGAAGCGATGGAGCTCAACTATTGGCCCGGCACGGAATTCCGCGGCGGCGCCTATGACGAAGCGGCGGGGCGTTGGGAGGTCTCGCTGCGCCAGGCTGATGGCAATACACGAAAGATGCGCCCGCGCCATGTCGTGCTCGCCACCGGTGTGAGCGGCATCGCCAACATTCCCGAAATTCCCGGCCTCGATAGCTTCGACGGCCCGGTGCTACACGCAAGCGCCTATGAGGACGGCGAGGCCTGGCGCGGCAAACAGGCGCTCGTCATCGGCACCGGCAATAGCGGCCACGACATCGCCCAGGACCTCCACGAGAGCGGCGCGAAGGCGACGCTGGTGCAGCGCAGCTCGACCCTGATCACCGAGATCGAGCCCAGCGCGCAATTGCCCTACACGCTCTACGAGGAAGGCCCGGGCATCGAGGATTGCGACCTGATCGTGGCGGGAACGCCCTTCGCGGTCGCGCGCGATGCGCATAAATTGATGGCGAAGCGGGCGGCGGAAATCGACAAGCCGCTCTTGGACAGGCTGCGCCAAGTCGGCTTCAAGCTCGATCTCGGCGTCGACGATACGGGCTGGCAGTTCAAATATCTCATCCAGGGCGGCGGCTATTATTTCAATGTCGGCTGCTCGGATCTGGTCGCCGACGGCAAGATCGGTCTGATCCAGTTCGACGATATCGCCGAATTCACCGAAGCCGGCGCGCGCCTGAATTCGGGCGAAACGCTGGCCGCCGACCTCGTCGTCCTCGCCACCGGATACAAGGGCCAGGAGGCGCTCGTGCGCAACCTGTTCGGCGGCGAGGTGGCCGAGCGCGTCGGCCCGATCTGGGGTTTCGGAGAAGAAGAGGAGCTACGCAACATGTTCCGCCGCACTCCCCAACCCGGCCTCTGGCTCATCGCCGGCGGCCTGGCGCAATGCCGCATCTACTCCAAATATCTCGCCCTGCAGATCAAAGCGAGCGAGCAAGGCCTGCTGCCGGCCTGAACACGCCGCCGGCTTCGGCGGATCAAAGCGCCGCGAGGTCCTCGCCGTATAATTTCCCCGTGCGGGTGGCGAGGAGGTCGGGCAGGCTTATGTTTTCCTGATGGATGAAGCCCTTCGCCGCCAGCTTGCCGGATTGCACCAGCTCGATCACCGCGCAGGCCGAGGCGGCGGTGGTCCAGGCGATGGCGGTGCGGGGTTTGCCGGCGATCGGCTGGGGGTAATAGGCGCGAACGAATTCCTTGCGCTGCAGCTTGCCCTCGATCTGGCCTTCGGCGGAGACATGGACATAGACGACATCGTCATCGACCGGCGGCTTCGCCTCGGTCAGCAGCCGCCCGGCCAGCTCACGGTGCTCGCGCATGAGCAGTTCGTGGAAATAGAAGTTCATCAGCTTGACATGGCCGGGAAAGCGCATGGTCTTGTAGTCGAGATTTTCCGCCCGCCCGGTGAAGGTCTCGCACATGGTGCCGAGGCCGCCCGAGGTGGTGAAGGCTTCGAGCTTGGTGCCCTGAACATAGACGGTCTCGACCCATTCCATCGGCGAGACCCATTTATGCTCGCCCTCCTCGATCACTTCGCAATCGTTGAGATATTCGTTGACCACCCCTTCCGGCGACCAGTTGAAGGCATAGCCCAATAGTCCGGTGGGATGCTGCGGCAAGGCGCCGACGCGGAGCTTGATGGCGCGGAGTGTCTCGAAGGGTTGCGCCAGATGAGCGCCGACGATGCCGACAAAGCCCGGCGCCAATCCGCATTGCGGCGCCATCACGCCTTTTGCGGTGGCGGCCAAGTCTCGGATGAATTTCGTCGTCGCCACGTCCTCCGTCAGATCGAAATAATGCAGGCCCTCGGCGTGGGCGGCGCGGGCGACATCCATATTGAGATGATAGGGCAGGCAGGACAGCACGGCCTCGCACGGCGTCAGCGCCTCGGCCAGCGCGTCCGTCTGGGAGACGTCGACCACCCGCCGCTCGAAGGGAAATTCCTCCGCGCCGGGCACGGCATCGAGGGCGGTCACCTCGAAGCCGGATTCATGCAGCAGCCGGGCAACCAGCCGGCCGATTTTCCCCAAACCCAGAACAGCAACATGATTGAAACTCACGGCGAAGCCTCTCGACAGGTTTTCCCGCGACAAAATCCGCTACAGCATAATCGCCATTGATTAAGCGGAAGTGAGCAATTCCTTGAGCACTTCATAAAGCCCCGCCTTCTTCTCGAAGCCGATGCCCGGCGCATCGGGCAGCGCGACATAGCCGTCTTCGATGGGGGTGTCGTCGGCGAAGCCGCCGAAAGGCTGAAAAACGCCGGGGTAGGATTCGCAGCCGCCCAAGCGGAGGGCGGAGGTGAGGGCCAAGGCCAACAGATTGCCGCCATGGGGGATGAAGCGGCGCGGCGACCAGCCTTCTTCCTCCATCATGCGGGTGATGGCGACGGTTTCGGTGACGCCGTAGGCGAGCGCCGGGTCGAACTGGAGATAGTCGGTGCCGCGGCGCAGGCCGCCATGACGCACCAGGTTGGTGGCGTCCTGCAGCGAAAAAAGATTCTCGCCGGTGGCGATGGCTCCGGCGTAGTTGCGCGCGATCTCGGCGTTCAGCGTATAGTCGAGCGGGTCGCCCGGCTCCTCGAACCAGCGCAAGCCGTAGGGCGCCATGGCCGCGCCGTAGCGGAGCGCAGTCTCGAGGTCGAAGCGGCCATTGGCATCTACGGCGAGGCGGCCGCCATCGCCGCCCAGGAGTTCCAGCACTGCCTCGATGCGGCGCATATCTTCGTCGAGCGACGCGCCGCCGATCTTTATTTTCGCCCAGGTGTAGCCCTGATCGAGATAGCCCTGCACTTCCGCGACGAGTCCCGGGATTCCCTTTTCGGCGTCGTAATAGCCGCCGGCGGCGTACGTGAACACGCGGGGCTCCGCTTCCTCGCCGCCCAACAGGCGCCACAGCGGCAGGCCGGCGATCTTGGCGGCGGCGTCCCAGATGGCGATCTCGACCGCGGCGACGGCGACGGCGCGCTCACCATGGCCGCCGGGCTTTTCGTTTTGCAGCATGGCGGCGCGGAGGCGGGCGGGGTCGAGATTGTCGCCCGCCGCCGTCTGCTGCTGCTCGGGGTCGAGCGCGAGGATGCGGGGCGCGAGACGGGTGCGGATGATCTCGCCTTGGGCATAGCGCCCGTTGGAATTGAAGCCATAGCCGATCACCGGCTCGCCGTCGCGCATCACGTCGGTGACGATTGCCACCGCGCTCACGGTCATCTTGCTGAAATCGATCACCGCGTTGCGCATGGCCGCGCCCATGGGGACGCTCGTCTCGCAAATTTCGGTGATGCGCATAGTCAAGCCGATTAACTAACTCACAAAACTATTACCAATGTCATTAGATTGTGGAATACCTATATCGATTGCTAAAATCATAATTCATCACACATCTATCTTCATCTGTTTAACTAGTACTCGTCGCAGTTCTGATTCTCCACTACTACCAGGTGCAAAATTTTCTGTATTGAAGTCATCATCGTTCAATTTGCATTTCTCGAATAATTTGAGAAATTCCCTGGATGAAGCAACATCCCCCGGAATACTTGTAAATAGATAAGCAGGTTTAAAAACACGCATTAATGCTCTAAATCCATTTGTTTTGTTTAATATTAGACTACGGCCTCCATATTCCCACGCCTTGGGCCACCGCCTTCGCACTGCATCAAAGTAATTCCACATTACCTTAGCAATCTCTAAATCTTTGCCTTCTACAAATAGTCCCCTTAACGGGAATTTTTCGAGTTCATCAGCATTTGGTATGGGTAATTTTTTCTTTCTCAATATCAAATCACGATCATCCTTGGGATTATTCGATATATACCGCATTAATGATTCCACAAAAGTTGACTGTGTAATTGTTTCCCCGGACCGCCCTTTTGTAACGGCACCTAGTCTTTTTATACGTTTATAAAATGGACTAGTTTTGTCTTGATCAAGAGCGACAACCACATTATGACAGGATTTTTGGGGACTTCTCATTTTTGCTAAATCGAATAGATCATAAGCAAGACTTTTTCTTTCTTTAGTTTGTTCCAAGTTTACGGTCGCAAATATTTGCGCCTGATCAGCAATATCCAATCCAACAAATAGCGACACGGGTACATCAAAATTTCCGTTTTGAAAGTCAGATAATCCCGCGATTCGATGCTGACCATCTAACACTCGTGCAATCTGTGGATAATATATGGAATCTTGGTCATCGTTTCCCAAATAATTAGATAATTTCATTTCCGCGGTCTGTGGATTATACTCCGCACACCTTTCTTCAACTGACAAAATAATTGAAGACGGAAAAGTCGCGTCATAATAGCGTACGTATTTTCTTATCTCCTTTACACGATTATCGTTTAATTCTCTTTGTACGCCCAAATACCTTTCGACATCACGCTCTTCTTGAAGCACTCTTCTTATATCAAAATCCGCCACGGCACATATATCTTTGCAATGCATCACTCCAACATAGAAAACACCTAAGGGCTGAAGTACTTCCAAGCACCTAAATGTCATCGATTTCTGACCAGTATCTTTGGGGGGATCAATCATTTCTGGCCCTCCTTGAAATCTTCTACAAATTCGTGCTGCTGGGAAATCATCTCTCCCAGCGCACTACGTTCGTAAAGGCTTCTATAAGCATGAGCCAAATATACACACAGTACCGTCGTTAAATATATTCCAATTGAGCTATAAAAAATTACATCTTGGTCTAATTTAATTTCCTCTGAAAATAACAAATTGGCGCGCTGAACCGAAAAAATACCAATGGCGATAATTGACAAAATAAAACAAAACAAAAAATATGATCTTCTGCTTTTAAAATTAGATTTTGTTCTGAAGTCCTTTGTCAAAAAATATAGTATAGACCCCAATAAAGCAGTAGCGTACAAATATAGTTCTCCGCTACCTAAACTGTTTTTAATAATATTAAATATTCCATCTTGTTTCTCTCTATCAAAAACAAACAATAATATCAAACCGAACCAAACAGGAAGTGTGGAAAAAATAACATTGAGTGAGACTTCGACGAAAGCCTCCCACAAACTACCTCTTCGCACATCAACTAGAGACCCAATTATGGGTATATATCGAAAAATATTTTTCATGAAATTAACACACTTAACACCAAGAACGCACTACAAGTTCTTGAACATGATCCCTATATTTAGGGTTTGCCGCTAAAACACTTGCGCGATCCACAGTCTTGAAATTCGCAAAACCTTTGTATAGTCTTTTAATGCTTTCGTTATTCGCATTTGTTACCATAACCTTTGCACCACGAATTATTGCACGCTCTAGACTGTTTTTCAACCTAACTTGATCCTCCCATGAGAACAGTTTTTCATTATATTTAATAAATCCATTCATATTATGTTTAACTGTATAGGGAGGATCTGAGAATATAAAGTCTCCTTTCTTCGCCATGTCCACGGTACTTTCAAAATCGCATGACATTAATATTGCCTTGGATAGTGCTTTGGACGTTGCACTAAAGTCATCCGAAGGCATTTTTTACTGTCGACTTGGTTCCGATAGGAACATTGAATTTTCCAGAAAGATTCACTCGATATAGGCCATTCCAACAAGTTCTGTTGAGATATAATAACTGCGCAGCTTTTTTAGTATTAGAATCATATTTTCTTTCTCGAATTTTATAATAATAGTCTTTTGAATGATTCGTATCGTGAATTTTAATAAGTTTGTTTAGCTCTTCCGGATAATCTTTGACCGCGATGTATAAATTCATCAATTCCTTATTCACATCAGAAAGAATCGCCCGATTTGGAAGAAGGTGAAAGAAAACCGCCCCACCACCAAAAAATGGTTCTAAATATGTAGAATATTTTTGCGGGAAAAGCGGATTATAGCGATTTACAAACCATCGCTTGCCACCAGCCCACTTCAATATCGGGATATTAGAATCAGTGTTTGTCATCATCCATTTTGGCTAATTCGTTCATCCATGACATCTGGGTGCTTCAACCTATAGGAGCGAAAGGTGGTAATTAGTCCATGTTCAGTAAAAAAATCAAGAACATTTATCTTTCTACTAGTTTTGATGTGGATAATAATTCGATCCAGTCATGAGGTGTTTTTGATTTGGCCTACGCCACTTTGATGCTGTCTTCCACGCAGAGCGCGTTGATGGCGCGCTTACGCGCTTGCGCCTCTTCGATCGAGACGAGCTCGAAATCGTAGATTTCGTTGGGGCGCGACTGGCCGAGCTTCCAGAAGGCACAAGACGGCACGGTGAACGGGTTGATGAAGCCGCCCAAAGTCAGCGTGTCGTTCAAGAGTATGATCGGCGTCTGGCCACCGAGATTGATCGCGCCGATGGGATAGCCGTGGTCGATGACGTTGGAGGGATCGGAGCCGTTCTCCGGCGCCTTGTTGGTGGCCTTGTCGGTGAAGGTCCATTTTGGACCTTCGAGGCGAAAGCCGACCCGGTTGCTTTTGGGCGAGAGCTTCCACGAGCTTTCAAGAAAGCGCTTCTGCCCGGCTTCATCGATCCAATCGTCGTTCGGCCCGGCGCAGACTTCGATTTGCCATTCACCGGTTTTGGAAATGGGCGGTAGACAATCTTGCTTGATCCGCCGACCGGCGGCGCCCTCCCCCGCCCCCAACGGTATCTCGCCGCCGACCTGGAGCGGCGCGCCGTCGAGGCCGCCGCATTCGCCGAGCACGAATGTCGAGCGCGAGCCGAGGAAAGGCGGCGTGTCGATGCCGCCGGCGAAGGCGACATAGCAACGCGCGCCGGAGACCGCCGAGCCGAGCGCGAGTTCCTGCCCGGCTTCGACGGCGATACTTTGCCATAAGGGCACAGCCTCACCATCGAGTTTCGCCTGCATATCGCCGCCGGTGAGCGCGATTACCCCCGGTTGCTCAAACCGCAAAGAGGGGCCGATGAACTGGCATTCGAGCGCCGCGTCTCCGGGTTCGTTGCCGACCAGAAGATTGGCCAAGCGGAAGGACCAATGGTCGATCGGCCCGGAGGGCGGAAAGCCCATGCCGAAGGCGCCCTTGCGCCCGGGATAATCCTGCACGCAAGTCTCGAGCCCGGTTTTGAGCACCTCGATCACAGGCGGGGCGCCTTGACGCCGGCGCGTTCGCACCAATGATCCAACAGCGCGGAGAAATCTTTGTTATGAAATTCCGTGCTGCGCGCCAGGCTGACGCTTTCCCGCGCCGCCGCCGCGATGGGGAGCGGCACCTTGACCTGGTTGGCGGCGTTGACGATCAGGGTCAGATCCTTGTGCGCGAGATCGATGGCGAAGCCGGGCTCGGTATCACCGGTCAGCACCTTGGTGGCGTAGTTGATCTTGAGCTGGCCGTTGGTTGCCGTGGTGCCGTGGATAACGTCGAGAGTGGTTTGCAGATCGAGCCCGAAACGGGTGGCCAGCGTCAACACCTCGGCGTTCATCTGGCAGGAGACGATGGCGAGATAATTGTTCACCAGCTTGGTGCGCATGCCGGCACCGACCGCGCCGCAATGATGGATCGTGGTGCCCATCGCTTCCAACAGCGGGCGCACGCGCTCGAAATTCTCGTCCGAGGCGCCGACCATAAACAGGCTCTCGCCGGAATTGGCGTGCTGCGCCAAGCGGCCGACCGGCGCGTCGACCATCGCCATGCCGGCGGCGCCGAGCTCGCTATCGAGCCGGTCGGTGGTGGCCGGATCGACCGTGCTCATGTCGAGGAGCAGCATGCCCTCGCGGCCGCTCGCGAGCACGCCGCCTTCGCCGAACACCACCTGCTCCACCTCCGGCGAGCCGGGCAGCATGGTGACGACGATATCGCTCGCCTCGGTCACTTCGGCGACGGCGGCCGCCTCCGTCGCACCGAGCTGCACGCGCACGGAGACCGGCGCGGGGTCGATGTCGAAGACGGTGAGTTGAAAGCCCTTGTTTTGCATATTGCTCGCCATGCCCTTGCCCATGGCGCCGAGGCCGATAAATCCGATACGTTCCGTCATGTTCCTGTCCTCACTTAAAACCGCCCGTCCGCGTTGAGCGACGCCACCCACTTTTTGTAGGCGCCGACCGAAAACCGCTGATAGGCGGTGACGTTGAATTCATAGGTGCCGTCGGCGACGCGCGCTTCGATATATTCGAACTCCTCCTCGCCGATGGGCACGAATTTGACCCGGTCGGCGGCGTCGAGCAGCACCACGCGGTCCTTGAAGACGGGGAGACGCTGGCGCGGGTCCCATAGCGGCACCGGCGTGCGGCCGATCAGATTATAGCCGCCCGGGCCGGGCGTGGTGTAGAT
>CAZUVO010000098.1:0-13509 GCA_964623955.1 uncultured Rhizobiaceae bacterium
GCGCATGATGGACGACACCGCGGGCGGCATGTTGAAGCGCTGGTGCGAAGGCAAGGATGTCGAGGTGCTGACCTCGAGCCGGGTCAACGCCATCGAGGCGGACTCGGACGGCCCGGGCGACAAATCCGTGGTGCTCGAGGACGGGCGCAAGCTGAACGCCCATCTCGTTGTCCTCGCGGTCGGCGTTGCGCCCAATATGGAGTTTCTCGAAGGCAGCGGCGTCGCCACCGATGACGGCATACTGGTCGACGAGCATCTCGCGACCAATGTCGAAAACATTTTTGCCGCCGGCGATGTCGCCCAGGGGCCGGATTTTTCGACCGGTGGCCATATGGTGCACGCCATCCAGCCGACCGCGGTCGAGCATGGCCGCATCGCGGCCTTGAATATGCTCGGCCAGAGCCCGGTCTATAAGGGCAGCCTGATCATGAACGTGCTCGCCACCGCCGGATTGGTCTCCAGCTCGTTCGGCAAATGGGACGGCGTCAAAGGCGGCGACAGCAGCGCGGCGACGGACGAAGACAATTACAAATATCTCCGCCTCCAATTCGAGGACGACCGCCTGATCGGCGCGCTCGGCATCGGCATGACCGAACATGTCGGCGTGATGCGCGGCCTCATTACCAACCGCACGCCGCTTGGCGAATGGAAAGACAAGCTGCTCGCCAGCCCCAACCGGGTCATGGAGGCCTACGTCGCCCACAGCCAACTCTGAGGCCTGCGCCGAGTTTGCACCATGAAGATCACGGTCAAACTCTATGCGCAGCTCGGCACCTACCTGCCAACCGGCACAAAGGACAATCAATTGGATCTGGATGTCGAGGACGGCGCCACCGTGGCCGCCGTCTTCGCCCGGTTCAACGTACCGCCGGAGAACTGCCACTTGGTTCTGGTCAATGGCGCCTTCGTTCCGCCGGGTGAGCGCGAGTCCCATGCGTTGAAGGAAAACGACGCGCTGGCCGCCTGGCCGCCCATCGCCGGCGGATCTCAGTAATGAGCGAGACAGTCGCATTCGAAAAGGAAATGGCGATCACCCATAGCGATTTCGTCCGGCTCCTGGCGCGTGCCGTCGGCCATCAGGATTTCCAACTGGCGGACGGCAAGATTTCGCTCACCGAGGGCGGGCGCAAAATGGAGATCACCCTGTCGGAAGAATCCGAGCGCCGCATCGCCCTGGTGGCGTTGCCGGTCACCTTCGTCCGTTTCGCCTTCACCGGCTACGGGGATGCCGCCGCCGAGATGAAGCGCATCGATCTGCATTTTCAGCGCGGCGGCGGATAGAACGCGGACCGTTGGGGTCTGCCCCATGATGAACCACCGTGTTAGTAAAGCGCCATGACCGATTTCGGCGCCGCCTTTTCGACCGCCTTCGCCCTTGTCGCGAATTTGGACAGCGACCTGTCCGAAGTCGTGGCTCTGTCGCTCAAGGTCAGCCTCAGCGCGGTGCTGATCGCGAGCGTGATCGGCCTTCCCGTCGGCGCGGCGCTGGCGCTCTACCGTTTTCCCGGGCGCAGCTTTTTCGTCATCGTGCTGAACGCCTTTATGGGCCTACCGCCGGTGGTGATCGGGCTGATCGTCTATCTGATCTTGTCGCGCGCCGGGCCGCTCGGCGTGTTGGGCCTGATGTTTACGCCGACCGCGATGATCATCGCCCAGGTGCTGCTGATCACGCCGCTCATTGCCGCGCTCGCGCGCCAGGTGATGGAGACGCTTTGGCTCGAATATGAAGAGCAATTGCGTTCGCTCGGCTCGACCCCGCTTCGTTCCCTTAGCGCGCTCCTCTGGGATGGCCGTTACAGTTTGATCACCGCGGTGCTTGCCGGCTTCGGCCGCGCCATCGCCGAGGTCGGCGCGGTGATGATCGTCGGCGGCAATATCGACCACGTCACCCGCGTGATGACGACCTCCATCGCGCTCGAAGTCAGCAAAGGCAATCTCGCGCTCGCCCTCGGCCTCGGCATCATCCTGGTCATTCTTTCGGTGCTGGTGAACGGCCTGGTTTACGTGCTGCGGGGAAATCAGCGCAACGGTGTGACGCCATGATGAACGCCGATGCGCCGTCGATCCTCCCCTTGGAGCTGAGGGATGTCAGCCTCGAGATCGGCGACAAGCGCCTGATCAAGGATCTTTCCTGCCGCTTCGAGGCACCGGCGATTTCCATCATTGTCGGGCCGAACGGCGCCGGCAAAAGCCTGCTGCTCCGACTCTGCCACGGCCTGCTCGCGCCGAGCGCGGGCGACATTCGCTGGCAGGGTGCCAACGGGCGCAATCCCGCCGACTTTCAGGCCATGGTGTTTCAGCGCCCGGTGCTGCTGCGCCGCTCGGTGAGCGCCAATATCGATTTCGCGCTCTCGCTGCGCAAGGTGCCGAAGCGCAACCGCCGCGCCTTGATCGAGGAAGCGCTCGGCCGCGCCGGGCTCAACCGCTTCGCCAAGACCTCGGCCCGGGTGCTCAGCTTCGGCGAACAGCAGCGTTTGGCGCTCGCCCGATCCTGGGCGCTCCGCCCGCAGGTTCTCTTCCTCGACGAGCCGACCGCCAGCATCGATCCGGCGGCGACCCATGTCATCGAAGAAGTCATCCTGGCGATGCGCGCGCAGGGCACCAAGATCATCATGTCGACCCACGATCTCGGCCAAGCGCGCCGGCTCGCCGACGAGGTGCTGTTCGTCCATCGCGGCCGGCTGATGGAAAAGTCCACCGCGGATGCATTCTTCGCCGGGCCTGAGAACGACCTCGCCCAGGCCTTCCTGCGCGGCGAATTGCTGTGGTGGCAGCGCCGCGAGCTGACCCCGCCCTAGTTCGGAATATCGACCTTGAACCCACTGACGAAATTCCTTTGCGGGCTCCTCCTTGCCTTTACCGTTTTGGCGGCGCCGGCAGCGCGCGCCGATACGCCCTTTATCATCCTCGCCTCGACCAGCTCGACGCAGAATTCCGGCCTGTTCGACCACATCCTGCCGATCTTCCGCGAAGCCAGCGGCATCGAGGTGCGCGTGCTCGCGGTCGGCACCGGTCAGGCGCTGCGCCTCGCGCGCAACGGCGACGCGGATGTGCTGTTCGTCCACCACAAACCCTCGGAGGAGCAATTCGTCGCCGACGGCTTCGGCGTGCGTCGCCATGACGTGATGTATAACGAGTTCGTCCTGGTCGGCCCGGCGGAGGACCCGGCAGGGATCGCCGGCCTGACAAGCGCCGGCGCGGCGATGGCGCGCATCGCCGAGGCCGAGGCGCCCTTCGTCTCGCGCGGCGACGATAGCGGCACCCATAAACGCGAACTGGCGCTGTGGCGCGAAGCGGGCCTGGACGCGGCCGAGAACGACCCGCACTGGTATCGCGAAGCGGGCAGCGGCATGGGCGCGACCCTCAATACCGCGGCGGCGATGGCAGCCTATACCCTGGCCGATTCCGGCACCTGGCTCAATTTCAACAACCGCCAGCGGCTTGTCCCCTTGCTGCGTGGCGATCCGGCCCTGTTCAACCCCTATGGCGTGATCCTCGTCGACAAAAAGAGACACCCGCATGTGAAGTCCGAGCATGGCCAGCGCTTTGTCGATTGGCTGATCTCACCGGCGGGACAGGAGGCGATCGGCGCCTTTACGATCAATGGCGAGCGCGCGTTTACGCCCAATGCGCCGGGCGGGTAACCGCCGCGCCGTACCCTGTCACGCCATTGTGAAACTGTTTTTCTAGCGCGTTTTCCTCAGACCGGTGACACTTGATACCGGCCAATCGAAGGAAACGCCCATGAAACGCTTGCCGTTCGTCTTGGCGTTGATCCTGCTGTGGATCACGCCGCTTGCCGGTGCGCCCGCCGCGGACCCGCCGCGCCATTGGACCCATGAGTGGGACCGGACCGATTTCACACGGACGTCGATCGATTTCGACGAAATCAGGTCCGGCGGCCCGCCCAAGGATGGCATCCCGGCGATCGACAGACCGACCTACCGCGCGCCCGGCGAGGTCGACGAAATCGGCGAACAGGAGCCGGTCATCACGGTCACCCTGGGTGGCGAGACGCGTGCCTACCCGGTGCGCATCCTGATCTGGCACGAGATCGCCAACGACGCGCTGGGCGGCGTGCCGATCGCCGTCACTTTCTGCCCCTTATGCAATTCGGCGCTGGTGTTCGACCGCCGGGTGGATGGCCAGATTTTCGATTTCGGTACCACCGGCAAGCTGCGCAATTCGGACCTGGTGATGTATGACCGCCAGACCGAGAGCTGGTGGCAGCAATTTACCGGTGAGGCCATCGTCGGCAAAATGACCGGCGCGCGGCTCACCGCCCTGCCGGCGCGCGTCGAATCCTTTGAGCGCTTCCTCGCGCGCACCGAGGGGGACGATAGCGTCACCATTCTCGTGCCGACCTTCGCTTCGATGCGCAATTACGGCGCCAATCCCTATTCGCGTTACGACCGCTCTTCCAAGCCTTTTCTCTATAACGGCCGCCTGCCCGAGAATATCGCACCCCTGGAGCGCGTCGTGGTGGTCGGCGAGGAGGCCTGGAGCCTGGCGCTGGTGCAAGAGCTAAAACGCATCGAGCGCGGCGACTTGGTTATTACTTGGGAACCAGGGCAAAACTCTGCCCTCGACACCACCAGGATCAGAATGGGGCGCGATATCGGCAATGTTGTGGTGCAGCGCCAGGGAGCGGACGGGCTGGCCGATGCGGTGCACGACATCAGCTTCGCCTTCGCCTTTCACGCCTTTTACCCCGACGCGCCGATCCATACCGAATAGTGATTAACCGCCGCTCCGCGTGGGATCGGGAAAGTCGCGGTAGAGGCCAAATTTGAGATTGCGCACCGCGCTGTAGACCGCCTTGTGCAACTCCTCGGTTTCGCCCGCCCGCGCCGAGACGCGCTGAAAGGCGGCGTCGAGCTGAGCCAAATCCTTGGTCCCGACCATGATGTGAAATTCGCTCGCGCCGTCATGGGCGAGGCCGAGCTTGCGGCGCATCAGGCGATGTTCCTCAATCAGCCCTTGGGCGCGCAAAGCGCCGAGATAAGCTTCCACATTGCGGCAAAAAGCGAGATCGTCCTCGCCCGCCTTGAGGTCGCACCAGATGTGATACCAGTCCATCGCCCGCTCCCGATGATAAACGCCGCGCGATCAATAGCGCGGGCGCCGCACCGCGAGCAAGCGATTACGCCATGCGGACGAAGAGTATCCTGCCGGCGAATATTTTTTGCGAAAAGGGACCGACCGCCCGGGGGCCCTGAGACCTATTGCGCGGCGCGGCGCGGTT
The DNA here is from genome assembly GCA_964623955.1 of uncultured Rhizobiaceae bacterium. Classification (GTDB taxonomy): domain Bacteria; phylum Pseudomonadota; class Alphaproteobacteria; order UBA828; family UBA828; genus PTKB01. The sequence continues at coordinate 5,246 of CAZUVO010000098.1, forward strand.
CCCACGTGGTCTCGGTGCCCTGCGCCAACCAGTCGTGCCACATTTGCCGACAGGCGGCCAACATGTCCCCGGCCACCGCATCGGGATCGAAATAGGCGGCTTTACGCAAACGCGCCCGCATACCTCGGCGATAGGCGGCAAGGCGTTTGCGGTCTCCGGCCAGCGCTACGGCGGCATCGATGTAGCTCTCCGTGTCGGGCAGGACCAGCTCGTCGAGGCGCGCGCTCATCAGCATCGAGGTCGGCATCCGCCCGCGCCAGTCCGTGCCGCGCCGCGTAATCACCGGCACGCCCTGCCACAGCGCGTGCAAAGTCGTGCTGCCGCCGGTATAGGGCGTGGTATCAAGAGCGATATCGACATCCCCGTAACGCCGCCACATGTCGAAGAACGGCGAATGCCCCTCCAGTGTCAGGCGCTCCGGCGCGATGCCCCGGGCGGCGAAAAAGCCCTCGACCCTTTTACGAACTCGCCCGCGCGCAAGATATAAGCTTTTCAGCGACAGGCGGGAATCCGCAACCCGTTGCAGAATTTCCACCCAGGCGCCGAGGCTTTCCTCGGAAAGCTTGAAGGTGGCGTTGAACGAGCCGAAGGTCACAAAGCCGTTTTTCTTACTCGGCAGCGGCGCAATCGGCACATGATGTTCCGCCATGCGCGCGCCTTGCGCGCCCGGCAACAGGAAGGCGCCGTTGGCGCCGCACGGAAGACGGCAGACCCGCTCCGTGTAGAAGCCGTCATCTTCCGCCGGTACGGCATTCTCGTCCGTCACTACATAGTCCAAACAATCGAGGCCCGAGGTGCCGGCCAGATTCATGTAGCTAACTTGCAGCGGCGCCGGTTTGCGCACCATCACGGCATAGCGATTGTTGACCCGAAGCCGGCCGTTCAAATCGAACAGAATATCGATTTTATCGTCGCGGATTTGCCGCTCGAGCGCATCGATCGACAAAGCGCCAACATCGCGGCATATGTCAGTGGCCTCGTCGCAAGTCGGGTTCTGCGCGCCAAAATTATAGAGATAGACCTCGGCGCCGCCCTTGCGCAGCCGGTCGAACAGAGGAAAGGTGAGGAAGGCGCCAAACAGCGTGTCGCCGAGATAGTCGCAGAGAAACCCTAAGCCGAAGCACCTTGTCCGGATCGACATCGCCTCGGAACGCGTCGTTGGGCGCCCGGCGCGACCTATCCTCGTAAAGCGATGCCCAGCGCACGCTCTCGTCATGAAATTCCTGCTTGGTGTCGCGCGGCGAAGCCAGCAGGCAACGCAGCAACTGATTGTGCATTTCCGGGCCGGGAAAATCCGCCACCGCGTCGCGCGCGAGGCGCTCGGCCTCGTCGATGCGGCCCTCGTCGAAATAGATGCAGCTCAGCATGTGCTGGACGACGTCCGGCGCGTGGCCCAGTTCGGCGCTCAGTTGTTCGACCGTACGGCCGGCCTCGAAATGATCGGCGATCAGATCGGCAGATTCGTGCGTCACCTGCTCGTAGATACTTTTCATCCCCCGCTAACTTCCCTGCCGCGCGCCAGGATCAAATTTTTTGCGCCATGCGGACGAAAAGCGCCTTGCCGGCGACGAAGCAGCACTCCGCGCGGCCGCCCAATTCTGCGAGCAGCGCATCGCCGGCGCGGGCCGGGCCGTCGCCATGGGGCCAGACATAGTCGTCGAGCACGAGCCAGCCGCCCGCGCGGAGATATTTCGTCCACAGGGAGACATCGAGCCGCACCGCCGCCTCGTCGTGATTGCCGTCTATGTGAAGCAACGAAATTTCACCCGAATAGTTTGGCGCGCCGAAAGGTGGACTATCGATTCGGCAGGGCGCCTCGCAATAGCGCTTCTCCCCTTCGGCGGACGTCATGCGCAAATATCCGAGCCGCCCGGGGGCGACGGGCAGCAGGTTGAGCAGAAAGCCCTGATGGATGAGGTCCCAATCCTGCGCCATGGTGTCGCGCCGCACCAGTTCGGGTGCGCTTTTCTGCACCGCATCCCCGGCGCACCAGGGATCGACCACCAACACCTGACCGATTTCATGGCGCGCCGCGAGCCAGGCCAGGACGAAAGCCGAGCGGCCCCAAAAAGTGCCGATCTCGACCACGTCCCCCGGCGGAAGCTGCGCGAAAAGCGCCATCATCGTAACGAATTTCGTCTCGTCGGATTGACCCGCTATCGCTTCCGAAGCACGCAGCAGCCCGGCAACTTCGATTTCGCTCAACACATCTCCACCGCCAAGGGCCCGCATATAGTCCCCCGCTTCGGAGGCGCGCCGCAAATCGGAGGCGATCTTCCGTTCCGCCATCGCCTGGGGCGGCGGGTTCAACAGCTTGAACCGTCCGCCATTCTCCCGACTCAGCTCGCCAAGGCGGGCATACATCATTGGGTGGGGGCAATAGATCGATTCAATGTTGTGGCCGCGGAGAATGTCGCCGAGGGCATCCTCGAAATCCGCATCGTGGACCGTCGGCAGGTAGCACCAATTGTCATAGCGCGCGGCGGCAGGATCGTTCGCCACCGACGATGCACCGATCAGCGATGTACCGCTCCCCATCGCAGCCTCGCGGAACGCAAGAGATTCGGCCAAGCCGCCGGGGACGACGAGGACCGAGGCGGTCGGCTCGAAGACGCCGAGATCGTTCATTCGACGGTGACGATGGTCCGGTCGGGCAGAAATTGCGAACGCGTCATCTGAAAAGAGCCGGTGCCGACGATTTCCTTGAAGGCGAGGGTCTCGCCGGGAAATTTCGACGAACCGAGCTCGTCGAGCGCGATCACGCTGCCTTTGACCATATGCGGCAGGAGGAGTTCCAGCACGTCGCGGGTCGATTCGTACATCGCCATATCGAGATAAGCGAGAGCGATCACGGTTTCCGGATTTTCCGCCAGGTAAGCTTTAAGAGACTCACTCGCATCGCCTTTCACGAGCTCATATTTGCACACATGGTCCATGACATTGTCCTGCTCATGGACATCGAGCACCCGGCTCAAATATTCGTCGTAATTCTCCGGCATGGCATAGCCGCCGGCCGTGGCATGGGGCGAATCGCCGTCTTTTTCGTCGGTTTCCGGATAGCCCTCGAAGGTGTCGAACCCGATCACCTTACGAGTCCAGTTATAGGGCTCGTGGATGGCGCGCAGCGACCCGAAGAGGGCGAGGTTGGCGATCAATTGCTCATCATGCTTGGGCGCGGCATGAAACAGCGCGAGAAGCTCACGCTTGGATTGCGCCTGTTTGGGGCCGCCGACGGTGGGCAATTCATAGACGTTGTTGCTGCTCATGAGGGTCTGCCTTCATCCATTCTTAACCTTGATAGCGGAGAAACATTGACAGCCTCTTAAGCCGGCCGGAGAAATTGAGATGCAAGCCATTCCGATAGCCCCGCTCGACCAGGGCGCCGAATTGCGCAAGCAATATGCGGAGGATGGCTGTTGCCTGCTGCGGGACTTCTTTCCGCGCGATGCGATCGATCGAATTTACGACCAAATGATGGCGCTCTTCGCCTCTCAGCTCCGCCGCCATGGGATCGCGGAAGCGGATTGGCGCGATCCGGTGGGGCTCAGGCGCAATTTGGTCACTCTGTTCGAGGTCGACCGCGATGCCTATCTCGGCGCCGCGCGGCAGAGCCAGCTTCTGCCCGCCATTCACCACCTGACCACGGCACCGGAGATCACCGACACGCTGGCCGCGCTCGGCCTGGCGGAGCCCGTGGTGTCGACCAAACCGGTTTGCCACTACATGACCGATGCGCTGAAGATCCCCGGCGGCTATCACAAGGCGCCGCCGCACCAGGATTGGCGCAGCATGCAGGGCAGCCTGGACGGTGTGGTGCTGTGGATCCCGCTGGTGGATATCGACCAAGATTCCTATCCGGTGGAATGCGTCCCCGGCAGCCACAAGCTCGGCCTGCTGGACACCGTCCCCCACCCAGCGACGCCGATGGTGAGCGACGAGCGGATCCGCGACGAGGATTACATTCCGCTGCTGGCCAAGCGCGGCGATTTGGTGGTGCTCAGCGGCTTTCTCGTCCACCGCACCGGCGAGCGCGGCGACGACCGAGTGCGCGTCGCGATGAGTCTGCGATACAACAATGCGGCGGAGCCGACCTATGCGGCGCATGGCTATCCGACGCCCTATAAATATGATTATCAGTTGGAACTTCTGTTCGAGAATTTTCCCGCCGAGAACGAAGTGCGCGAGCTTTACGCCGCCCTGGCGCGCTAGACTTCCAAGACCGCGAGGCCGAAACCGTCGCGGCTGAAACCGTTGCCGCAATAGAGCATATAGACCCGCCCGTCATGGTCGAAGACATGCGGGTAGGCGATCATTTCCGAATCCCAGCCCTCCGGCGACGGCTCCGGCCCGGCGCCGTCGTCCATCCGCCGCCAAACCGCGCCATCGGCGGATTCGGCATAGCCGATGCGGTAGGAATAACCCTCGCCGCGCCAACTGTAGTGCATGCGAAAAAGACCGTCTTCGTAGCGCACCGCCGGGCGCGCAATGGCCATCTCTCCCGGATGGGCGAAATCCACCGCCGGCGCCGGGTCCGGCGTCCAGGCGATGCCGTCGGGTGAGGTGGCGTGGCGGAGATTGTAGGCGGCGTGCGGCGGTGCGCCGTTGCCATTCGCGATCCAGCGGGTGCCCGAGAGATACCAGAGATGCCAACGGCCGGCGGCATGGAGTACGCACGGATTGCCGACGAAACAGGGGTCTTCGGGCGAGCGGTCGAGCACCGGGCCGGGCTCCGGATCGAAGTGGTTCCTGTCGCCGTTTACCCAGCGCGCGAGGCCGATGGCGTTCCTGAACGGTACCGTGTCGCCGATGTTCCAGCCGGTGTAATAGAGCCGCGCCTCGCCGTCATGGGCGACGAACCAGGAATGCATCGCGCCCTGCTCGTCGAACGCGCCGAACGCGCCCGGCGCCAGCACCGGTTCCTCGGCCAGGCGCAGAATGTCGCTCGGCCGGGTGATATCGATTTCGAGCCAGGCGGTGTGGCTGCGGTTTCCGGCGTCGCGCGGCGCGAACCAGATGCGGTAGAGATCGCCCTCGAGGCGCACCGCCTGCGGACAGGAGGCGTGCGACATCATGAAATCGCGCTGCCCATCGGCGCAGAATATCCGGCCAAGTTTCCGCCAGGCCATGGCCATCCCTCAAATGCGCCTGAGTTTGTCGCTGGTGATCGCCGCCGCCTCGCTCGCCTGCCCCTTGAACACCGCGCGATCCTCGGTGTCCTTGAGGATGAGACAGGCCGCGCCGATCAAATTCTCCCGGCCGATGCGGATATTGTCCCTGAGCGTGGCGTTGACGCCGATAAAACTGTAATCGCCGATCTCGACCGCGCCCGACACCACGACGTGCGACGCGATATAGACATGATCGTGCACCGTCGTGTGATGGCCGATATGGTTGCCCGACCAGAGATAGACATCGTCGCCGATCGTCACATGCGGCTGGATCGTGTTGTCTTCTAGAATGAGACAATTCTCGCCATGTTTGAGCCCCGGCCAAACGGTTGCGCGGCTGCTCACATAGCTTGGGCAGTGATATCCCTTGGCCTTGGCTTCGCTCAGCTTTTGCGCGCGGATCTTGTTGAGGCCGGTATAAGTGACGGCGACAAAGAGATCGTATTGTTCCGGCGGGTAGGTCTCTTCCACCTCTTCGAAGGGCACCACCGGCAGGCCGTAGAGCGACTCCTCGGTGATATATTCCGCATCCACGGTAAAGCCGGCAACGTCATAGGCGGAATCGTTGCTGAAATAGAAATGCGCGACTTCCGCCGTCTGACCGGCGCCGAAGATGACGAGCTTTTTCAACTCACCGGCCATTGATCGGTTTGCGCGCGATCAGCATGAGCCTGTTGCCGACCCCCAATTTGCGCGCCATGTACCATTCGATTTTCTCGCGCATGGACGGACCGCCACGCTCATAGGCGCCGATGACGCCGAGCACGCCGGTGTAGCATTCCTCGGGAATAAGGCCGCAGGCATCGACCAGACGGGCGAGGCTGCGCGGATTAAACTGCCAAATATGGTGCGGCAGGCCCCAGCTATGCCCGCGCGGCAGACGAAACCCGACATGATTGGGAACCTGGAGAAAGATGATGCCGCCGGGCGCCAGCATGTCGCGGCATTTGCGCAAGACCGCGTCCGGCGCACTGAGATGCTCCAGCACGTCGCACATCACCATGCAATCATAGCGCTCGGTCGACACAAAATGCTCGATCGGCATCTGCGTGACCGAAAGATCGAAGCGCCTGTGAGCATAGCCCGCCGCCTCGCCATCGATTTCGACGCCCGAAACACGCGGCACGCGGGAATCGACATGGCGCAGAAAGAAGCCATAGCCGCAGCCGATATCGAGCAGCGAGCGGATATTGCCATGCGCCGCGCGCAACCTGCGCCAGCGCTCGTCGAAATATGACTCGAACACGCTCTGATAACGGTCATAGAGCGACGGGAAGCTCCAATATTCGACGTCGTCGGGAGATTCCTTGTGCTCCGCCGCGGCATCTTCGAAGAAGGCCGTGGCGATCGACTGGCCAACCCAGCTCAGGAACACGAGACCGCAGGACCCGCAGCGCGACAGATCATAGCCCGAGCGCCGCCCGTAAAACGCGCGCTCGGCATCGGGTCCGCAGGTAGGGCAGCGGACCTCGACCTGACCCGCCTCGGCTAGATGAAGGACACGTGGTCCGGCGGGTTCCGCAACTGCCACAGTTGCGTGTTGATCTGATGATGCCGGCAATGGGTCATACATTTCTGAACATCCTGTTTTTGTTCGACGCGTTTGCGCACCGCACGGGCCTGATCTCCGTGCCACAGTTCCGCGAACCCCGCGTCTCTCAAATCGCCCAGGCAATACCGGTCGTCGCCGAAGAACGGGCAGCAGGTATAGACCTTGCCGTCCGCCGCGATCTGCGAAATGAACGGAAGACCCAGGCAATTTTTGTAAATCCGCGATCCATCATCGCCGAACGTGTTCCAGCGAATGATGCTGGTGAAATTCTCATCACCCAGCGCGGCCGCTTCCTGAAGCTCTGACTCATATTCGTGCATCAACTCCAGGGCCGTTTTGCCGTCCGCGTCGTAGCGGTTTCTGTCGTCGACGCTGAACGGCTTGAGAACGTAGTAATCGACGCCGATATCCTTTGCCATACGCGCAAGCTCAGGCACGCCATGGCCGTTTTCCGGCAGCAGCACCTGCTGGATGCCGATGGTCACGGTGAGGCCATGACGTTTTTTGATCTCCACCGCCTTGGCGATGTTCGTCAGCGCGATATCGAAATCCTTCGCCTTGGTGACATGCACCCGGGCATAGGTCTCGGCGTCATGGCCCATCACGCTGCAGCGCAGCCAAGTGAGCGCCGGCAGAACGCGCTCCGCCTTTTCCGCGTTGAGGACGATGGCATTGGTGTTGAGCGCCATGTCGACGCCGGCCTCGAAGCCGGCGAGCGCCGCGTCGATGGTGTGTTTGTTGACCAGTGGCTCGCCGGTGCCGGCGAGGAGGCAGCTCTTGACCCCGAGCGCGCCCATATCGCGCATCAGATCGAGGAACAGCTCGCGCGGCAGCATGCCAAGCGCGTGATTGTAGTGATCGGCGTAGCAAAAGAGGCAGCGGTGATTGCACGACCCGGTCGGATCGACCTCGACATGGATCGGCGCGAACGCCTCGTCCTTGCTCCAGCTTTCCACCTCGTCGAGATGGTGAAAGAGCTTCGATCCGTCGAGAAAGAGATTGCCCATCGAAGCCCCGCCTAGATGAAATTCACATGTTCGGGGGGATGGGCCAGGTTCCACAGGAACTTGTTGACCTCGTTGAGCCGGCAATTCGGCATGCAGACATGGTCGAGATCGTCGATCCCCTGGACGTGGTTCTCGACCTTCTCGCGATTGCCTTCGCTCCACAGCGTGCGGAAATCCGCGTCATAGATGTTGCCATAGCTGAACGCGGCCTCGCCGAGATGCGGCCCGCAAGCATAGACCTGACCGTCCGCCACGATCTCGGCGAAGAACGGCAGGGCGAGGCAGGATTTGTAGGTCCGCTTGGGCTCGGCATCGCCGAACGGCATGCGCACATGGGCCTGGAAATTCGCGTCATTGAGCTCGAGCAGCCGATAGAAATCCTCGCGCACCGGCGTCTTGTCCTGCTGGTAGGGATTCGCCGGATGCTCGTTGAACTGCTTGAGCGAAAAATAGCCGCCGCCCAATTCCTTGAAGCGGTGCGCCAGTTCGAAAATCTCGTCCGGCTGCTGGCCCATATGGACGCACTGAATGCCGAGC
>CAZUVO010000099.1:0-13444 GCA_964623955.1 uncultured Rhizobiaceae bacterium
GGCCACCTTGGCAATGGCAGGGATATCCTGCATTTCGAACGTGATCGAGCCGGGCGCCTCGGTAAAGACGACTTTCGTGTTGGGCCGGATCAGCTTCTTAATTCCGGCGCCGATCAGCGGATCGTAGAATGTGTGTTCGATGCCGAGGCGGCTGAGCAAGCCCTTGGCCAGTTGGCGGCTCGGGCCATAGGCGCTGTCGACCATCAGCAGATGATCGCCGGCATCGAGAAAGGCGAGCAGCGAGGCGAGGATCGCCGCCTTGCCCGAGCCGAAGGCAAAACTTCGCCAGCCGCCCTCGATTTCGGCGACGGCCTCCTGCAGGGCGAAGGTGGTGGGGGTGCCGTGGCGGCCGTAGAACACCTTGCCATATTCGCGCCGTCCCGCCCTTTTTAGGGCCGCAACGCTGGGATAAAGGATGGTGGAGGCGTGATATACCGGTATATTGACGGCGCCGTGATACGCTTCCGGGTCGCGTCCGAGCACGGACAGAAGCGTCTCTTTTTTCATTTTCTTGCCGCTTGATTTCGCCATGCCTTCAACCGCTCCGCCTGGGATTTTTCTGCTGAGGGTTCTTAGCAGAGGCGCCAAGCCTTCGCCAGAGTGTGGCGCCAGTCACGGGCGCGGAGGGGACGGGATGTTAGAATGGCGGCCATGATCGGGAGGATATTCAAGCCTGTGGCGCGTGGCGCTATTGCCGGCGCGCTGGCGTTAATAATTTCCGCGATCGCGGCCAAGGCTGCGGATAACGGCATCGCCATGGACGATTATTACCGCGGTATCTACCTCAAGGTCGTACCGGTCGATCCCGCTTTCAAATCCGATATTTCTCTGGTCAGCTCGGACGAGGCCATGCGCACGCTGCGCAGCGCCATTGACCTCATCTATGAGCACTCGCCGTTCAATGCCAACGCACTGGAAAATCTAAAAAACCATGGCGATGTGGTGGTGATGTACGACCCCGGCTTCCCCGAATGGACGCGGGGCGATCTTACCTTGGCCGCGTTCCTGCCCGATTTTTTCGAACCGGCCGAGGGCGCCTCCGGGGACACGGTTTTCGTCGCCATGCTGGGGCGTTACATCATCAAACATTCCCCCGCCGAAATTGCCGCCGAAGGCATCGTGCATGAATTGGTCGGCCATGGCATCCAGCATATGCATGGTCGGCTCGGCAAGGTGAACAGCCTCGATATCGAGTGCGAAGCGTCGCTCTACGAATATCAGGCGTTTCGCGATCTCGGGGTCGATCTTTTTACCGGATATATGGTGCGGTTTCGCCAGGAACTCGAGGATCATCATTGCGACGATTTCAAGCGCTTCATGCGCAAGCGCAAGCTGTGGCTGATGCCGCTGTGGGACGAATCGCCGCTCGATGTAAAACAGATCCTCAGCATCTTTGACGAATATCTGGCGCAATTGCCCAATTGACCGCGCTCGCATAATCTTAAGGCCACAACGAAAAACGGGCCGGGCATGACGGAACAGACGTCCTATCAGCCGATGAAATTGGCATTCGTGCTGCTGCCCAAATATTCGATGATTGCCTTTTCCTCCCTCATCGAGCCGATCCGCCTGGCCAACCGGGAATCCGGCGAAACCTATTTCGACTGGTCGTGCTATTCGCTGGACGGCGAGCCGGTCGAGGCGAGCAACCACGTGCTGACCCAGGTCGATGGCAGCGTGCAGGACCTTGGCGACGCGGCACTGACCCTGGTCTGCTCGGGCATCGATGTCGAGCGCGTTCAGCCGGGGGCGGAGCTCGGCAAGCGCCTAAGATACCTCATCGCCCATGGCCGCATGATCGGCGCCGCCTGCACGGGCGCTCATGTGTTGGCGCGCTACGGCCTGTTGGACGGCTTCCGCTGCACCATTCATTGGGAAAACATTCCGTCCTTCCAGGAGGAATTTCCCGAGATCGAGGTCAGTTCGGACATTTACGAAATCGACCGCAACCGCTGGACCTGCGCCGGCGGCACCGCGGCGCTCGACATGATGTTGCGCTTCATCGCCGATCAGGGCGGCGTCGCGCTCGCTCGCCAGGTCGCGGAAGTGATGCTACATCAGGAAATCCGCGACGGCGAAAACGCCCAGCGCCAGGATTTGCGCTATCGCCTCGGCACCGCCAACGCCAAGGTCATCGAGGCGGTGCGAGTGATGGAAAACCATCTCGAGGACCCACTCAGTTGCCGCCAGTTGGCGGAGACGGTCAATCTATCGACGCGCCAGCTCGAGCGCCTTTTTCGCCGCCATTTCGATCAGACCCCGGGGCAATATTATCTCCGCATCCGGCTCGACAAAGGCCGCGACCTGTTGCGCCGCACGAGCCGCTCGATCCTCGATATCGCGGTGGCCAGCGGCTTTACCTCGACCTCGCATTTCACCAAATGCTACCGCAAAGGCTACGGCCACACGCCGACGGAAGAGCGCAGCAGCCAGGCGGACCTCTTTCTCTCCAGCGCAGGCTAGAGCAAATCCCCGTGTCGCGACCTTGCCCAAATTTGTCGCTTTGGGCATATTCCGCTGCCTCTGCGGTGCGATACTGAGCCCCGCCGAATTCGCTTCCGCCAACTCCAGAAGCCGCAGCCATGACCGATTCCGACGATATTGATCTAAATGCGCTTGGCGACGAGGAGCTCGTCGCCCAGATGCATGACGATCTCTATGACGGCCTCAAGGAGGAGATCGAGGAGGGGGTGAATATTCTCCTCGCGCGCGGCTGGGAACCCTACAAGGTTTTGACCGACGCTCTTGTCGAGGGCATGCGCATCGTCGGCATCGATTTCCGCGACGGTATCCTGTTCGTGCCCGAGGTGCTGCTCTCCGCCGGTGCGATGAAGGGCGGCATGGCAATCCTGCGCCCGCTCCTCGCCGAGACCGGCGCGCCGCCGGTGGGCAAGATGGTGATCGGCACGGTGAAGGGCGATATCCATGATATCGGCAAGAACCTCGTCTCCATGATGATGGAGGGCGCCGGTTTCGAGGTGATCGATCTCGGCATCAACAATCCGGTGGAGAATTATCTCGAAGCGCTCGAGGAGCATAAGCCGGACATTCTCGGCATGTCGGCGCTCCTCACCACCACCATGCCCTATATGAAGACCGTGATCGACACGCTCGAAGAAAAGGGCCTGCGCGACGACTATCTCGTCCTTGTCGGCGGTGCGCCCTTAAGCGAAGAATTCGGCGAAGCGATCGGCGCCGACGCCTATTGCCGCGATGCGGCGGTGACGGTGGATATCGCCAAGGACATGATGCAGCGCAAGCATAATCAGCCGGACAAGGCCAGTGGTTGAGGCGGGCGCGGCACGGCAATCCGTGCTGATCATTGCCTGCGGCGCGCTTGCGCGTGAAATTCTCGCGCTCAAGAAGGCCAACAATCTCGACCATGTGACGCTGCGCTGCCTGCCGGCGGATCTGCACAACCGGCCCGACCGGATTACCGACGCGGTGCGCAAGGCCATCGATGAGGCGCGGCCGGAGTTCGACAGGATCGTCGTCGGTTATGCCGAATGCGGCACCGGCGGTGCGCTCGACAAGCTGCTCGCAGCGGAGGGCATCGAGCGTCTCGACGGCCCGCATTGCTATGCCTTCTATTCCGGATTGAGCAATTTTCTCGAAGAATCGGAACGCGATATCGACGCCTTCTATCTCACCGATTTTCTCGTTCGTCATTTCGACAAGCTGGTCTACCGCGCCCTCGGACTCGACCGACATCCGCAGTTGCGCGACGAATATTTCCGCCATTATTCACGTCTGGTCTATTTGGCGCAGAGCGAGGATGACGAGTTGCTGGCCAAGGCGCGCGACGCGGCGCACCGTCTGAAATTGAAATTCGAGGCCAGGCAAACCGGATTTGGCGAGCTGCAAAGCTTCGTCGCCGCGCTTTGAAGCCATGACCCGCACCGTCCTTAGCTCCGCCAGCAAGGAGGTTGTGATCGGCTTCGATCAGCCCTTCTGCATCATCGGCGAGCGCATTAACCCGACCGGGCGCAAGAAGCTCTCCGCGGAAATGAAGGCCGGCGATTACACCACCGTAACGGCGGACGCCTTGGCCCAGGTCGAGGCGGGCGCGCATATGCTCGACGTCAATGCCGGCATCCCGCTTGCCGATGAGCCGCGCATCCTCGCCGAATGCGTCACACTGGTGCAGAGCCTGGTCGATGTGCCGCTCAGCATCGATTCCTCGATCATCGAGGCGCTCGAAGCGGGGCTCGCGGTCTATCAAGGGAAGCCCTTGGTCAATTCCGTCACCGGCGAGGAGGAATCCCTCGAGCGCGTGCTGCCGCTGGTGAAGAAGCACGGCGCCGCCGTGGTCGCCATCTCGAATGACGAGACCGGCATCTCGACCGATCCGGATGTGCGCTTCGAGGTCGCCAAGAAGATCGTCGAGCGGGCGGCGGATCACGGTATCAGCCGAGAGGATATCGTCGTCGACCCGTTGGTCATGCCGATCGGCGCGATGAACGATGCGGGTAATCAGGTATTCCGCCTGTTGCGCCGCCTCAAGGACGAGCTCAAGGTCAATTCCACCTGCGGCGCCTCCAACATCTCCTTCGGTCTGCCGAACCGCCATGTCTTGAACGGCCATTTCCTCGCCATGGCGTCGCTCGCCGGCATGACCTCGGCGATTATGAATCCGCTCCACAAGGAAGAGCTCGACGGCATCCGCGCCGCCAACATGTTGAACGGAAGCGATCCGGACTGCGCCCAATGGCTCACGGCGAACCGCACCGGCGATGCGGCGGCCGGCGGTGGCCGCGGCCGGCGCGGCGGCAGGCGCGGGAGGGTGCGTGAGTAAAGCGGACGACGCGCTGGTTGTCTTTCAGCCATCCGGCCGGCGCGGACGATTTCCCAAGGGCATGCCGGTTCTCCAGGCGGCGCGCCAATTGGGCGTTTATCTCGAATCGGTGTGCGGCGGACGCGGTCTTTGCGGACGCTGTCAGATCAAAGTGGCGTCGGGTAAGTTCGCCAAATATGGCGTCACCAGTTCGCCGGACAACATCACCCCCATCTCCGAGCAGGAAACCCGCTACCGCGAGGCCAAACCGCTCGCCGATGACCGCCGCCTCGGTTGCTCCACGCGTATTCAGGGCGATCTCGTGGTCGAGATTCCGAGCGACGCGGCGAGCAACCGGCAAATCGTGCGCAAGGATGCCGAGCACCGCGCGATCCCGCGCGATCTCGTCACCCATCCGCGTTATGTCGAGGTAGCCAAGCCGGATATTTCCGCGCCGACCGGCGATGCGGACCGCCTGCTTGCGACCTTGGAGGCGGATTGGGGCTATAAGGCGCTCAGTTTGGATGCGGCGCTTTTGCCCGAGCTGCAGAAAATCCTGCGCAAGGGCAAATGGCAGGTGACGGCGGCGGTGTTCCAGGAAATGGGCGGCGCACCCATCGTTACCGGCCTGTGGCCCGGGCTGAAGGAAACGGTATACGGCCTCACCGTCGATATCGGCTCGACCACCATCGCCGCCCATCTCTGCGACCTGATGACCGGCGAGGTGGTCGGCTCGGGCGGCGCGCTCAATCCGCAGATCCGCTTCGGCGAAGATTTGATGTCGCGCGTCTCCTATATCCAGCTCAATCCGGGCAGCCAGCCGGAGCTGACCGCGGCGGTGCGTGAGGCGGTCGATGGGCTGATCGCCGAGACCGCATCGGAGGCGGGGGTGGCAAGCGAAGATATCGTCGAAGCGGTGATCGTCGGCAATCCGATCATGCATCATCTCTTTCTCGATATCGATCCGAGCGAGCTTGGCGGCGCGCCCTTCGCGCTCGCGCTCTCCGCCGCCCACACAAGGCGCGCCGAAGGCACGCTCGCCAATCTGCCGGCAAGTGCGCGCATTCACACGCTGCCCTGCATCGCCGGCCATGTCGGCGCAGACGCGGCCGCGGTGACGCTTTCGGAGCGGCCCTATAAAGCGAAAGCGACGACGCTCCTGGTCGATATCGGCACCAATGCGGAGATCATCCTCGGCAATCGCGAGCGGGTCTTGGCGGCAAGTTCGCCGACCGGCCCGGCCTTCGAAGGGGCGGAGATATCCTGCGGCCAGCGCGCCGCGCCCGGCGCCATCGAGCGCGTGCGCATCGACCGCAAGACCTTCGCGCCGCGCTTCAAAATCATCGGCGTCGACGCCTGGTCGGACGAGCAGGGGTTCACCAAGGCGGCCAAGAAAACGCCGCCCACCGGCATTTGCGGCTCCGGAATCGTCGAGGCCATTGCCGAGCTATACCTCGCTGGGCTGTTGACGGAAGACGGCGTTATCCCGCCGCCGCCGGAAGGCGCGGAGGAGCATTTCGTCCAAGTGGGGCGGACCTGGAGCTATGTGCTGCATCGCGGCGAGGTCGAGATATCCGTCTCGCAAAAGGATGTGCGCGCCATACAGCTCGCCAAGGCCGCGCTCTATGCCGGCGCGCGCTTGCTGATGGATCATATCGGTGTTGAGGAAGTCCACCGCATCCGCATGGCCGGCGCTTTCGGCAGCTATATCGACCCGAAATACGCCATGGTGCTCGGCCTCATTCCCGATTGCGATTTGAAACAGGTGCGCGCCGTCGGCAACGCCGCCAGCACCGGCGCCCGCATGGCGCTCCTCAACCGCAAATACCGCCGAGAGATTCAAACCCAGGTGAAGAAGCTCACCAAGGTCGAGACGGCGACGGAGCCGCGCTTCCAGGAACATTTCGTCGACGCGATGGCGCTGCCGCATAAGACGGCGAAGTTTAAGCGCCTAAGGGCGCAAGTTGAGCTGCCAGTCAACGCACCGAAACAGCGAAAACGCAGGCGCTAAACCCGTAGACGCTCATTCTCTTGGTCAAACGGCGATTCAGGAATGATCGTCGCCCGGTGGGGTTCGCCGAGAATGGAGATCTCGAACTCCGTGCCGATATCGCCCAGATCGGGGCGGACCATTGCCAAGGCCAGGCTTTTGCCTAAACGCCAGCCATAGCCGCCCGAGGTGGCGCGGCCGACCAGTTCGCCATTTTTGCGGATCGGCTCGGAGCCGCGTGCGTCGGCGTCGGTGATGCCGTGGACTTCCATGGTGACGAAGCGCCAGGCTGGCGATGATTGGCGTTCGGCGAGGGCGGCGCGGCCGATGAAATCCTCCTTTTGAAGGCGGATGAAACGGTCGAGGCCGGACTCGTAGGCCGAATATTCGATCGAGAGTTCGCGCGGGATGAGGCGGTAGGATTTTTCCAAGCGCAGTGAATCCATCGCGCGGATGCCGAAAGGCTTGAGATCGAATTCCTGGCCGGCCTCCATCACAAGATCGAAGATCGTGTTCTGCATTTCGATCGGGTGATGCAGTTCCCAACCCAGCTCGCCGACGAAATTGACCCGGAGCGCATGGGCCTGGGCGCAGCCGACATTGATGAACTGGCCGGAAAGCCAGAGGAAGTCGGCGGTGGCCAGGCTGGCGTCGGTGATTTTCTGTAACAGTGCGCGGGAATCCGGCCCTGCGAGGACGAGCACGCCGTACTGAGTCGTAACTTTTTGCAGGGAGACGCAGCCGTCCTTTGGCTGCATCTTTTGCAGATAGTCGAAATCATGCCGTTCATAGGCGCCGGCGGAGACGAGGTAATAGCTCTCCGGTGCGGTCTTATAGACGGTGAATTCCGAGCGCACGCCGCCCGTGGGCGTCAGCATGTGGCACAGGGTGAGGCGGCCGATTTTTTTGGGGATACGGTTTGCCATCAGACCGTCGAGCCAGGCCTCGGCACCTGAGCCGGACACTTCGAATTTGGCGAAGGCGGACATATCGAGAAGCCCAACTTTTTCATGCACATGGCGGCATTCATTGCCGACATGCTCGAAGTAATTCGAGCGGCGGAAGCTCCAACGCTCGCGCCTGTTGCCGTCTGCGTCCGGTGGCGCGCCGGTTTCGTTCAGGAGCGTATCCGGGCGGTTCATCTCGGCATCGCTCAAGGCATAGCCGGCGGGCGCGAACCAATTGGGCCGCTCCCAGCCATAGACCGAGCCGAACACCGCGCCGAGTGCGGCCATGCGGTCGTAGCAGGGCGCGCGCTTTAGGGGTCGCGCGGCGACGCGCTCCTCATCGGGAAAATGCGTCGTGAACACATTGGCATAGGCTTCTTCGTTCTTGGTGCGCAAATAGCCGCGCGACGCGTAGGGGCCGAAGCGGCGCGGATCGACGCCCATCATGTCGACGCTGGGCTCGCCCTCGGTGATCCATTCGGCAAGCTGCCACCCGGCGCCGCCTGCCGCCGTGATGCCGAAGCTATGTCCTTCGTTGAGCCAGAAATTGTCGAGCCCCCAGGCCGGGCCGACCATCGGCGAGCCGTCCGGCGTATAGGCGATGGCGCCGTTATAGACCTCTTTCACACCGGCTTCGGCGAAGGCCGGCACGCGGGCGATGGCGGTCTCGACATGGGGCATGAGCCGGTCCATGTCTTCTTGAAAGAGCTCATATTCGGATTCCGCCGACGGGCCATCGACATAGCAGCAGGGCGCGCCGACCTCATAGGGGCCGAGCAGGAGGCCGCCATTTTCCTCGCGCATATACCAGGAGGAATCGGATTCGCGAAGCACGCCCATCTCGGGCTCGCCCGCTTCGTGGCGCGCGACGATTGCCGGATGCGGCTCGGTGACGATGAACTGATGCTCGACCGGTATGACCGGAATGTCGAGGCCGACCATGGCGCCGGTTTTTCTGGCAAAATTGCCGCTCGCCGAAACGATATGCTCGCAAGTGATGTCGCCCTTGTCGGTGGCAACGCGCCATTCGCCGCCCGTGGTGCGATCGATGGCGGTTACCGTGACACCGCGATTGATTTTACCGCCGCCCTGGCGCGCGCCTGTGGCCAAAGCCTGGGTCAGATCGGCGGGCTGAATATAGCCGTCGCGCGGATGCTGAATGGCGCCGATCAGCCCATCCGTTTCGCAGAGCGGCCAGATCTCCTTGACCTGGTCGGGGGTGAGGAAGTTGACTTCGACGCCGATGGTCTCCGCCACGCCGGCATAGAAGCGGTATTCGTCCATGCGGTCCTGGGTGCGCGCGAGGCGGATGTTGGAGACTTGTTTGAGGCCGATGGCCTGGCCGGTCTCGGCTTCGAGGCCCTCATAGAGGGCGACGGAATATTTGTGAATCTGGCCGACCGAATAGCTCATATTGAAGAGCGGCAGCAGCCCGGCGGCGTGCCAGGTGGAGCCCGAAGTCAGCTCCTTGCGCTCCAGCAGGACCACGTCCGACCAGCCCTTTTTCGTCAGATGATAGAGAGTCGAGACGCCGACGACGCCGCCCCCGATAACGACCACGCGCGCATGTGATTTCATGGCTTTCCCGCTTCCGCTTTTTATTGCGCGCCAGAATAGCGGCTTCGAAGGGGCGAATGAACCATGGCGGCGGAAATGCCGCATTCATATCGCGAAATGCCGCTTTCGTTCGGGGAATTGGCGCAATTCGCCTCGCCACGCCGTGCCGCCGGCGGCAGAATGCGGCAAATGTATTTGTGACGAAGGAGGGGGGCGATGGCGGACGGATCCGAACGCCGCGGGCGGCGCGGCAGATCGGCGCGCCGCGAAGCGCGCAGCGCATCCGCGCCGAAGACGGTCACCCCCTATATCAAGCGGCAAATTCCGCTGACCGAATTGCTCAGCGAGGAGGGGCTCGCGGTCATCGAGGGCAATGCGGATACGCTATTGGAAGAGATCGGCCTGGAGTTTCGCGAGGATGAAGAAGCGATCTCGCTGTGGAAGGATGCCGGCGCGGATATCGACGGCGAGCGGGTGCGCTTCCCCAAGGGCCTGCTCCGGAGCCTGATCGCCACCGCACCCGCCACCTTCACCCAACATGCGCGGAACCCTGCGCGCAATGTCGAGATCGGCGGCGACGCCATGGTGTTCGCGCCGGTCTACGGGCCGCCTTTCGTCAGCGACCTCGACGAGGGGCGGCGTTATGGCACGATCGAGGATTTCCGCAACTTCGCCAAGCTCACTTACATGTCGCCCTATCTGCATCATGCCGGCGGCACCCTCTGCGAGCCGGTCGATCTACCGGTCAACAAGCGGCACTACGATATGGTCTACAGCCATATCAAATATTCCGACAAGCCGTTCATGGGTTCAGTCACCGCGCCGCAACGCGCCGAGGATTCGGTACGCATGGCGGAGATCGCCTTCGGCAAGGAGTTCGTCGACCGGAACACGGTGATGCTCAATCTCATCAACGTGAATTCGCCGTTGGTCTATGACGCCACCATGCTGGGCGCGCTCAAGGTCTATGCCCGGCACAATCAAGCCTGCGTCGTCTCGCCCTTTATCCTTGCCGGCGCGATGAGCCCGGTGACCGCGGCGGGCACCCTGGCGCAGCTTCTTGCCGAGGCGATGGCGGGGATCGCGCTTACTCAGCTCATCCGCCCGGGCGTGCCGGTGATCTTCGGCGCCTTCGTCAGCTCGATCTCGATGCAGTCCGGCGCGCCTACATTCGGCACGCCGGAGGGTACGCTGCTCTTGAATGGCGCGTCGCAATTGGCTCGGCGCCTGAACCTGCCGTTCCGCTCCGGCGGTTCGTTCACCTCATCCAAGCTGCCGGATGCGCAAGCGGCGCAGGAATCCGCGCAATCCATTCTCGCCACCGTTTTGTCCGGCACCAATTTTGTGCTCCACGCGGCGGGCTGGATGGAAGGCGGGTTGTGCTCTTCTTATGAGAAGCTGGTGATGGACGCGGACCAGCTCGGCATGATGCGCGTGCTCGCCAAAGGCATGGATTTCAGCGAAGAGAGCGAGGCGATGGACGCGCTCCGGGAAGTCGGGCCGGGCGGGCATTTCCTCGGCGCCCAGCATACCCAGCGCAATTTCGAAACCGCCTTCTACCGCTCGTCGATCGCCGACAATAATTCCTACGAGCAATGGGATCTCGATGGCCGCAAGGATGCGGCGACGAGAGCCAATGCCCAGTGGAAGGAGATGCTGAAAACCTACGAGCCGCCGGCCCTCGACGAAGCGGTGGACGAGGCGCTTCTCGCCTTCATGGCCGAGCGCAAGGCGGCATTTCCTGACAGCGCGTTCTAATCCGACTCAGCCGATTCCGTACTTCGCCACATGCTCCTCATAGGAGTAGGCGAGGCCGTTATTATTGTAGGCGAAGCGCGCAACGGTCGCGTGACGGCTGGCGAGATCGAATTTGAGCTCGCCGAGGCCCTTGGCGTCGCCCGAGACGATGTCCTGCGCATAGAACATCCAGGCTTCGGGCAGGACGGTGAGCATGCGGTGCTCTTCGTCGGTCACCGGATTGAGGATCGGCTTGGCGCTGGTCCGCACGACACCGGGAACCGAAAGCTGGCCGCGTCTTTTCTCCAAATCGATTTCCAAGTCGAACGGCATGAACAGCGGGTCGTGATGGTGATCGACAATGACGCTGAAGATTTGGAACATGGTACCGACCGGTTGCCCTTCGCCGGAGAGGATCGTGAACAGCGCATTGCGCTGTTCTTCGCTGGTGCGTTCCTCAAGGATTGGCTGCAAATGGCCGTCGCCATGATGGATGGCTCGGGGGAAGTGATAGGTCGCGGCGATCGACAGCCCGTCGAGGCGGACATCGCCGAAATACCCCTCGTCAATTTGCAGCCCGAACGCGCCTTCGCAATGCCCATGGGTTGGCACGCCATTGGCGTCGCACGGGCAGCCATAATCGCAACTGCAATGGACGAGAGAACGCCCCTCGATAAACCAATTCGGTATTGTCATGACAATTCCTCCCTTTACCCCAGGGAAGCATAATATCGCCGCGTTCGAAGGGGAAGGGCCGTATCAGCCGGGATGTACCGGACTGTCCTTGGGCTTGAGGAAATAGCGCCGCGCCACGTCGAGATAGCCGGAGAAGACATAGCCGCCATTCTCCGCGATCAAGGTTTCCCGGTTTTCGCGATAGGCCGTCGGCAGGGCGTACCAAGCCAGCGCCGGGTCGTCATGGTGCACCACGTGAAGATTGTTGTTGAGGAACAGGAGCCCAAGGAGCGGTGCGCGCTCGACAATGGCGGTGCGCCCGGCCTGGGCGCCGGCGGGGCGGTGTTCGAGATAGGAGCGGATCAGGGTGAGCGACATGCCGGGATAGGCAAAGAGCGCGATATAGGCCCAGAACGGAATGGCGCAATACCCCACCACCCACCAGAGGACCGCGCCGAGCGCCGCCCCGTGGGCGGCAAGCTCCCATAGGTCACTCCGGCTTAAGCCCGCGCCGCGCCAGAACAGGTAAGTGGAAATGACGGGACCCAGAATCACGCGGCCCAACAATGAATTATTGGCCGTCAATGCCAGGCGCAACATGGGAGTTAATTTGCGCCAGCGCTTGGTGTCGACATAGAAGGATTCCGGGTCCCGCCCCGGGGAGGTTAGCTCCGCGGTCTCGTGATGCGCGAGATGGCTGCGGCGGTAGAGCGGGTAGGAGATGGCCAGGCCGAGCGGGGCATAGGCGAGGGTGTCGTTGAACCAGCGCCGGCGCGTCGGATGGCCATGGACGATTTCATGCTGAAAGGAATTGTGCCACGACACCAGCCAGGCGCCGAGCGGCAGCACGACCCACCAGGGAAGCGCGTGGAAGTTCAGGGTCAGCAAAATCCAGCCGCCATAAATCGCCGCGCAAAGCAGCCAAGTTGGCGCTTCCAGACGCAGCCATAATTCTTGCTTCCGCGCCGGGCGGGCATGGGGGATTGCGGTCACGTTGGGGCCCCTTGTGGCTCTTTTTATGAGCCGAATGTGCCGGGGCTTTGCCGGTGATACAATGTGATTAAATCAATGATTTATCATTACTTGCTGGGTTTTTAGAATTAATGTGATTAAAGTAAACAATTGTGAATTAATATCAAAAATTAGCGTGGTATGTCATGGATCGTCGCGAAGTGGCGAAGATTTTCCGCGGCCGATTGACGGAAGCGATGGAGCGTTCGGATTTCAACCGCACGGCGCTCGCTCGCAAGGTCGGCATCGACCGCTCCACCTTGTCGCTGCTGCTGCTGGAAGACATGGACCGGCTGCCGCGTGCCGACACGGTCGCGGCCCTGGCGCAGGCACTGCAGGTCAGCCTCGATTGGCTGCTCGGCCTCAGCGCCGAGGCGCGGGTCGGCGCGGATATCCTGCTGGAATCAGTGCAGATCACGCCGGGCGGCATATCGCCGGACGATGCCGGCCTCGCGCGCTGGCATGAGGAGGCGCGCGGCTACAAGATCCGCTATGTGCCGACGACGCTCCCCGATCTGGTCAAGACCGAGGCGGTGATCGAGCATGAATATCGCGATTTCGCGGCGAAGTCGGCGGGGCAGATCAAGGAGGTGGCGCGCGATCTCCTGGACTATTCGCAAATGCCGGATACGGACATGGAAATCTGCATGCCGGTTCAAGCGGTAACCGGCCTGGCCCGCCAGGAAGGCATGTGGGAGGCGTTGACGGCGAAAGTGCGGCGCGAACAAATCGACCGGCTGGTCGCGCTCAGTG
>CAZUVO010000100.1:0-1069 GCA_964623955.1 uncultured Rhizobiaceae bacterium
AGATCAGCTCCGTGCTGCAGCCGCCGATATCGAACAGCAGCGCGTGCGACGCGTCCTCTTCCAGGAGCGGCATGCAGCTATGCAGCGCAAGCTCGACCTCTTCGAAGCCGCTGATGATTTCGAGCTCCACCCCGGCCTCGTCGGCGGCGCGGGCGACAAAGGCGTCGCAATTCTCCGCCAGGCGGCAGGCTTCGGTGGCGACGCCGCGAAAGCGCGTCACCCCGCGCCGGCGCAGTTTGCTGGCGCAGACATTCAGCGCCGACAGGGTGCGGTCCATCGCCGCGTCGGACAGGCGGCCGGTTTCGCTGACCCCTTCGCCGAGGCGCACGATGCGCGAGAAAGCGTCGATCACGCGAAAGCCCTGGGCTTCCGGCAGCGCCACCAACAGGCGGCAATTGTTGCTGCCGAGATCGAGCGCGCCATAAACCGGGGCGCCGCCCGCGCGCGTGTTGCGCCGGCCGCCCGGTTTGCCGTTGGGTTTCCGAGGTGAACTGTGCGGCGCGGTATCGAGCGTCAAGTCGCCCTCCCTTCCCTGGGCCGGGGGCGGTAAACTTCCGCCCGAGTCTTAACGAATGTATTACACCCGCTACGGTAAACTTGGCAATGAGTGCGCTTCGCGGACGACACATCTGTTGACAATGCGTCTGAAGCGCCTAATTTTGGCGCAAGGCCGGTGCCTGCTGGGGGATCGTATAATGGTAGTACAGCGGACTCTGACTCCGTAAGTGAGGGTTCGAATCCTTCTCCCCCAGCCACTCTTTCCCATTGAATCGGTTGGATTAATGGCTGCCTCAGGCGGGCGCTCCGGGTAAGCTTTCCGAGAGCGGTCGCCTTGCCCGAGGAAATTAATGCCAAGCGCCCAATTTCTCACACTGATCGACGCCGTGGCGCCACTGTTCGCGGGCGAAGCGGAAGTGATCCGCACCTATTGGACCTCGCCGGTGCGGACGGCCGAAACCGACCGGCTGTGGCTGCGCCGCCAGGCGCGCAAGGAAGTACTGGATTCGCAGCTCGGCGATGCGCGCGGCGTTTATATCGGGCCGGTCGAGGATTTGCTGACGGTCTTTCC
>CAZUVO010000100.1:1079-13390 GCA_964623955.1 uncultured Rhizobiaceae bacterium
GATGTGCCGCGGCGAGAGGTGCTGCGCCGCATGGCGGGCCTCTATGAAGAGTTTTCGCATTATTGCGATTTTGCCGATGTCTATGACGCGATGCGCGCGCCCGGCGAGGACACCCTCAGCCCGGCCCGTTTGAAAGAGGAGCCGACCTGGGACGAAAACCGCGCTTTCCTCGCGCGCCGCGCCGAAATCGTCGCCGCGCATGGCCGTATCGGCGAGAGGGCCCGTCTCTTTACCGAGGGCGGCTATTGCACGCTTTATTCCGAAGGCATGCGGCTCGCCGGCCAGGGCGGAACGGAGGAGATGATCGCGCGCGCCTGCGCCGGCGTTTATGAGGACGAGTTCGGTCATATGTGTCAGGGGATCGCCGGCCTGGATGCGGAAGGCCTCGGCGATTCCGACTGGGCGCTGATGACCGAATTATCGGCGGAACTGCAGACGATGCGCATCCATATGCGCAATGCGCAGTTCAGCTATCCCGTGGCGGCGGCGCGCATCGATGCGATCGTCGGCGGCGATATCGAACCGGTCGCCTTCGATTTCGCGAAAGCCGAAGCCTACCAGTCCGGCAACGCCACCAATCGCGGCGGCGAACTCGACCCGAAAATTATCGACACCCTGGGCGGCGGCGGATCGCCGCCCGAGCCGCTGCTGACCTCCGCGCCGCTGGCCAGGCTCGCGGCGGAGGCGCTCTGCCGCCGGAGTGAGAGCGAGAACTGCTCCTGGTATCACGGGTATTGGCAATATTTGCGCATTCTCGGGATCGTCGCCACGCCCGAGCGCCATGGCGCGTTTTATGCCGGCGCCCTTGGCGAGCTCGCCGCCGCCGGCGACTATCGCCGCATTCTCATTTCGGCGACCGCCGATTACGCCATGCTGGCGCATCTCCTCAAAGCCTATGACGGCGCTTTGGATGGGCTGGCGATCACTGCGGTGGACATTTGCGAGACACCGCTGATGCTGTGCAAATGGTATGCCCAGCGCCATGGCCTCACCATCGAAACCCAGGCCTGCGACCTGGTGCAAGAGCCGATCGATAAGCGCTTTGACCTCATCGTCACCCACTCGTTCCTGCAGATGGTGCCGGTCGCCGCGCGGCAAAAGCTGATGGCCAATTGGCACCAGGCGCTGCGCCCGGGCGGCAAGATCGTCTCCGTGACGCGCTTGAATCCCGATTGGACGGAGGCACATATCCTGCCCGACCGGGAGCGCATCCCCGCCTTTCGCGAGCACGCCCAGCGCGAGGCCACGAAGTGGCAAGGCGTGCTCGGCATCGATGCCGGGGAATTGGCCGAGGCGGCGGAAAATTACGTCGGCCGGGTGAAGAATTATTCGCTCCGCTCGGAGGCGGAATTGCGCGCGCTGTTCACCGACGCGGGATTCGCTTTCGACCGTCTCGACCCGGTGGCGGTCAAAGGCAAGTCCGGCCAACCGCAGGTCGGGGCGGGCACCAGCCGCAGCGCGACCTACGCCGAATTCGTCGCGCGCCGTACCTAATTCCTTTCACAATTCCGATTTGAAATCCTCGAACTTGCCGCTGGCGCCGCGCGGAATTTCGTCGAAATAGGTGAACGCGATAGTGAAGGGATAGCCCAGCCGGTCGATGAGGATGTCGCGCAGCTTGTCCTCGTCCTCGGGCGAAAGTTTGTCGTCGGCGACGATTTTCATTTCCAGACTGTCGCGGGTTTTCTGCACCACCTGGTATTGCCGGATATCGACGATCTCGTTGAATTTCTGGTTGCCGAAGAACGGCCAGAACTGATCGCCATTGGGCAGAGTAATCATGCCGCGCACGCGCCCGATGAGGCGATTGAGTACCGGCAGGCCGCGGCCGCAGGCGCAAGCGCCGCCGACTTCGGCGAAATCGCCGATATCGTAGCGAATGAGCGGCGAGGCGAAATTATGCAAATGGGTGACCACCACCCGGCCGGTCTCGCCGGGCTGCGCGGCGCTGCCGTCCTCCTTGAGCACCTCGACGATCATATTTTCTGCCTGGGCGTGATAGTGCTCCTGGTCGGGGCATTGCAGCGCGATGTAGCCCGCTTCCTGACAGGTATACATGTCCGAGATCGGCACGCCCCACACTTCCCGGCAGAGCTCGCGGATCGCCGGACTTAACAGCTCGGACATGGTCTGCACGTCGCGCAAGGTGGGGAAGCTTATCTTCTCCTCCCGGCAATAGCGCAACATGGCTTCCAGATTGGACGGATAGGTGAGGAGGTATTCCGGATCCTGGCGCGTCAGCCATTCCACCTGGCTTGCCACCGGGGTGGTGATGCTGAGCATGGCCGCCGGGCCGGTGGGAATCGGGGCACCCCGGCTGCGGCCCCAACTTCGCGCCTGCTTGCCACCGGGATATCCCGCATTGTTCTTCGCGTCGTGGCGGATGGCGACGAGTTTTCCGCCGAAATCGAAGCGCCGCCAGATGTAATCGCGAAACGTGAACGCGTGCCACATCGCGTTGGTCATATCGGTCGTGACGACTTTGACCGGTTTGCCGGTCGAACCCGAGGTCGAGACATATCCCGATTTGCCATGGCTCTTCGGCAGCGCCCGGCTGTGCAGCCGCTCGCCGGCGTCCTGAATATCCTCGCGCCCGAGCAGCGGCAGCCCGGACCAGATGTCTTCCGTCAGCGGCCTGCCGTAGCGCCAACCGATGCGCTCGAAGCGTTTGCCGTAATAAGGTACCGTGCGCCGGGCATGGCGCAGCAGTTCCGCTGCCTGAAGGAATTGCGCCTGGCGCAGGCGCTCGGGCTCCCACCACTGGGTTTGCTCAAGCTGGAACAGAAAGGCGAGAAGCGTCGAGGCGCGCCGGCCGGGAATGACGGGCCACACATTGCCCTCCATGCTCGGCGACGGCGTGGGGAGGTCGGAAATTTCCTTCATGTCACGTCACAATAGCATGCGCGCGCGGCGTCAGGCCCCTCTAGGCGGCACGCCCCGCTTAGCCGCGGGCGCTCGGCATGACTTCGCTGGCGAAGCGCTCCATGGCGTCGAGCGATTGCGCCAGCGTCGGGCGCAGGAAATTGAACACCATGCTGCGAACGCCGACATTCGCCATCGCGACGATATCCTCCGCCACCTGCGCGGAGGAGCCGAGCAGAATATGCCGGCTGCCGTCATCCACGATTACCGGATCGTCCTCGCGGTACCACACGGCCCAGAAGGAAAGCTCGACATCCGCCGGGTCGCGCCCCGCCTCTTCCGTCAACTGGCGCAATCTATCCGCCCGCGCGGCGTAGCGCGGCACGGTATTGAGCGGATGCTTGGGGCTGATGCCGACCGGATACCAGCCGTCGCCGAGGCGCGCGGTGCGCCGGAGCGCCGGCATGCTGTCGCCGCCGATCCAGATCGGCGGATGCGGTTTCTGCACCGGCTGCGGGCGGAAATAGATATCGGAGATATTGGTATAATCGCCTTGGAAGCTGGGCTCGTCGCTCGTCCACATGGCGCGGAAGGCCTTGATGTATTCATCCGTCACCTTGCCGCGCTCGGCGAAGGGCGGCGCGCCGACGACGATAAACTCCTCCTCCATCCAGCCTGTGCCGCAACCGGCGATCAGCCGCCCGTCCGACATCACGTCGATGGTGGCGAACAGTTTCGCGGTCAGCACCGGTTCGCGGTAGGGCAGCACCAGCACCGAGGACAGCAGCCGGACCTTTTGCGTCATCGAGGTGAGCGCCGCCATCAGGCCAAGCGGCTCAAGGCAGTCGCCACCGGCGAAAGCGTCCGTGTCGCCGGAATCCGTATAGGGATAGAGCGGCCGAAAACTGCGCGGAATGACGACATGATCGGCAATCGCGCAAATCGAAAAGCCCAAGGCCTCGCCGCGCTCGGCGATCTGCCTGATCGCCCCGGGCTCGGCGAGGGGGCCGGCATTGGGAATGCTGAATCCGAATTCCATGTTGTGGTTCTCCTCGGTGTTCTTGGCGCGCCTCTTGTTATAAACGAGAATGACCGCCTCACCAGGGGAATCGGCGCATGAAACGCCTCGCCTTTGTCGGCGAATGCATGATCGAGCTCAGCGACGCGGACGGCGCGGACGGCCCCGGCGCGCTCAAGCGCGGCTTCGGCGGCGACACGCTCAACAGCGCCGTCTATGCCGCGCGCTGCCTGAAGGATGCCGATGCCGAGGTCGATTACGTCACCATCCTCGGCGACGATCCGTTCAGCGAAGAAATGCTGGCGGCGTGGCAGGCCGAGGGCGTCGGTACCGGATTCGTCGCGCGCCAGGCGGGCGCGCTCCCCGGCCTTTATCTCATTCGCACCGATGCCGCGGGCGAGCGCAGCTTCCGTTATTGGCGGGGCGAGGCGCCGGCGCGCGAATTGTTCGCCGACGACGGCGCCGACGCACTCGGCGATGCCCTGGCCGGGTTCGACTTGATCTATTTCAGCGGCATCACGCTTGCGGTCATGTGCGAGCCGGGCCGCGCGCGCCTGTTCGAGACCCTTGCCCGCGCCCGCGCACAGGGCGGGCAGATCGCCTTCGACAGCAATTACCGTCCGCGTTTGTGGCCGGACGTTGAGACTGCCCGGCACGAGATCGCCCGCGGCGCGGCGGCGGCAACCCTCGTTCTCGCAAGCTTCGACGACGAGCGCGCGCTGTTCGGCGATGCTTCGCCGGAAGCGAGCGCGGCGCGCCTGCATGGCCTCGGCGCCGAAGAAGTGGTGATCAAACAAGGCGGTGCGGATTGCCTGGTCTCCGCCGGCGGCGAACGCATCACCGTCACCCCGCCTCGCGTCGCCGAGCCGGTCGACACCACGGCGGCCGGCGATTCCTTTAACGCCGCCTATATCGTCGCGCGCATCATGGGCGCAGGTGCGGAAGAGGCGGCGCGGCGCGGCTGCGACCTCGCCGCCAGGGTGATCCAACAGCGCGGCGCCATCGTGGATTCGCGCTAGAGCATGTCGCGTTCACTTGCGTTCACGCGAAACGCTCTATCTTTTTTTTTGATTGACGCAAATGCGTCGTCGCAGGTGATGCCACCTGCTCGGGATTTGCTCTAGTAACTGAAGCCGGTAAGCTCTTCGCTGATTTGCCACAGGCGCTCGCGGGCGACGGCGTCGCGCGACTGGGGCGAGGTTTCGGCGATCTCGCATTTGTCGAAATATTTGCCGCTCACGCCCTCGACAGCCTTGGACGCGGCGAGAAGCACGCTGGTGCGCGCGCCCTTTGTCGCGCTAATGCCGGCAATCTGCTGTAGCACGATCATCGTCCATTTGAGCCAGCCGTCATTGTTATGCGCGAACTTGCTGGCGACGAAGCCGGGATGCAGGCAGTTGGCGCTGACACCGCTGCCTTCGAGCATTTCCGCGAGGCGGAAGGTGAAGTGGATGTTGGCGAGCTTCGAGGCCTGATAGGCGCGCCAGCCGGAATAGCGCTCTTGCCCTTGCGGGTCGTCGAAATCGATCTGCCGGCCGCGATGGGCCATCGAGGAGACGTTGACGATACGCGCAGCCGGGCGCTCTTTCAGCCTGTCGAGCATGAGACCGGTGAGGAGAAAATAGCCGAGATGGTTAAGCGCGAAAGTCATCTCGATGCCGTCCGCGCTCTCCTGGCGGCGATGAAACCAGGCGCCGACATTGTTGACGAGAACATCCGGCGGCTCGGGACGCTCGTTGAGCCGGGCCGCCAGGGCGCGAATATCACTCTGCGATGACAAATCGGCCAGTTCGAAGGAAACCCGCTCGTTTCCGCTGATGCGTTTGATGCGCGCGGCCACGCGATCGGTCTTGGCGCGGTCGCGGCCGATCAGTATGACCTCGCCGCCACGCCGCGCGAGCTCGAGCGCGGTGACCCGGCCGATGCCGTCCGTCGCTCCGCTAACAATGTATACATTACCGCCCATAGTTTCATTCCCTCACCTGGAACTTCATGTAAGATATTGCTGGCTTTGACGCATTTCGATATGTCCGTATTGTATTTATTTCGAACCGAGTGGCGCTAGGAAACCATGGCAACCCACCTGCCGATTGGCAACGATATCGTCCTGATCGCCGATGACAATGCCGCGTTGCGGTCGAAGATCATCGATTTCCTCGATATGGAAGGCATCCGCACGGTTCAGGCGGAGACGGGCGAGACGGCGATCAGTGAAGCCGAGCGCGTGCATCCTTCGGTCGTCCTCCTCGATATCAAGATGCCCGGCATGGACGGCCTGACCGCGGCGGAACAATTGGTCGAGATGCCGTGGCAGCCCAAGGTCATTCTGATGTCGGGCTTCGACGACAGCGTGCGCCTCGCCAACCGGGCCGATCTGCCGATCTTCGCCGTGCTGGAAAAGCCGGTGCCGCTCAAGCAGCTTGCGCGTTTCGTGTGGGACGCGCTCGATAAAAGCGCCGCCAGCCGCTCAGCCTGAGCCGGCGGCGATAATCTCGCCGCGCCGCGATTCCGTCGCCGCCTCGTCTACCGCGCCCGCCGCGTCGAGCACCAGGCCGTAGACTTCCGCCGCGCGCTCGCGCGTGATCCAGCCTTCGTCGAGATCGTGTTTGACGCGCTTTGCCTCGCGCGCCGCCGGCGGGCCGTAGCCGCCTCCGCCGGAGGAGACGGAAATAATGGTCTCGCCCGGCGTCAGCTCCACGTCGCCATACGCCGGCTGCGACGTGACGTCGCCATTGCCGCCGCGCTTGAAGACGCGGATCGGCCCGCCGGCCAAGCCGCCGCGCGCGCCCGCCGCCGGATTGATGGTGCCGTCGGCGACATAAAGCACGCGCATCGAATTATCATCCGCCGGGCCGAATTCGACTTCGATACTGGGCGCGCCGCGATAGGTGCCCGCGCCTTCCGTATCGGCGAGCAGTTTGCGGCTCGGCACGAAGAGGGGATGCGACAGCTCGTCCACTTCGACGCTGTCCTGGCGGCACATGCCGGCATTACCGACATGGACGATCGGCATCCAGGCATCCGCCTCCGGCGCGCCGGCACCGCCGGTGACGCCGAGGATGAGCTGATTGACGTAGAGCTCGTCATTGTGGCGCGGATCGCGCCCGGATATCACGCCGCAGGTCGGCGGGATGATCGGCCCGGTCTCGGCCATGCCGAAACCCTCGGCAAGCTCGGCCAGCGCCCGCTGGGTCGGGTTGGAGATGCGGTCCGCGAGATTGGTCGTCGCCACCGAGCAGCTATGGGGATGGCGCGGGATGCCGGTGGCGCAATTCTCGCGCAACAGCACCTCGACGCGGCGGAAGCTGCCGGCATTGGGCGGCACGGTATGGTCGTTGATGCCGTTATAGATGCCGACCAGGGCGGCGGTGATCGAGCAGGCCTCGGAGAGGTTGAGCCCGCAGGGCTGGCAATCCGGATTGTCGCGGAGATCGGCCACAATGCGCCCCGCTTGCGCATCCACCTCGAGTGTCACCTTGGTCGGGATGCCGTCCGGCACACCGGGATAGGGATCATGCGCCGAAGTGGCGCTCACCGTGCCGCTCGGCAGGCGGCCAATGGCCCGGATCATGCGTTGCTCGGAATAATCGAACCAATCCTCGATGTAATTCTCCAGCGCCTCCCAACCGACATCCTCGCCGAGCTTCAAGAGCTCGCGCTCGCCGATGCGCGCCGCGCCCAGCGCCGCGAGATAATCGCCCCACCATTGGTCCGGCACGCGGATGCGCATGCGGCACATGCGGATGATGTCCTCGATATCCTGATAATCTTCCTGCACCTTGACGGCGGGGAAGATCAGCGCACCTTCCTCATAGACGTCGCGCGCATGGCCCATATAGGTGGTCGGCTCGGAATTGCCGCAATCCGCCTGATGCGCCTTGGCCAGCACGGTAAGCCGGTGCACGCCCTGATCGTCGATCACCGGCACGATGGTGCAGTGATCCGCCGGGTGGGAATTGCCGTGATAGGGCGAATTGTGCAGGTAGGCGTCGCCGCGCTTGAGCTCGGGATGATGCGCCTTCACTTCGCGGGCCATGATGTCGGGGCCGATCATGACATGGATCGGCAGGCTCTCCGCCGCCGACAGCAGGCGGCAATCGGCGGTCAGGATCACGCAGGAAAAATCATGCGCCGTGTTGAGAACGCCCGAGCGCCCGGTGCGGAAGAGGGTGTTCTGCATGCGCCGGGCGATCGCCTCCAACCGGTTGGAGAGTATCGCCATACGCGCGCCGTCGCGCCCCGAATCCTTCGCCGTTTCCGCCATAAACCCAAGCCCTTCCGTTTGGCCGGATTGTGCGTGGCGCGGAGCCCGGGCGCAAGCGTGTCAGGCGGGCTCGGAAAGTTCGATATAGCCGTGCTTGAGGAGGAAATCGAAATTATGCATGACCGTCTCGGGCGCGAGATTGCCGACCTCGGCGATCTCGGCGACCAGCGCGCCCAAGGCCACCGGCGTTTCCGTGCCGGCAAGCCGGCTCATCAGCGCCTGCATGATCGGAAATTTGATGCGCCCGCCATGGGCGGCATACATCACCGGCTGGAAATTCTCCGCCGCCCGGGCGCGGCAATAATCGCTCACCCGCACCAGGCTGTCGCTGTCGAGGGTTTGCGACGTGTAATGCCCGAAGACGCGTTTGTGGTCGGGTACGAGCAGAGGCGGCGCGCTGTTACGCGCCGCGCCGCCATTCAGGTCGCGCGCCGTTTCATGCTGCGCGCGCCACATCTCCTCATAGCGCGGGATAATGCGCGACCAGAGATAATCGCGGCTGATCTCCTTGGCCCGCGCGCCCATCTTGCGGCACAGCTCCACATTGCCGGCGAGCGCGCCGAGCACCTCGGCGAAGCGTTTGAAATCGAAGGCGACCTTTTGGCCGCGGTAAAAGCCGAGCAGTGAGGCATCAAGCACGCCGGCGAGCGACTGCCACGGCGTTTCGTCGGCGCTGGCATAGGTCGGCACCTGAAAGCCGGTTTCGCCTTCGCGCACCAGCTCGCGGTAGCCGTTGAACTGGGAGACGATGGCGGGCAATCCGTGCGCCATGGCCTCGATCACCGTCAGGCCGAAGGTTTCCTGATAATTGTCCACCAGCGAAACGAAGATATCGGCCGCGCCATAAAGCTCGCGCTTGCGGGCGAAATCGTGATTGGCCTCGATCCGCACACAGGAGCCGAGACCGAGCGTCTCGACGATATCGCGCGTCAAGCCGACTTCGCTATCCGAGCCGCCGCCCGCCAATATCAGAGTGAAGGGCGGAAGATCGCCATGCGCCTTCAAATATTGCAGGCATTCCAGCATCGGCCCGAGGTCCATCTTGCGGCGCGCCGAAAACCGCCCGAGGCAAAGCAGCACCAGCTCCGATTCGTCGATCCCCAGGGCGGCGCGGCATTGCCCGCGTTCGGGCATTTCCTCGAAATCGTCGGAGATTCCGAGCGGGATGTTCACCAATTGCGGCGGCTCCGGCAGGGCCGCGCCGAAGCGCTCCTTGAAATTCTCGGCAATGCCCGAGAACGCCGCCTGCAACATGCGCTCGGCGCACTTGCTGGTGCAGACGATATTGTCATAGGGGCGCGGCCCCGCGAGCAGCATATCGATCAGACGGGATTGAATTTTGACGCCGTCGAGCGAATGGGTCGCGCCGGAAATACCGAACGGCCGGGCATGTTTCGCGCCGGCGCGGTATTCCATCAAATAGGGCGCATGGAATGTGAAATCGCCCTGATGCAGGATGTCGATCTCGCCCGCCTCGGCGTCGCGCGCGAGCTCCGACTGAGTGGCGCAATGCACCCGTGCGAGACTGTCGGCCGGCAGGGCGTCTTCCAGGCTGGCGCGGCCCTGCGCCATATCCTCTTCGTCGAGATAATAGAAGCGGTAGGAGTCGAGCGTGCCATGGGTCAGCAACGCCAACATAAAATCCTTGTTGGCGATGGGCTTGCCCATCTTGTCCTGCCAAAATTTATCCTGGATCAGGAAACTGTCCAGACTGCCCCATTTCAATGGAGGAACCTCCCGCTTTCGCCGTCGGCCGGCTGTCACGGGCAAGCTAGCGCGGTTTGGTTAACGAATTCTGGCTATCTCGGCGATTTCATTGTGAAATCCTATGACAATGAATGAAGGCAAGAACATCCTCGTCACCGGCGCCCTGGGGCAGATTGGCTCGGAGCTGGTCCCGGCCCTGAAGGAGCGCTATGGCGAGGGCCGCGTGGTGGCCTCGGACATCCGCATTCCCCCCGCCGGGGCTTATCAGGGCGCGTTCGAGCAGGTCGACTGCACCCAGCCGCTCGCCATCCAGGACGTGGTGCGGCGGCACGATATCGGCGCGATCTATCACATGGCGGCGCTGCTCTCCGCCGTCGCGGAGGAACGCCCGCAGATCTCCTGGTCGGTCAATCTCGGCGGTCTTTACAATGTGCTCGAAGTCGCGCGGCAAAACGGCGCCGCGGTATTCTGCCCGAGCTCGATCGGCGCCTTCGGTCCGTCGACGCCACGCGACGCGACGCCGCAGGTGACGATCCAGCGCCCGACCACCATGTACGGCGTCACCAAGGTCGCCGGCGAGATGCTGTGCGATTATTATTTCGAGCGTTTCGGCCTGGATGCGCGCGGCCTGCGCCTGCCGGGGCTGATCTCGCACATGGCGCCGCCCGGCGGCGGCACCACCGATTATGCCGTCGATATATTCTATCAGGCGGTGCGCTACCGCCATTACACCTGCTTTCTCGGCCCCGATACGCGCCTCGACATGATGTATATGCCGGACGCCATCGACGGTATCATCCAGCTCATGGACGCCGACCCCGCGCGCCTCGAGAACCGCAATGCCTTCAATGTGACGGCGATGAACTTCACGCCGGAGGAACTCGCCGCCGAGATCCGCAAATCCGTGCCCGATTTCGCCATCGATTACGATGTCGACCCGGTGCGCCAGGCGATCTCCGAATCCTGGCCGCGTTCGGTCGATGACAGCGCCGCGCGCGCCGAATGGGACTGGAACCCGCGCTACGATCTCGCGGCGATGACCGAGGACATGCTGGCCAAGCTCGGCAAAAAGCTCAAAATTCCGGCGCGGCCGGCCTGAGACCGAGGGAGGGACCGATCATGCCGATGGAGCGCTTGCAGGCAAAACTGGCCGCCGATCTCGGCGAGTTGCAATCCTCGGGCCGTGCCAAGGGCGCGGAGACGGTGTTTGCCGGCGTGCAGCCCGCGCAAGGCGGCAAGGGGCCGCGCTATCTCCTCGCCGGCGAAGGCGAGCGGCCATATCTCCGCATGAACTCCAACAGCTATCTCGGCCTCGCGCTGAATGACGAAGTGCGCGGCGCGGAAGAGGAGGCGGTGGCGGCGGTCGGCGCCGGGCCTGGCGCGGTACGCTTCATCTCCGGCACCTGGGCGCCGCATACCGCGCTGGAGACGCGCCTCGCCGAATTTCACGGCCGCCAAGCGGCGATGATTTTTTCTTCCGCCTACGCCACGGTGATGGGCGTTCTTCCCCAGCTCATCGACGGCGAGACGGCGGTGATCAGCGACGCCCTCAACCACAATTGCATCATCAATGCCATCCGCCTGTCGCGGCCCAAGGAAAAGCGCGTCTACGCCCATCTCGATTTCGCCGAGCTCGACAAGCACCTCGCCGAGTGCGCCGCCACCTGCCGCCGCGCGCTTGTCGTGACCGACGGCATCTTTAGCATGCGCGGCGACCATGCGCCGCTCGACGAGATCATGACTCTTGCCGCCAAACACGATCCAGCCTACGACGAAAATGTCATCGTCGCGGCGGACGATTCGCACGGCGTCGGCGCTTTCGGTGAGACCGGGCGCGGCACCGAGGAATATTGTTCTTCGCCCCCGGTCGATGTGCTGATCGCCACATTGGGCAAGGCGTTCGGCGTCAATGGCGGCTATGTCACCGGCAGCGCCACGCTGGTCGATTATCTGCGCGAGACCTCGCCCTTCTACATCTATTCCAACCCGATCACGCCGGGCGAAGCGGCGGCGGCGCTGACATCGGTCGAGCTGGTCGACAGCCAGGCCGGCCGGGCGCGCATCGATCATCTCCGCGCCATGACGGCGCGCTTCGAGGCCGGCCTTACCGCGCTCGGCTTGGAGACCATCCCCGGCGCCCATCCGGTGGTGCCCTTGATGGTGCGCGATACCGCGCGCATTTCTGCGCTTGTTGCACATCTCCGTGCCAATGGCATTCTCGCCACCGGGCTCAACTTCCCGGTGGTGCCCAAGGGCGACGAGGAAATCCGCTTCCAGATTTCCGCCGATCACACCGAGGCCGATATCGACGAGGCGCTCGCCGTGCTGAAAGGCTTCGAAAGCTGATGAACGATATCGTGCGAGATAAAGCGGCCATCGTCGGCATCGGGCGCAGCGAGTTCGGCCGCTTCCTGCCGGAAAGCCAGCTCAAGCTGGGATCGATCGCGCTGAAAGAGGCGC
>CAZUVO010000101.1:0-4884 GCA_964623955.1 uncultured Rhizobiaceae bacterium
GAAACGTTTGGGTCAAGTGATGGCCCTGCTGGTAGTTATAGGGATCGCCGCCGGTTGTTCAAATTCGTCGCCGCCCGAAGACTATGAAGACGAATCCTATTCGGTAAACGATCCCTTCGAGGACATTAACCGCATCACGTTCGCTATTAACCAAACCTTGGATGGTTTGATTTTGAAACCGGTGGCGGAGATTTATGTTGGCGTCGTTCCGCAATGGGGCCGCAACCGGGTAAACGATGCCCTCAACAATTTGGGCGAACCGGTCAATTTCGCCAATGCGCTGCTGCAAGGGGATATGGAGCGCGCCGTCACCTCGATGTTGCGATTCGCTTTCAATTCGACCATCGGGTTGGGCGGATTCTTCGACGTCGCCGAGGGTATCGGTTTGAGCTATGCGGATGAGGATTTCGGTCAGACCCTGGCGGTTTGGGGCGTGGGCGAAGGGCCCTATCTGGTGCTGCCTTTCTTCGGCCCGTCCAATCCGCGCGATGCGGTCGGCATGGGTGTGGACTGGCTGATGGATCCCTTTACCAGAGCGCTCAGAGATCATGAAAGATATCAGCGAATGATTGCCCGCGGCATCGATCAGCGCGCCCTGCATCTGCAGGATCTTGAGACCCTCGAGGAAACCTCGATCGATTTCTACGCCGCCATGCGCGAGCTTTACCGCCAGCACCGCTCCAACGAAATTCGCAACGGCGAACTGCCGCCGCCCCTGCCGATTCCCAGCATCACGCTTGAGGAATTTTCGGACGAAGAGTTCGACCAGGCCGCAGCGGAAGGGGAAGCGGAAGAACAATGATCGTTATCGCTATCGCACGGCATCTCGGCGTCACCGGCCGGCGCGGCGTCATCGCCTTCGCGGCGGTTCTGCTGCTGTCCTTTTCAGCGGCCGGCGGGTCCGCCCAGGCTGCCGATAGCGCGGGCGAGTTTATCCGCGATCTCGGCGAGCGTGCCGTGGACGTACTGCGCGACAAGGAAAACACCACCTATGCCGAACGCGAATTCGCGTTTCGCAATATTCTCGTCGAGGGCTTTCACTTAAAGACCATCAGCCGCTTCGTTCTCGGCCGCTATTGGGGGAAAGCCACCGAGGAACAGCGCGCCGCCTATAACGAAGTATTTGTCGACTTTATCGTCCGCGTCTATGCCAGCCGCTTCGATTCCTATGAAGGGGAAGTGTTCGAAATCAATCAAGCGGTCGAATCTGAAATCGAAGGCGACACCATCGTACGTACGCAAATTCTCCGACCGTCCGGCGGGTCGCCGATCGGCGTCGATTACCGGGTGCGCAAAATCGATGGCAAGTACAAGGTGGTCGATGTCAATGTCGAGGGCATCAGCATGCTGCATACCCATCGCGTCGAATTCGCCTCGGTGATCAACCGCAAGGGCATGGACGGCTTCCTCGATGAACTGCGCGCCCAGGTCGAAGCGCGGGGCGCCAGCTCCGTCAACTAAAACAAATCCCGAGCAGGTGGAATCACCTGCGACGACGCATTTGTTTCAACCTAAAAGAGCAAATCCCGAGCAGGTGGAATCACCTGCGACGACGCATTTGTTTCAACTAAAATAATCCCGCCGCGCACCCGGTCTCGGCCGCGCGCATCCGCCGTCACAATATCTGATAAATTTCGTACACCGGGCCCGAGGGTAGCCGGTGGCCCGTGCCGACCGCGACGATGCGGTTGAGCCAGGCGTATTTCTCCGCTCCGGTTTCGAAAAACGGCGCGACGCGGAAATAATATTCCGACGGGTCCACCGCCTCGCCCTTGTTGAGCCGCTCCATCACTTCCGCCGGCCCGTGGCGGTAGCCGCGATAGGTCATATAGATCAGCGCATCGTCATCGGTCTTGAGCGTCGCGCGCACGTCGAGCTGCAGCGAGCCGTCGGCGCGCAGCAGCAGCCAGTCGCCGCCGCCGGGCAGGATCGTGCCCTTGAGCTCGGGGCCCTCGAACGTGCCGCCTGTAACCTTGGCGATGCGCCGCTCGCCGATCGGCGTCGGGCCGACCATCTGCAACGGCATTTCGACTTCGACAGGCATGGTGAAGAGATGCTTGGTTTCGATCATGGAGCCCTCCGGCGTTTCTTAGGAGTTTCGCATAGCGCGGCAGTTTCAGGGTCTTGTACTGGTCGCGTCAATCTCATATGACAAATCCAATAACAAGAATAACCGCATAGCCTCATCAGGGAGGATCGCGTGAAATGGGCGGATGACCGCGCCGCTAGGACAGGTGCGGGAAATTCTGTGTGGCAGGTTTATTGTGTCCGGTGACGATCACCGGACGCCGCCGGGCGATTTGTCCTCGTCCGCCGGCGAAACTCTTCCGCAACTGCTCGTGCGCAACGCGGCGCGCTTTGCCGCGCGCGACGCCATGCGCGAAAAGTCCTTCGGTATCTGGCGTAGCTGGAGCTGGGCCGAGTTGCTGGACGAAGTCGCCGCTTTGGCGCGCGGCCTGGCGGAGCTCGGGATCGGGCGCGGCGATCGGGTCGCTCTGATCGGCGACAACCGGCCCAGGCTCTATTGGTCCCTTTCCGCTCTTCAGGCGATCGGCGCCGTTCCGGTGCCACTCTATCCCGACCTCTCCCCGCCCGAATTGGCGGCGGCGAAGTATGCCGAGGAAAACGGCATTACGCCGCGCGACTGTTCGGCGGAGTAGCGCGTCATTAGCGAACCGACAACTGCCGCTCCGCCGCAAGCGGAGCGGCAGACGCCGGTGGCGGAGCGGCAGGTGCTGCTCAGCGTCGAGGATATCGAGGTCATCTATGACCGCGTGATCCTGGTGCTGCGCGGTGTGTCGTTGGAAGTTCCCGAGGGCGGCGTGGTTGCCCTTCTCGGGGCCAACGGCGCCGGCAAGACGACCACACTGAAAGCGGTTTCGAACCTGCTCAGGGCCGAGCGCGGTGACGTTGCGCGCGGCCGCATTCTCTATCAGGGCGAGCGCGTCGACCTCCTCACGCCCAACGAGCTGGTGCGCCGCGGCATCGTCCAGGTGATGGAAGGCCGGCGTTGCTTCGAGCATCTTACGGTCGAGGAAAATCTCCTCACCGGCGCCTATACGAGGAGCGACAGCAAGGGGGCCATCCGTGAGGATCTCGACCTCGCATACAGCTATTTTCCCAATCTGAAGGAGCGGCGCACCCTCCAGGCCGGATATATCTCGGGCGGCGAGCAGCAGATGCTGGCGATCGGCCGGGCACTGATGTCGAAGCCGCGCCTGATTCTGCTCGACGAGCCTTCCATGGGCTTGGCGCCGCAGCTCGTCGAGCAAATCTTCGAGACCGTGCGGCGCCTCAACGAGAATGAGGGCGTGACCATTCTGCTCGCGGAACAAAACACCAACATCGCCCTTCGCTACGCGACCTACGGCTATGTCTTGGAAAGCGGTCGGGTGGTTCTCGACGGCGCCGCCGAGACGCTCAGGAACAATGCCGACGTGAAGGAATTTTATCTCGGCCTCGGCTCCAAGGGCCGGCGCAGCTTCCGCGATGTGAAACACCGCCGCCGCCGCGGGAACCAGTTCGCCTGACGCATCCATTCGCCCGCCGCTTTTTCACCAATATGGCGCCCGCGTGCAATGGAACATGAGCCGAACGAATAGGTTTATATATAGTTATTTCAGTCAATTAACTGATTTGATACCGTTCCTGCTTGCAAACAGGAACAAATCATGTACATTGGCCGCATTGCATCCCCGCTACAGCTATGAAATAAGGGAGGTTCTGATGTCGGATACAGCCTTGCGGCTCGTCGAAGGGAACGATATGGACAAGCAAAAGGCGCTCGACGCCGCCCTCGCTCAGATTGAGCGTAACTTCGGCAAGGGCTCGGTGATGAAGCTCGGTCAGAGCGACACCGCCGTACAGGCCGAGGCGATTCCCACCGGCTCTCTCGGCCTCGATATCGCCCTCGGTATCGGCGGCCTGCCGCGCGGGCGCGTCGTCGAGGTCTATGGCCCCGAAAGTTCCGGCAAGACGACCCTCGCGCTTCATGCCGTGGCCAGCGCGCAGAAGCTCGGTGGCGTCTGTGCCTTCGTCGATGCCGAGCATGCGCTCGATCCGGCTTATGCCGGCAAACTCGGCGTCGATGTCGATGAATTGCTGATCTCCCAGCCCGACGCCGGCGAACAGGCGCTGGAGATTACCGATACGCTGGTGCGCTCCGGCGCCATCGACGTGGTGGTGGTCGACAGTGTCGCCGCCCTGGTGCCGCGCGCCGAGCTCGAGGGCGAGATGGGCGACACCCATGTCGGCCTGCAGGCGCGCCTCATGAGCCAGGCGTTGCGCAAGCTGACCTCCTCGATTTCGCGCTCGCGCTGCCTGGTCATCTTCATAAATCAGATCCGCATGAAGATCGGCGTCATGTTCGGCAGTCCGGAAACCACGTCCGGCGGCAACGCGCTCAAATTCTATTCCTCCGTGCGCCTCGATATCCGCCGCATCGGCGCCATCAAGGACCGCGACGAAGTGGTCGGCAACCAGACCCGGGTCAAGGTGGTCAAGAACAAGATGGCGCCGCCCTTCAAGCTGGTCGAATTCGACATCATGTACGGCCAGGGTATTTCGCGCATGGGCGAGCTGATCGATCATGGCCTGAAGGCAGGCTTGGTCGAGAAGTCCGGCTCCTGGTATTCCTATGACAGTCAGCGCATCGGCCAGGGACGCGAGAACGCCAAGCAATTCCTCGCCGACAATCCGGAGATGGCCGACGCCATCGAGACGGCGGTCCGCGAGGCCGCCGGTCTCGGTGAGAGCGCCCCGGTCGAACTGGTGGAGGAGGCGGAAGACCCCGCCGCCGCCGAAGCCATCGGCGAATAAAGCCCGGCCCGGGTTCGGGCCGAACGGAGAAAAACGACGGCCGCGCGGCGAATAAGCCGTGCGGCC
>CAZUVO010000101.1:4920-13166 GCA_964623955.1 uncultured Rhizobiaceae bacterium
ATAGCAGGGCCCGCGCGGCGGGCGCGCCCGCCTGCCCGCGTTGGATCGGAATTGCACGGATTTACCATGCTGAGCGTCAACGACATACGCAGTCATTTTCTCGACTATTTCAGCCGCAACGACCATGAGGTCGTCGCCTCCGGCCCGCTCGTGCCGCATAACGATCCGACGCTGATGTTCACCAATGCCGGCATGGTGCAGTTCAAGAACCTGTTCACCGGGGCCGAGACGCGCGCCTATCAGCGCGCCGCCACCTCGCAGAAATGCGTCCGCGCCGGCGGCAAGCACAATGATCTCGACAATGTCGGCTATACCGCGCGCCACCACACCTTCTTCGAGATGCTCGGCAATTTCTCCTTCGGCGACTATTTCAAGGAGCGCGCCATCGAGCTTGCCTGGAACCTGGTAACGAAAGAGTTCGGCCTTGATGCCGAGCGCTTGTTGGTCACGGTCTATGCCGAGGATGACGAAGCCCATCAGCTCTGGGGCAAGGTCGCCGGCCTGCCGGACGAGCGGATCATCCGCATCCCGACCTCGGACAATTTCTGGGCCATGGGCGATACCGGCCCGTGCGGGCCTTGCTCGGAGATCTTCTACGACCACGGGCCGGAAATTCCCGGC
This sequence comes from uncultured Rhizobiaceae bacterium, assembly GCA_964623955.1. Lineage (GTDB taxonomy): Bacteria > Pseudomonadota > Alphaproteobacteria > UBA828 > UBA828 > PTKB01. Next base: position 5,542 of record CAZUVO010000101.1, read on the forward strand.
GGCCCGCCCGGCAGCCCGGACGAGGACGGCGACCGCTTCGTCGAAATTTGGAATCTCGTCTTTATGCAATTCGAGCAGGTCACGCCCGAAGAGCGCATCGATCTGCCCAAGCCCTCGATCGATACCGGCATGGGGCTCGAGCGCATCGCCGCCATCCTGCAGGGCGAGCATGACAATTACGAGACCGACCTGTTCCGCAATCTGATCGCCGCCAGCGTCGATCTCTCCGGCCAGCCCGCCGAGGGCGAGCATGCCGCCTCGCACCGGGTGGTGGCGGATCACTTACGGGCGAGCTCGTTCCTCATCGCCGACGGGGTGACGCCGTCCAACGAAGGCCGCGGCTATGTGCTGCGCCGCATCATGCGCCGCGCCATGCGTTACGCCCATCAGATGGGCTGCGAAGAGCCGCTGATGTACCGCCTGGTGCCGACCCTGGTCGGCGAGATGGGCCAGGCCTTCCCGGAGCTGGTACGCGCCGAGCCGTTGATCGGCGAAACCCTCAAATTGGAGGAAACCCGCTTCAAGCAGACCCTGGCGCGCGGCCTCAAGCTCTTGGGCGATGCCACCGCCAAACTTGGTGAGAGTAAAACGCTGCCCGGCGAGGTCGCCTTCCAGCTCTACGACACCTATGGCTTCCCTCTCGATCTCACCCAGGACGCGCTCCGCCGCGAGGGACGCGACGTCGATACGGCGGGCTTCGAGACCGCCATGGAGCGTCAGCGCGCCGAGGCGCGCAAGGCCTGGGCCGGCTCCGGCGACGCGGCAACGGACCGCATCTGGTTCGAAATTCGCGAGCGTATCGGCGCCAGCGAATTCCTCGGCTATGAGTTGGAGAGCGCCGAGGGCGTTATCCTCTCCCTGGTGCAAGACGGCGCCGAGATCGCCGAGGCCGAAGCCGGCGCGGAAGTCGCCCTGGTCGCCAACCAGACTCCCTTCTATGGCGAATCCGGCGGCCAGATGGGCGATAGCGGCGAGATCGCCACCGCCGACGGCGCGCGCTTCATCGTCACGGACACGCAAAAGCGCGCCGGCGATTTGATCGTGCATATGGGCAAGGTCGAGAGCGGCACCTTGCATAGCGGCGACTCGCTGACCCTCACCATCGATGCGCCGCGCCGCGCCCAACTCCGCGCCAACCACTCGGCGACCCATTTGCTGCACGCGGCGCTGCGTAGGCATCTCGGCGATCATGTCACCCAGAAGGGCTCGCTCGTCGCACCCGAGCGCCTGCGTTTCGATATCAGCCACCCCAAGCCGGTGAGCGATGCGGAGCAGGGCGCGATCGAGGCCGAAGTCAATGTCCGCATTCGCGAAAATGCCGGCCTGTCGACGCGCCTGATGACGCCGGACGAGGCGGTGGAGAACGGCGCGCTCGCTCTGTTCGGCGAAAAATATGGCGATGAAGTACGTGTCGTCTCCATGGGCGAGGAGGGCGACGGGTCCTATTCGGTCGAGCTTTGCGGCGGCACCCATGTCACGCGCACCGGCGATATCGGATTCTTCTACATCGTCTCGGAGGGGGCGGTCGCCGCGGGCGTGCGCCGCATCGAGGCGCTCACCGGCGAGGCGGCACTCAACCATGCCCGCACGCAGGACAATTACCTCGCCGCAGCGAGCGGCGCCATCAAATCGACTTCCGCAGAGCTTACGCCGCGCATCGAGGCGCTCCTGGAAGAGCGCCGCCAACTCGAGCGTGAATTGCGCGATCTGCGCCAGCAAATCGCCGTTGGCGGCGGTGGTGGCTCCGGCGGCGGGGAAGCGGATGAGGCGCGCGATATCGGCGGCATCGCCTTTCTGCCGCGCCGCCTCGACGGCACGCCGCCGAAGGAGCTGCGCCCGATGGTCGACGGGCTAAAGAGCAAGCTGGGCTCTGGCGTCTGCGCCATCGTCACCGTGAGCGACGGCAAGGCCGCCCTGGTGGTCGGCGTGACCGATGATTTGACCGATCGCGTGAGTGCCGTTGACCTGGTGCGCGCCGGCGCCGAGGCGCTCGGCGGCAAGGGCGGCGGCGGGCGGCCCGACATGGCCCAGGCCGGCGGCCCGGACGGCGCTCAAGCCGACGCTGCGCTAGAGGCTATCGAGCGCGAACTGTCGAACCTGAATTAGTTCCGGAAGGCGATGCGCATAGCGCAGCGCATTTCGGCAAGCGCGACCGCGCGCCCGAGCATGCGCGAGGTAAGCCAAGGGGGCGGACGCCGCCGCCCGGCGCTTGAGGGAATATACAACGGGTTACGTCAGTAACCCGTTGGTACAAGAGCCTAACTCATCTCCGCTTCGAGATTGCGCGCGATGGCCTCGAGGAAATCCTTGGAGTTGAGATGCTGCGGCTTACTCGGCACGAGGAGCGCGAGGTCCTTGGTCATTTCGCCGCCTTCGACGGTCGCGACGCAGACCTTCTCGAGCGTCTCGGCGAAGCGCGCCAGCCCGTCATTGTCGTCGAGCTTAGCGCGGTGGCTGAGCCCCCTCGTCCAGGCGAATATGGAAGCAATGGGATTGGTCGAGGTTTCCTCGCCGCGCTGATAGGCGCGGTAATGGCGCGTCACGGTGCCGTGCGCCGCTTCGGCTTCCACCGTGTTGCCGTCCGGCGTCTGCAGCACCGAAGTCATCAGGCCGAGCGAGCCAAAACCCTGGGCCACGGTATCGGATTGCACATCGCCGTCATAATTCTTGCACGCCCAGACATAACCGCCTTCCCATTTCATCGCCGCCGCCACCATGTCATCGATCAGGCGATGTTCGTAAATCAGGCCGGCGGCATCGAAATCGCCCTTGAACTCAGCGTCGAAAATTTCCTGAAAGAGGTCCTTGAAGCGGCCGTCATAGGCTTTGAGGATGGTGTTCTTGGTCGACATGTAGAGCGGCCATTTGCGCTGCAACGCAAAGCTCATGCACGCGCGCGCGAAATCCCGGATCGAATCATCGAGATTGTACATTGTCATCGCGATGCCGCCGCCGGGGAAGTCGAAGACTTCATGTTCGATCGTCTCGCCGCCGCCTTCCGGCTCGAAGCGGACGGTCAGCTTGCCCTTGCCCGGGATGACGAAATCGGTGGCGCGGTACTGATCGCCAAAGGCATGACGGCCGATGACGATGGGCTTGGTCCAGCCCGGCACCAGGCGCGGAATGTTGCTGCACAGGATGGGCTCGCGGAACACCGTGCCGCCGAGAATGTTGCGGATCGTGCCATTGGGCGAGCGCCACATCTTTTTGAGGCCGAATTCCTCGACCCGCGCTTCGTCCGGCGTGATGGTGGCGCATTTGACGCCGACGCCGTATTGCTTGATCGCCTCCGCCGCGTCGATGGTGATCTGGTCGTCCGTCTCGTCGCGGGATTCCATGCCAAGGTCGTAATATTTCAGCTCGATATCGAGATAGGGAAGGATCAAGCGGTCTTTGATCCAGGCCCAGATGATGCGCGTCATTTCATCGCCATCGAGCTCCACAACGGGGTTCGCGACCTTGATTTTGTCCATGAATCAATCTCCGGAATATTGGGCGGGTTGTGTGTGAATGCGCTCCGCGCAGGTGCGGCGGCGGCACCATAGCATCGGCGCTTGTCCGGTCAAGGCCCGCCGCGCAAGAGGGTTAAAAGCGCTCCGGCGCCTCCGCGACCGTCGGCTCCGGCGCCGCCTCCAGCTGGTCGAACAGCTCGGTTACGCTTTCGGCAACTTGGTAAAGACCGTGTGCCTTGGGCGACGCGAAACCCTCGGCCACCACCGCGTCAAGCAGCGCGCGGAGCGGCGCCCAATAGCCGTCCGCATCGAGGATAACCACCGGTTTGCCGTGCAGGCCGATCTGCCGCCAGGTGAGAATTTCGAAGAATTCATCCAGTGTGCCGAAGCCGCCGGGCAGGACGGCGAAGGCATCGGCGCGGCGAAACATGATCTCCTTGCGCTCATGCATGCTGTCGACGGTGATCGTCTCGCTGAGCCCGCCATGCTGCACCTCGGCACGCGCCAGATGCTTTGGAATGACGCCGATCACATGGCCGCCGCCGGCAAGCACCGCATCGGCGACCTCGGTCATCAGGCCGATACCGCCGGCGCCGTAAACGAGGGTAATGCCGCGCGCCGCGATCTCACAGCCCAGCGCCCGGGCGAGGGCGGCGTGGCGCGGATCCTTGCCCTTGGCGGAGCCGCAATAGACGCAGAGCGCTTCGATGGATTTCATATGCCGGTCATACAACGCCCCGCCGGACGATGCCAGCCGGCGTTCACGATAAGATGATCGCATAATAGGGCGAAGCGACTTTACGCCGATCTTACGCGCGGTTAGCGTTCGTTAAACGCTTAATCAGGGAGGATTGACATGTTTCGCTTTACCTTGCCGGCTATGGCGCTTCTCGTCGCGGCGGCGGTGGGAACCGCGTTGCTATCCGGACCCGCATTGGCCGCCGACGATCCCGCGAACGTCATCAAATACCGCCAACAGGTGATGAAATCGACCGCTTCGCACATCACCAATATATTCAGCGTGTTGAAGGGCGAAACATCCTTCGCCGGGCACATCGCCGCCAATGCCCGCGCGATTTCGGACAACGCCGCCATGATTTCCGACATCTTTCCCGAGGGTAGCGGCAGCGGCGATACCCGCGCGCTGCCGTCGGTCTGGCAAGACAAGGCCAAGTTCGATGCCGCGGCGATAGCGCTGAAGACCGCCGCGGACAATCTCGCGGTTGCCGCCGGTTCGGGCGATATGGCCGCCATCGGCGCGGCGGCGGGCGAAGTCGGCAAGGCCTGCGGCGGCTGCCACGAATCCTTCCGCAAGAAAAACTGACGCTCCGCCACCCGCCGATTGCCCTGGAGCGCCGGCCTCGAATTAAGGCATACTGCGGGTGATGGCGAGATTGGTTCTTCTGGCGGCGCTGGCGGCCGTTCTGACCGCTGCAGCGCTTTCCACCGATGCCCGTTCCGAAACGGGAGACGCGGCGCGCGGCGAATATCTCGTGCGCGCCGCCGGCTGCGTGAGCTGCCATACGGTCAAGGGCGACGGGGCCGGGTTCCTCGCCGGCGGGCGGGCCATCGAATCGCCCTATGGCAATTTCTATTCGAGCAATATCACGCCGGATGTCGAGACCGGCATCGGCGGCTGGAGCGACGAGGATTTCATCCACGCTCTCCGGCACGGCGAGTCCCCTGACGGCACGACCTACTATCCGGCCTTTCCCTATGCCGCCTACAGCGCCATGCGGCGTCAGGACATGTTGGACATCAAGGCCTTTCTGTTCGCCGCCGAGCCGATGCGGCGGGAAAATCGCGACCACGAAATCCGCTTTCCCTTCTCGTGGCGGTTTTCGATCTATCCCTGGCGCTGGCTGTTCTTTTCTTCCGGCGAAGCGGTGGCGGAAGCCGAACTCGAGACGCCGGAGGCGCGCGGCCGCTATCTCGTCGACGTGCTCGGCCATTGCGCCGAGTGCCACACGCCGCGCAACATGATCGGCGGGCTCAAAAGCGGCAAGCCGCTCGCCGGCACACGCTACGGCCCGGGCGGCCATGCCGTGCCCAATATCACGCCGGACAGGGAGAGCGGTATCGGCGGTTGGTCGGAAGGCGATTTGCTGTTCTTTTTCAAGACCGGCCTGAAGCCGGATGGCGACGATGTCCAGGGCGATATGCGCGAGGTCATCGACGACGGATTGCGGCATTTGAGCGACGCGGATATGCGCGCCATGGCGGCCTATCTCAGATCTCTGCCCGCGATCCGCCATGCGGTGCGCCCGGCGAAGAAAACCGCCCCGGAGCCCGCCTATGACGAATGGTAGGCGCCGGCCATGATCTCTTGTTGCGCCCGGCGCTGATGGTATAGTCCGATTTTTCGCGCGACGAATCGCGAGGCCCCGTGAATCGCAATGTAAGAGCCTTGTTGCTGATCGTTCTGGTAGCGGTCATCGTCGGCGTTGTGCTCGGCGTGTTCCTCTCGGGCGGCGATGATGAAGAGGAGGCGGCGGTCCGTACCGCCGCCGTGGAAAGCGAATCCGCACCGGCCGCGAAATCCGAAAGCACGGAGGCCGGTGGCGACCAATCCGCCAGCGCGCCGGCGGAGGAGGCAGCCCCGGAGACGACAGCTTCGCGGCAGGCCGCGAGCGAAGACCCCGCCCAGGAAACCGCCGCCGCGGCGCCCGAGGCGCCGACAGCCGAGCCGGAGCCGGAGGCAACCGCCAGTGCGCCGCCGCCCACTTTCGACGTGGTGCGCGTCTCGCCGAGCGGCAGAGCGGTGATCGCCGGGCGGGCCGAGCCCGGCTCGCAAGTGACCGTGCTGGAGGACGGCATGCCGCTGGGTACGGTCGAGGCCGACCGGCGGGGGGAATGGGTCCTGGTGCCGGACAGCAATCTCGAAAGCGGCGACCGGCAGCTGTCGCTCGTTCAGGATATGCCGGATGGCAGCCGGGTGGCGTCCGAACAGGTTGTCGTCTTGTCCGTACCCAAACCGCAAAAGAAACCGGTCGTGGCGCACGCCGATTCGGCTGGCGATACCGCGCCGGCGAGCGATGGCGAACCGGCGGCCGAAGCGGATAGCGCGGCAGCCGTCGCATCCGGGGCGGACAGCGCGCCGGCGCAAGGTGACGCGGAAGAGGGCGTCATCGCGGTGCTGGTCGAGCGCAAGGGCGATGGCCCGAGCAAGATTCTGCAAAGCCCGGAAGTTGGCGGCGAAGGCATCGGCGACGAGGCGGAGGTGACGATTCGCAGCGTCGATTACGATGCCGAGGGCGACGTGACCCTGGCCGGGCGCACCGAGCCCGAGGCGGTGGTCAATGTCTATGTCGATGAAGAATATGTCGGCAGCGCCAGGGCGAGCGAAGAGGGCGATTGGGAGCTCAGCCCCGAGCAAGAGGTGTCACCCGGCCAGCATCGCGTGCGCGTCGACAAGGTCGACGATACCGGGATCGTCCTCGCCCGTATCGAAACGCCGATCAGCCGGGCACGGCCGGAAGAATTGCTGCTCGGCGATGCGCTGGTGGTGGTTCAGCCGGGCAACAGCCTGTGGCGAATTGCGCGGCGCGCCTATGGCGGCGGGATTTATTATTCCGAGATTTACGGCGCCAACCGGGCGCAAATTCTCGACCCCAATATGATCTTCCCCGGGCAAATTCTCACTTTGCCCGTGCTCAACTGAGGAACCAAAACGGATCTAAACCGTTCCGTCCATTTCCGCGATCAGGTCGAGATAGGGCGCGAGGGAGAGCACCGCCAACGAGGTGTTGACGAGGAATCCGTCCGCCGTGAGGCCGCCCGAATCGGGCAGGTCGATGCGTTTCGAGAGGACCGCGGAGCTGCCGCCGGCAATCTTGAGCCCGCCCCTTTCGGCATCGGTCATATGGGCCATCGCGGCCGACCATTTGCCGCGCTGGGAGGCGTTCTGAGCGGTAAACGGCACTTCGCCCAATTTCAGGCTCAGCTCAAGCGTCATTTGACCGTCGGACTGGTCGATAACGCCTTTGAACGCGCTTTTGCGCCAGGTGAAGCCAAAAGTCATCGGAAATTTCGGTGAACGCCGAAGCACGGCGCCGGAAGAATCCACTTCCAGCGAATGCAATTCGATCGGCGTCTTGGGATTTCCAATTACATCGACAGCTCGCAACATCGCGCCAAACCTTCCTTTACGCCCTTCAGCCCCGCCACACGGCC
>CAZUVO010000102.1:0-8202 GCA_964623955.1 uncultured Rhizobiaceae bacterium
AAATGCGTCGTCGCAGGTGATTCCACCTGCTCGGGATTTGCTCTAGTGCGCGACCTTGCGCACGAATACGATAAGCAGCACGCCCGCGGCCATGGTCCCGCACATCACCAGCCAGACATCGTTATAGGTCATCACCCGGGCTTCGCGCTCGACGAGCTGCAGCAGCATGCTCAGGCCGGTGAGCGATTCGCGGTCGCCTTCGCCGGCCGCCGCCATGGCTTCGCTCACCGGGATACGCGCCGTGGTGATCGCCTCGCCGAGGCGGTCGCGATGCAGATCATAGCGCCCATAGATGATGGTGTTGATCGCGGCGAGACCAATGGCGCCGCCGAGATTGCGCATCAGATTGTACAGCCCGCTGGCGTTCTGAACTTCGTTGAGTGGAAGGGTGCCGAGGGTAATCGCGGTCATCGGCAGGAAGCAGATGACAATTGCTATACCGTGCAGCATTTGCGGCCAGAACAGTTGCGACAGGCCGACATCCGCGTCGATATCGGAATAGAGCCAGAAGGCTGCGGCATAGAGCGAGAAGCCGAGCGCGATCATCAGGCGCGGGTCCATGCGTTTTTCCAATTGGCCGGCGACCGGCCCCGAGACGAGCTGAAAGGCGCCGATCACGATCATGATGACGCCGATCTGCAGACTGTTGAAACCGCGCACCGTCGAGAGGATCACCGGCAGCAGATAGATCGAGCCATAGATGGCGATGCCCAGCGCAAAGCTCAGCAGACAGCCGATGAGAAAATTTCGATTGCCGAACGCGCGGATGTCGACAACCGGATGCGCCGCCGTAAGCTCGCGCCAAACCAAGAGGATGCCGGAGATGACAGAGACGATCGCGACCAGGGTGATGGTGGGTGAATTGAACCAGTCCTCGCGCGGGCCCTCTTCGAGGATAAAAACCAACGGCCCGAGGCAGATGGCGATCAGGATCACGCCGAGGATGTCGATCCGTTTGAGAAGTGCTGGATTCGGCCGGTCGACATCGACCGTGTACCACGCCACCACGGCGATCACCGCGCCCGGCAGCAGATTGATATAGAACAGCCATTGCCACGACAGAAGCTGGGTGAGCCAGCCGCCGAAGGTCGGGCCGATGGTCGGTGCGATATTGGCGACAAGCGCCAGGATGACAATCATCGTCGCCCGCCGCTCGGGCGGAAAGATCATATAGATGACCGTGAAGGAGAGCGGAATGAGGGTGCCGCCGGTCAGGCCTTGGAGCACCCGGAACAGGATCATGCTCTCGATATTCCAGGCGAGGCCGCACAGGAGGCTGGTCACCGTGAACAAGACAATCGAGATGGTGAACAGCACCCGCGTCGAAAGCGCTTGCGACAACCACGCGGTGAGCGGAATGATGATCACCTCGGCGGTCAGATAGGACGCCTGGATCCAGGCGGTTTCTTCAATGGTCGCCGACAGGCCGGCGCCGATTTCGCCGAGCGAACTGGCGACGATCTGGATGTCGAGCACGGCCATGAAGAGGCCGATCATCATGGCGTAAAAGCCGATCCAGTCGCGCCGGCGGAGAGGGCGAAATTCTTCGGACGCCGCCTGGGCGTCGCTCATTCAGCGTTGCCGGCGGGCGCAGAATTGCCGGCGCGCGCGCCGCTGGCCTGCGGCGAGCCGGTGATCACCGTGGCGACGACCGACATGCCGGGGCGGAGCCGCCCGGCAAGCGGGTTGCTCTTGTCGAGGACGATCTTGACGGGAATGCGTTGGACGATCTTGTTGAAATTGCCCGAGGCGTTTTCCGGCGGCAGCAGGCTGAACTCGGCGCCGCTCGCCGGCGAAAAACTCTCGACCTTGCCCTTGAGGATGCGGCCGGGAAAGGTGTCGATCTCGACCTCGACCGGTTGGCCCGGCGCCATATCGGTGAGCTGGGTCTCCTTGAAGTTCGCCACCACCCAGACATCGCCGAGCGGAACAAGCACCATGAGCTGCGCGCCGGGCCTGACATACTGGCCGTTGCGGACGCTGCGGTTGCCGACCACGCCACTGACCGGCGCGCGGACCTCGGTATAGCCGAGTTGCATTTCGGCCAGGACATAATCCGTCTCGCGCTCTTTGATCGTCGCTTCGAGCTGCAGTCTCTGGGCATCGATAACGAGGGTCTCTTGGTGTGCCGTGGCCAGGGCGGCGGCAGATTTGCGCATGGCGGCGCTCGCCTTGCTGGCATCCGCCACGGCTTCCTCATGCCGGTCGCGCGTGGTGATGCCGCGGTCGATCAGGCTTTGCGAACGTTCCAGCGCCTGGGTGGCGCGCGCCATCTCGGCTTCGGCAATGGCATGTTCCGCCTCGGCCTGGGCGATCACCGAGGGCTGCAGCGCCCGCCGGCTGGCGAGGATTTCGATCTCCGTCAGGCTGGTGGCAAGCTCGGCGCGCGCCTGCGCGATACGCGCCTCGAATTCCGCCGGCTGAATGACCAGCAGAATATCGCCTTTATCGATGCGTTGATTGTCGCTGACCCGGACCGCCGAGACATAACCCGGTATTTTCGCGCTGATCGGCGTGATTTCGCCGCGGATATAGGCGTTGTTGGTGGATTCGCGATATTGCTCGACGGTCCACCATTGCCAGCCGTAATGGCCCGCGACGACGAGAATCGCCAGGAAAATGAGACCGAACAGGGTGCGCCGCCAAATGCGTGGCCGCGGCCCGTCCGGATTCGGTGCCGCCTCATCAGACATGGCCAAATCATAGCGTAAGAGCGCTGGCTTCCGCGCGAAAATTCGAATCGGCGGAATGCCGTGCCCGGCGGTTTTGTGATAAGTCCCCTTGGCAGGCGGCGATGGGCGAACGAGTTCGGTTATGAAAATCCTGGTCACCGGCAGCGCGGGGCATTTGGGCGAGGCGGTCCTGCGCATGCTGCGAAAGCGCGGCGGCGAAGCCATCGGCATCGATGTGCTGGAATCGGCGTTCACCGATCATGTCGGATCGATCCTCGATGCGGATTTCGTCGCGCGCTGCGTTGGTGGGGCGGACGCGGTCATTCATACCGCGACCCTGCACAAGCCGCATGTCGCGACCCACAGCCGGCAGGATTTCGTCGACGTCAATGTCAGCGGCACGCTCAATCTGCTGGAGGCAGCGGCGGCGGCGGGGCTCAAGCGCTTCGTCTTCACCAGCACCACCAGCGTGTTCGGCGATGCGCTGATACCGCCCAAAGGCGCGCCCGCCGCCTGGATCACCGAGGACGTGCAGCCGGTGCCAAAGAATATTTACGGTGCGACCAAGGCGGCGGCGGAGGATCTCTGCCAGCTTTTCCACCGCAACCACAATCTCCCCTGCCTCATCCTCCGCACGTCGCGCTTCTTCCCGGAAGAGGATGACAGTGCCGCCACACGGGAGAGCTATGCCGACCCAAACGCCAAGGCGAACGAATATCTCTCCCGCCGGGTCGATCTCGAAGACGCGGCCGAGGCCCTTCTGTGCGCCGTCGAGCGGGCAACCGATATCGGCTTCGCCCGCTATATCGTCAGCGCGACCACGCCGTTCGAACAAGACGACCTGGCCACGCTGAGGGCAGACGCCCCCGCTGCGGTCCGGCGCCGGGTGGCGGAATTCGAGCCGATCTACCGGAATCTCGGCTGGCGCATGTTTCCGGCGATCGACCGGGTTTATGTCAATGACAAGGCGCGGCAAGAGCTTGGCTGGCGGCCGCAATATGATTTTGCCCGGGTAATCGGCCAGCTGGGCCGGGGGGAGCAGATCGGCAGCCAACTCGCCCGCGATGTCGGCAGCAAGGGCTATCACAGCGAGACCTTCGCCGACGGCCCCTTCCCGGTTTCATAAACAGAGGCTCTCTTCCGCCCGAAGGCGCCTTGGCAATTGACAGAGATGGGCCTTCGGGACATCTATTCGGGAAACCGAGGGCGCAGTGTCTAGCCACAAGCCGTCCCCACAATAGGGAGAAAAAACACATCATGCCGCGTACGATCGTCGATATTTCCATCCCCATCGAGAACGGCGTCAAATCCGACCCGCCGGGCTATGAGCCGAAAGTCAAATATCTCGACCACCATGACACCGCGCCGGATGTGGCGAAGTTCTTCGATGGTTTCGAGGTGGAGGACTTGCCCGACGGTGAGGGCTGGGGCATGGAGTGGATTCACCTGATGACCCATAACGGCACCCATCTCGATGCGCCCTATCACTTCCATTCGACCATGAACAAAGGCGAGCGCGCGATCACCATCGACGAGGTGCCGCTCGACTGGTGCTTCAATCCCGGCCTCAAGCTCGACTTCCGCAAATTCGACGATGGCTATGTTGTCACCGCCAAGGATGTCGAAGAGGAACTCGAGCGCATCGGCCATGAGCTCAAGCCGATGGAAATCGTGCTGGTCAATACCCGCGCCGGGGCGCTTTACGGCGAGGACAACTATGTCAATTCCGGCTGCGGCATGGGCTATGAAGCGACGATGTATCTCTTGGAGCGCGGCGTGCGGGTGACTGGTACCGATGGCTGGAGCTGGGACGCCCCCTTCGTCCATACCGAGAAGCGTTATAGCGAGACCAAGGATGCGGGCTTGATCTGGGAGGGCCACAAGGCGGGCCGCGACATCGGTTATTGTCACCTGGAAAAGCTGCACAATTTGGAAGCTCTGCCGGCGAACGGCTTCATGGTGTCGTGCTTCCCGGTCAAAATCAAAGCGGCATCCGCGGGCTGGACCCGGGCCGTTGCCATCTTCGACGCCTGAGCCACCACCGGCCAACGAGGAGCGATCATGAAACTCAGCACCGAGAGAATTTTGACCACCCATGTCGGCAGCCTGCCGCGCTCGCTCGAACTAAGCGACATGCTGCTGAAGAAGGAATTCGGCGAAGCGCAGGACCAGGCGGCGTTCGACAAATGCGTCAGCGATTCCGTCGCCGGCGTCGTCGCCAGGCAGGTCGCGGCGGGTATCGATATCGTCAGTGACGGCGAGATGAGCAAGATCGGCTACGCCACCTATATCAAAGACCGCTGCGACGGCTTCTCGGGCGACAGCCCGCGCCGGCCGCCGGCGGACCTCGCCGCTTATCCGGACTATTTGGAGATATCGGGCAAGATGGGCCAGGCGCCGAAAATCATCCGGCCCGTTTGCAGCAGCGAAATCCGCATCCGCGACCGGGCGCCGCTCGAGCAGGACATCGCCAATTTCAAATCCGCGCTGGACGGCTCCGGCGCGGTGCAGGGCTTCATGAACGCGGCGTCGCCCGGCGTCATCGGCGCCTTTCTGCCGAACGAATATTACCCTTCCGAGGATGCCTATCTCGAAGCGCTCGCCGGGGTGATGAAGGAAGAATATGAGGCGATCGTGAATGCCGGTTTCGTCCTGCAGCTCGACTGCCCCGATCTCGCCATGGCGCGTCACACGCAATATATCGATTTGACCGACGATGAATTCGTCGGTCATGCGGAGCGCCATGTCGCGGTGCTCAATGCCGCGCTCGAAAACGTGCCGGCCGAGATGACCCGCCTGCATCTTTGCTGGGGAAACTATGAGGGGCCGCATCATTGCGACATCCCTGTGGAGAAAATCCTCCACGTCGTGACCAGCGCCAAGCCTCAGGCCATCTCGTTCGAAGCCTCCAACCCGCGCCATGCTCATGAATGGCAGAAATGGCGCGATGCGGACATTCCGGAAGACAAGGTGCTGATGCCGGGCGTGATCGATTCGGTGACCAATTTCATCGACCATCCGGAAGGCGTTGCCGAGCGCATCTGCAAATTCGCCGATATCGTCGGGCGCGAACGCGTGTTGGCCGGCAGCGATTGCGGCTTCGCGACATTCGCCGGTTTCGGCAAAGTGAACCCGGATATCGCCTACGCCAAAATGGGCGCGCTCGCCGAAGGTGCGCGGATCGCCTCGGAGAAGCTGTGGTCGTGAGTGCCGGCTGAACAGCCTCGGTTCGGCCGTTTAGGGCATCCTTCACCATTGGCTGCGGGGCGACCGCACCCATGCCGGCGGAACATGGTGCGGCGGCGGGAAATTCGCGATAATCTTTGTTTCAGCCGAATATGGATCGGATCTGTACGGGAGGGAGCGACCGATGAAAGCGTTGAACGGATTGCACCACATCACATTGTGCGTCGGCGACAAGCAGGAGGACTACGAATTTCATACCCAGCTTCTCGGCATGCGCAGCGTCAAGAAGACCCTGCTTTATGACGGCAAGGTGCCGATCTACCATCTCTATTACGGCAATGCGGATGGCGACCCCGGCTCCATCGTCACCACCTTTCCCATGCGCCACACCGGCGTGAAGGGCAAGCGCGGCAACAACCAGATTCAGGGCGTCATGCTGGCGGTACCGAAGGGCGCGCTCGATTTCTGGGCCGAACGCCTGGACTCGCACGGCATCGACAGCACGCCGTCGGAACAATTCGCCGAAAAGCGTCTCGCGTTCAAACATCCCACCGGCATCGATTACACGTTGGTCGAAACCGACGCCGCCGGCCGGCGCGCCTGGGATCAAAGCGATGTTCCCGTCGACAAAGGCATTCTCGGCATGCATGGCATCAATGTAAATGTGCGCGAGATCGATTTGATGGACGAGTTCATGGAGGCCGCCTGGAGCAGCGACCGGCTGGCTCAGGAAGACGCGACCCGGCGCTATCAGATGGGCAAGGGCGGCAGCGGCACGATCGTTGAAATGACCCACGATACCGAAACGCCGCAAGGCAGCTGGACCTTCGGCGAAGGCATCGTCCATCACTGCGCCTTCGATATCGATTCGATCGACAAGCAGACCGAATATAAGGCGCATGTCGAAGGCATGGGCTATACGGATTTCTCCGACCGCAAGGATCGCGGCTATTTCGATTCGATCTATGTGCGCACGCCCGGCGGCGCGCTCTTTGAGGCGGCGGTGACCAAGCCGAAGGCTTGGGCCGAGGACGAAGACCCGGCGCATATCGGCGAGGAAATCATGATCTCGCCGCAGTTCGAGCAGGAGCGCGAAGAGATCATCGCGCAAATCGGCAAGCTCGACTATTGAGCTCCCTACTATGAAAATCGGCATTGTCGGTACGGGGGCAATGGGCTGCGTCTATGCGGCGCTCCTCGGCGATGCCGGGAACGAGGTGTGGGCGGTCGATAGCTGGGCCGCCCATGTCGACGCCATGGCGCAGGACGGTCTCACGCTGAGTGGCGCGAGCGGCACGCGCACCGTTCGCCTCAACGCCACCACCGATCCGGCGGTGGCCGGCACTTGCGAGCTGGTGATCGTCGCCACCAAGGCGATGGATGTGGCGGCGGCGGCGGAATCGGCGCGGCCGATGGTCGGGCCGGATACCACCGTACTCACCATCCAGAACGGGCTCGGCAGCGCCGCCAAGGTGGCTAATATTCTCGGGCCTGAGCGCGTCGCGATCGGCGTCGTCGGCGGCTTCGGCGCCTCCATCGAGGCGCCCGGCAAGGCGCATCACAACGGCATGGAGCTGGTGCGCCTCGGCGAGATGAACCGCCCCGTGTCCGACCGGGTCGAGACGCTGGCCGAGCTGTGGCGCACCGCCGGCTTTACCGTCAAATGCTTCGACGATATGGACCAGCTCGTGTGGGAGAAGCTGATCTGCAATTGCGCTTTTTCGGCGACCGCCGCGATCACCGGCTGGACCGTCGGCGAAATCATCGCCGATGGCGACACCTGGTCGGTCGCCGGCAATTGCGCGCTCGAGGCCTATCTCGTGGCCCGGGCGAGCAATATCCGCCTCGATATCGACGATCCGATCGACTATGTGCGGAATTTCGGCTCAAAGATCCCCGACGCCCGACCGTCCATGCTGCTCGATCATATGGCTGGCCGGGTGAGCGAAATCGACGCCATCAACGGCGCCATCCCGCCGGCGGCGGCGCGGGTCGGCGTCAAGGCACCGGTCAACGAGACCGTGAGCGCCCTGGTGCGCGCCAAGGAAGCGAAATTCGCCGGCGCATCCGGCGGCGGCTGAGGGCGAAAATTCGGCGTCGCCCGGCGCCTTTTTGGACGGGCGCGGTCGAATCGCCGATCGGGCGACGGAAAACCACCTAGAATTGCGTCTGGTTGCAGGTATCCGCACGGATATTTTCGTTGCGAAACTGGCGCTAACACTGTTAACTACCCGCAATCTCGGACTTATCCACAGGCATGTGGATATTTTTGTGAATAAATTGAACTTTGCAACTTATGATATGCGACGTGTTCAGCGAAAAACCTTGGAATACCACCAGCTTT
>CAZUVO010000102.1:8221-13139 GCA_964623955.1 uncultured Rhizobiaceae bacterium
CGAAGGACCTCCACACACAATATGGGGTTATGTTTCATGACCAGCCGTGCCGCCCGGCCGGAAGATTTTATCCCCAGATTTATCCATAGACTTATTCACAGTTGCAATTTTTATCCACAAAGTTTATCAATGTTTTTCCACAAGAAATTCGGCGATCGGTCTGAATTAAATTGAATTTCTGAGATCGATACGTCAAATTTTTGCCGGACAATGATTTTCGGCGTATCCCGGGACCTTGGAGAGAGCGATATATGCGTGACGACCTCGATTTGGAGCGGGTGATCAGCGATCCCGACTATCGGCGCAAAGCGATCGAAGTTCTCAACCGGGCCGAGGAGCGTCCGCAAGACGGCACGGCGCAAATCGGCCGTGGCAATACCGTCTCCGCCAGAGATGCGCAAAACGACGCCGATTAACCTCCCCTGAAATTTCCCTTGGCCCGGATTCGGGCCGCCATTCGCTTGAATCACCCGCCATCCTGGCCCATCTTCGCGCCATGAAGATCGACGGCCAAGCCTATCGCACGATCTGGCTCGCGGAGGACGGCTGGGCGGTGGAAATCATCGACCAGACCAAGCTGCCGCATATTTTCGAAACCTGCCGGTTGGAATCCCTCGACGCGGCCGCGGCGGCGATTCGCGACATGCAGGTGCGCGGCGCGCCGTTGATCGGCGCCACCGCCGCCTACGGCATGGCGCTCGCCATGCGCAGCGACTCGGGCGACGGAAATGTCCAGCACGCGCACGATCTGCTGCTCGCCACCCGTCCCACCGCGGTCAATCTGCGCTGGGCCCTGGCGGAGATGACGGAACTGCTCACTCCGCTGGCGCCCGAAGCGCGCGCCGATGCCGCCTACAAGCGGGCGGCGGAGATCTGCGACGAGGATGCCGCCATGTGCCGCGCCATCGGTGAGCATGGCGCGGCGCTGATCGAGGCGGCCGCCGAGGCGCGGGCATCCGACGCCGGGGGCGCTGGTACGACAGTCAATATTCTCACCCATTGCAATGCCGGCTGGCTCGCTACCGTCGATTGGGGCACGGCGTTGGCGCCGATCTATGTCGCCCATGAGCGCGGCGTCGATCTGCATGTCTGGGTTGACGAGACGCGCCCGCGCAATCAGGGCGCGGCGCTGACCGCCTGGGAGCTCGCCAGCCACGGCGTACCGCATACCTTGATCGTCGACAATGCCGGCGGCCATCTGATGCAGCATGGCATGGTCGATCTCTGCATCACTGGCAGCGACCGCACCACCGCGGAGGGCGATGTGTGCAACAAGATCGGCACCTATCTGAAGGCCCTCGCGGCGCATGATTGCGGTGTGCCGTTCCATGTCGCGCTGCCCTACAGCACGATCGATTGGAGCATCGGCGACGGGCTCCGCGACATTCCGATCGAGCAGCGCGACGCCAGCGAGGTGCTGGAAATCTCGGGCCGAGGCGCGGACGGTGCGCAACACACGGTCAAGATCGCCCCCGGCGCCAGTCCGGCGGCGAATTACGCTTTCGATGTTACGCCGTCGCGTCTTGTCAGCGGGCTGATTACCGAGCGTGGGTGTTGCGCTGCCTCTCGCGCGGGCCTCCTGGACCTTTATCCCGAGCGGGCCTGAGGGAGCGCGGCAAGCATGCGGAATTTGTGGCGCACCCAGGATGCCGAGGCGCTGGTCGCTCGTTATGGTGCCCGTGACGTCGGGCGCGATGTCGCGGAATGCCTCTATCTCACCCGCCTGATGGGCGGCGATAAGCGGCTGGTCCTTCATGGCGGCGGCAACAGCTCGGTCAAAACGCGCCTGCGCGATGCGGCAGGGGTTGCGCGCGAGGCGCTCTGCGTCAAGGCAAGCGGGGCCGACATGGCGCACCTCGAGCCCGAGCAATTGCCGGCCCTCGATTTAAATCGTCTTCGCGAACTGCGCCGGTTGCAAAGCCTGCCGGAGGACGAGATGCGCGGCGCGCAGCGGGCTTGCCTGTTGGATGGCGGCGCTGGCGATCCCTCGGTCGAGGCCCTGCTGCACGCCTTTTTGCCGCATAAATTCATCGCCCATTGCCATGCCAACGCGATCCTCAGCGTCACCAATCAGGCCGATGGCGCGGCGCGCGCGAAGGCGCTCTTCGCCGGCCAGGCGGCGGTGGTGCCTTACACCATGTCGGGGCTCGATCTCGCCCGGCGCGCCGCCGAGGCCTATGAGGCCGAGCCGGATTGCCGCGGGCTGATCCTGATGCATCACGGCCTTATCAGTTTCGCCGAGGATGCACGCGGCGCCTATGACGCGATGGTGGCGATGGTCAGCCGCGCCGAGGAACGTATCGGCGAAATTCGGCGTGAGGGGCTCTCCGCCGAGCCGAAGAGTGGAACCGCGCCCAGCCTGGCAGAGATCGCACCGATCCTGCGCGGCGCCTTGGCCGAGACATCACCGGCCGATGACAACGAAGAAGAGCCCGACCGTCAGTTGCTCGCCTTCCGCACCAGCGGCGCGATCCGCCACTTTCTCGGCGGCCCCGAATTGGCACGCTATGCCAATGCCGGGGTGGTGACGCCGGACCATGTCATCCGCATCAAGAACCGGCCGCTCCTTCTGCCCGCGGCCAAGAATTGGCGGGATGGCGAGAGCTTCCGCAAAACTCTCGCCAAGGCCCTGGCGGCATATGTGAAAGACTACCGCGCCTATCTCCGGCGCCATGCGCGGCCGGGACAGGATCTGGGCATGCTTGCCCATGCCCGGCCGCGGGTCGCGCTGGCGCCCGGTCTCGGCCTGTTCGGCATCGGGCGCAGCGTGATGGATGCCGCGATCCATGCCGACCTCGCCGAAGCTACGGTGGATGTGGTCGCCGGCGCCGAAGCCATCGGCCGCTACGAGCCGGCGGCGGAGGCGGATATTTTCGCTATCGAAAGCTGGGCGCCGGAGCTGGCCAAGCTCAGCGCTACCCGGGCGCCGCTGGCCGGGCAGGTCGCGGTGATCTCGGGCGGCGCCGGCGCCATTGGCGCGGCCACGGCGCGCGAGTTTGCCGCCGCCGGCGCGGCCATCGCACTCCTCGATATGGACGGCGCCAAGGCGCGGCAGATCGCCGAGGAATTCGCCCCCGCCGGGCTCGCCATCGCCTGCGATGTGACCGACGAGAGCTCGGTCGAAGCCGCTTTCGCCGAAGTGTGCGCGGCCTTCGGCGGCGTCGACATTCTGGTCTCCAATGCCGGCGCCGCCTGGCAGGGCCGTATCGGCGAGGTATCGGAGGCGCTGTTGCGGCAAAGCTTCGAGCTAAATTTCTTCGCCCATCAGCGCCTGGCCCAGCACGCGGTGGGCATCATGCGGATGCAAGCGACCGGCGGCTGCCTTCTGTTCAACACCTCGAAGCAGGCGATCAATCCCGGCGCCGATTTCGGCCCCTACGGCCTGCCCAAGGCCGCCACCCTCTTTCTCATGCGGCAATACGCCCTCGATCATGGGCGCGACGGCATTCGCTCGAACGCGGTGAACGCCGACCGTATCCGCAGCGGCCTGCTGACCAAGGAGATGATCGCCGCCCGCGCCCGGGCGCGCGGCGTCTCGGAACAGGATTATATGGCCGGCAATCTGCTCGGCCGCGAGGTCATGGCGGAAGATGTCGCCCGCGCCTTTCTTCACCAGGCGGTGTCGTTAAAAACCACGGGCAATGTCGCCACGGTAGACGGCGGCAATATCGCGGCGACGCTACGCTGAGGGCTATCTGCGGGCGGTATTTCGCGGGTGGAGCGAAGCTTCGGTTTCGTCGCGGTCGATAGAGGATTTTTCGTCCGGTATGACAATGATTTTTGGCTCCGCTTCCTCGACGCCGAGCTTTTCCGCCCAATTTGCCGGGATCACGTCCCGCGTTTTGGCCTCGATCAGGGCTGCCCGGGCGAGCAGCGGATTGGCTTCGGCGAAGCGGCCTTCGGCGCGGTAATTCTCCGCCAGATTCCTCAGCGCCTGGGAGACGATAAGGTGGTCTTCGCCGACCGCATGTTCGGCGATGGCCAGCACGCGCCTGAACAATTTGCCCGCATCGGCGAATTTGCCCTGGGCGCCATAGACGAAGGCGAGATTGTCGAGGTCGATGATCATGTTGGGCAGCCCGGCGCCGGGCTTGTTCGTCTGTTCCGGCGCAAGCGCGGCCTGCTTGATGTCGATGATCCGGGCGAAATAGAATTCGGCTTGGTTATATTGCTCTAAATCCTGATGAATTGCCGCGAGATCGGCCAGTAGAACCAGCAGGTCGGCACTCTTCGCGCCGCAGATTTCCTCAGCATATTCAAGGGCTTGGTGGGCGTAGGGCAGAGCGTCCTGGCTCTTGCCTTCGGTATAGAGCATGCCGGCCTTATCGCCGGCCGCCGATTCGGCGCACGTCTCGGCAAATGCCGGATTCGGTCCGTTCCCCGCCCAGAATGCCAAGCACAGCAAGAGCGCTGACAAGGGATGGAATATTCGCCTGATTTCCCGAACTCGCACGGTTTCGACCTCCGATCCTAGAATAGGACGACAGGCAGGTTGATTCAAACCTTCCGCCGCAAGGCGTCTCGCGGTAAAACATCCTATGCTTGGGTAACTAGAGCTTGAGGGCAGGCCATGGCGGATCTTGACGACATCAAAGACGGCAAGGATTGGGGCCTCGGCATACCGGCCAAGAACGAGCCGTTCTTTCTGAAAGGCTCGGAAGGGCTGGATTGGGGCATGAAGAGCCGCCTGACGCGGATCTTTAATCCGGTGAGCGGGCGCACGGTGATGCTCGCCTTCGACCATGGCTATTTCCAGGGCCCGACCACCGGCCTCGAGCGTATCGACCTTAATATCGTGCCTTTGGCGCCCTATGCGGATGTGCTGATGTGTACCCGCGGCGTCTTACGCTCGAGCGTGCCGGCGGCCGTCGGCAAGCCGGTGGTGCTCCGGTGCAGCGGCGGCAATTCGATCCTCAGC
>CAZUVO010000103.1:0-13022 GCA_964623955.1 uncultured Rhizobiaceae bacterium
CGTAGGGCAGCGAGAGCTCGTAGAGCATCAGATATTGCGCCGCCAGTTCGCGGTTCTCCGGCAGGCGGAAATAGGCCGGATCGTCGCCATGCATATTCTTGTTCAGCCGCTTGATGATGTCGGTATAGGAAAAGACATGGCGCACATCGGGCCGCGTCCGCAGCCAGACGGTGAAATCCTCCAGATCGGCGAGATAGCCGGGCTCGCTCACCGCGCCCTCGCCGCCGGCCGGCACGGAATATTCCATCACATAGAGGCCGGTCAGGTGTTCGAGCGCGAACTCGGTATCCGGGCGGATCTCGATGCGGTGATCGAAATATTCGACCCATTGATCGTTGAGCTGGACCAGGGGAATGGCCGCGGCGAGGCCGACCAGCAGCACGCCGGAGGCGATGATGGTGAGCCGGGTGCGGGCGACGACGAAATCGGCGATGCGGTTGACCGCGCCCTGCAGCAGGCCGGGCTTGCCCGCTTCGGCCTGCTTCACCGTGAACGGCAACAAGGAAAGAACCGCCGGGAAGAAGGTGAGCGACAGCAGCCAGGCGGCGGCGATACCGACCGCCGAGATATTGCCGAGCGCGTTGAACGGCGGCGCATCGGAGAAATTGAGCGCCAGGAAACCGATGATCGTCGTCAGGCTGGTGATCGAGACGGCGAGGAAGTTGACCCGGAGGCTCTCCTTCAGCGCCGTGTTCTTGTCGTCGCCGGCGCGCATGCGCTGCACCAGGGTGATCAGGATATGGATCGAATCGGCGATCGCGAGAGTCAGGATGACGACGGGCGCGGCGCCGGAGAAGGGCGAGATTGTGATCCCGGCCCAGGCCGCGAGGCCCATCGCCGCCATGGTCGCCAAGGTGATCACGAACACCGTCGAGACCGTGCCGGAGACCGAACGCGCGATCAGCCAGGTGATGAAGATAAGCACCAGGAACATCGGTCCGAACAGGGTCATGGCGTCGTTGACGGTCGCTTCGGCGAAGGCGGCGTTGACCGCCGAGACGCCGGTGATGGCGATTTCCACATCCGGATAGGCCGCCTCAAACTCGGCGACGAGCGCGCGCGCATAGGCCATCGCTTCCGGCACCTCCGCCAGGCTCTCCTCGGGATATTGCAGGGTGACGTTGACGCCGGTGGCGCCGCGGTCTTCGGCGACGAGGCGGCCGTTCAGGAGCGGCTCGGCGAGGGCGATGTCGACCCGGGCACTCACCTCGTCTACATCCATCGCCGCCGCACCCCGGATCAGATCCTCGACGATCAAATCGTCCTCGATGGCGTAGGTGTGCTGGAAATTGGTCAGGCTATCGACGCGGATGGCATAGGGGATCGTCCAGGCGCGCTCGGTGAAACCTTCCACCACGGCCATGAAGCGCGGATCGTCGATGGTTCCCGCCGCCGGCTTGAAGGCGAAGAGGAAATTGTCGTTCTTGGTATAGGTCTCCTCGAAGGTGTTGAAGGCGACGAGGTCCGGGTTTTCGTCGGAGAAGAACACCCGGTAATTGTTCGACACGTCGAGCCGCACCGCGCCCGCCGCCAGCACCAGAACGATCAGCACGGATGCGAAAATCGTCAGCCGGCGATGGCCGAGGACCCAATCGGCCCAGCCGCGCGCGAAACGGTCGACTTTGCTTTCTCTGCTCCTGTCTCTGCTCATCGCTACCTCCTGTATAAAAGATCAAACGATCTTAAATTGACCAAAAAAATTACCCGAGTTGCTTCAGCGCGTTTTTTGCCGCCTGCTCGATCATGTTCAGCGAGGCGCCGGCGTGCACGATGGCCGACATGCCGTAGAACGTCGCCGCGAGCGCGGTGGCGGTCCGGTTCACGTCGATATCCGGGCCGATTTCGCCGCGCTTTTGTGCGCCTTTGAGGGCGTTGCGGAAGGCCTTCACATGGCGGCGCAGATTGTCGCGCACCAATTCGCCGACCGGGCCGGGATCCGAGCCGAACGCCACCGCCGTGTTGGCGACGAAGCAGCCATAGTTAAAGCCGCCGCCCCTGGCGATTTGGATCACACTGTTGAAGAACGTTTCGATCTCGCCGCGCCCGGCGCTTTTGGCCTCCATCGGCGCATACATGGCGCGCTGCTGCTGCACGGCATATTTGCGCACCGCCGCCTCGAACAGATGCTCCTTGTCGCCGAATGCCTTGTAGAGCCCGGCATGGGCGACGCCGGTATGGGCGACGAGATCGCGCACCGAGGTATCCGCATATCCCTTCTTCCAGAAGAGATGCATCGCCTTCTCCAAGGCTTCGTCTTCGTCGAATTCGCGCCTGCGGGGCATGGCTTGCTCTCCATCTCAGCCGCGCATCGATTGCGGCCTTAGAGGCTATTTAAGAACGTTTGATCTAAAATACAAGAGAAAAATTTACGCCAGCGCGTCGAGGGCGGCGCTGGTGGAGAGCACCGGGGCGTAGCAATCGTTGATTTGCGCCAGAGTCTGGTCATGGAGAGGCTGAGTGGTGCCGCAGGCGTCGCCGATCACCACCGGCATATAGCCGAGATCGCGCGCCGAGCGGGTCGCCATTTCGACGCACCAGTCGGTGTGATAGCCGGAGATGATCAGCGTGCGCGCGCCCCATTGCGCCAGCCAGCGCTCGATCGGCGTGCCGGCGAATATGCTCCAGCCGGGATAGATCAGGGTGATGTCGTCCGGCTGCATGATCTCCTTGACCTCGGGCACGAGGTCCGCCTCCCACGCCTTGCGGTCCGCGTCGCCGGTGTAATCCTTGTTCCATTGGCCATATTGCGCCGCGTCCATTTCCGTCAGCGGCTCGCGCTCGCCGATGAAGCGGTCGTAACGCAGCCAGAGGAAGGGCATGGCGCGGGTGCGGCAGGCGGCGGCGAGGCGGAGGATGTTATGCAGCGAGCCGCCCTGCTCGCGGGCGCCCTGCCAGATATTTTCGTGGGTCAGCACGCCCTCGGGATCGAGGATGCTGTTCTGCGCATCCGTATTGACGAAGGCGGCCCCGGTGGCGAACAGCGATTTGAAATCCAGGCTCCGCCATTGCGGATGCAAGTCCGGCAGCATTTGGGCCTCCCGCGCCGCTAATTGTGATGACCGGTTGAGCTTAAGCCATGCTATCTGCAAAGACGAGCAGCCTCCCGGAGCGTCCCTATGATCCGCCAGCGACATCTGCATCCGGGCCACTACTTGGCCCTGCTGGCGGCACTTCTCTTCGCACTGGTGCCGCTCTTCTGGCTGGTGTCGACGAGTTTCAAGCCGCTGTGGGAATTCTACGTCCTGCCATTCCCCTGGCTGCCCAGCGAGCCGACGCTCGAGAACTACCGCAACGTCTTCTATCCCTATATCGACCCGGCGGGCTGGCCGCAAAGCTCGTCCTGGCGCGCCATCGTCACCTCCGGCATCATCGCCGGGTCGGCGACCACTCTCTCGGTCGGCGCCGGCCTGATGGCGGCGCTCGCCATTTCGCGCCACCGCGCCGGCGGGCGAAACATGCTGCTCTACATCCTCTCCTTCCGCATGGCGCCGCCGATGGCGGTGGCCATTCCCATCGCGGCGGTGGTCTCGACCGTCGGCCTCAACGACGCGTTCTCCGGCCTTATTCTCGTCTACGCCGCCTATACGGTGCCGATCTCCACCCTGATGCTGAAAAGCTTCATCGATCAGGTGCCGGCGGAGATCGAGGAAGCGGCGATGATCGACGGCATGTCGCGCTGGCGCAGCCACTTCTTCGTCACCGTGCCGCTTATCCGCAGCGGCCTGGCGGCGACCATCCTCTTCATCTTCATCATCTGCTGGGGCGAGGGCGCGCTCGCCATCGCGCTCACCGCCGGAACCTGGGTCCCCATTCCGGTGCAGCTCATCAACAAGATCTTCAGCCCGCACGTCCAGGCGGCGCTTGCCGTCCTCGCCCTGCCGCCGCTGCTGATTTTCGGGTTCCTGATCCAGCCGCATTTAAGCCGAGGTTTTACATTTGGGGCGGTGAAGAGCTAGAGAGTCCGCTCGCTCTTTTGTTTGGTCCCTCAAGCGCCGGGCGCGCGCCTCCGCGCGCTTGGCTTACCTCGTATTAACTCGGGCGCGCAGTCGCGCTTGCCGGAATGCAAGCGCATTCCGGATTCAGAGCGATCGGTCGTCCGCGGTAATCTCGACGTCGTTGGCCGAAATGTCCTGCACCGACATCAGGCCGTCCGGCGCGAACTCCCAATGCTCATTGCCGTGGGTGCGGTACCACTGGCCGGTGTCGCGGTGGCGCCATTCGCTGATGAAGAGGACCGAGATGCGGTTGCCGGTGAAGGCCCACATTTCCTTCTTGAGGCGGTAGTCCTGCTGGATCGGCCAGCGCTCGGTGAGGAAGGGGACGATATGCTGCCGCCCCTCGAAGAAGACGTCCTTGTAGCGCCACTTTGTGTCTTCGGTGTATTCGCCCGGAATCTCTTCCGGCACCCGCCGGTTCCATGCGTCCTCGGCGTTCTGCACCATCTGGCGGGCGCTTGCTTCGGTGAATGGCGGTGTGATGCGGTCCGGCATGGCGAACCCTCCCTGGATTATCCGCTCAGCTTTTTAGCGAGTATTTCGTTGGCGATCTGCGGGTTGGCCTTGCCCTGGCTGGCCTTCATCACCTGACCGACGAACCAGCCCATCAGCTTGTCCTTGCCGCCTTTGAACTCCGATACCTTGTCCGGATTGTCGGCGATGATTTTATCCACGACCGCCTCGATGGCGCCGGTATCACTCACCTGCTTGAGGCCGCGCTCCTCGATGATGGCGTCCGCCTCGCCGCCGGTCTCGAACATGATTTCGAACACTTCCTTGGCGATGCGGCGCGACAGGGTCTTGTCGGCGACCCGGTCGACCAAGCCGCCGAGGCTCGCGGCGGAAACCGGTGAGGCGGTGATCTCGAGGCCGGCGGCATTGAGCGCGCCAAAGAGCTCGCCGGTCACCCAATTGGCGGCGAGCTTGCCGTCGCGGCCCTCGGCGAGTGCCTCGAAATAAGCCGCCGTTTCCTTCTCGGCCACCAGCACGCCGGCATCTTCGGCGCCGAGGCCGTAATCTTCGACAAAGCGCTGTTTCTTGGCATCGGGCAGCTCCGGTAGTTCCTTACGCAACTCCTCGACCCAGTCCGCGTCGAGATCGAGCGGCAACAGGTCCGGGTCGGGGAAATAGCGATAGTCATGCGCCTCTTCCTTGGAGCGCATGCTGCGCGTTTCGCCGCGATTGGCATCGAAGAGCCGCGTTTCCTGATCGATCTCGCCGCCCTCTTCAAGGATTTCGACCTGGCGCAGGGCTTCGATTTCGAGCGCCTTCATGACGAAGCGCACGGAGTTGAG
Source organism: uncultured Rhizobiaceae bacterium (assembly GCA_964623955.1). Classification (GTDB taxonomy): domain Bacteria; phylum Pseudomonadota; class Alphaproteobacteria; order UBA828; family UBA828; genus PTKB01. Next base: position 5,291 of record CAZUVO010000103.1, read on the forward strand.
GTTCTTGATCTCGCAGCGCGTGCCGAATTCGTCCCCCGGACGGCGCATCGAAACATTGGCGTCGCAGCGCAAACTGCCCTGCTCCATATTGCCGTCGCAACTGCCGATATAGCGCACGATCGAGCGGATCTTGCGGATATAGGCGCCGGCTTCCTCGGGCGAGCGGATATCGGGCTCGGAGACGATCTCCATCAGCGCGACGCCGGCGCGATTGAGATCGACGCAGGTCGCATCCGGGCGCATATCGTGGATGCTCTTGCCGGCGTCCATCTCCAGGTGGAGCCGGGTGATGCCGATCTTGCGCGTCTCGCCATTCTCCAAATCAACCTCGATCTCGCCCTCGCCGACGATGGGCTGGCTGTATTGCGAAATCTGATAGCCCGGCGGAAGGTCCGGGTAAAAATAATTCTTGCGGTCGAATACCGAGTGCAAATTTATCTCGGCGGCGAGCGCGAGCCCCGTGCGCACCGCCTGGCGCACGCATTCGCCATTGATCACCGGCAGCATGCCAGGCATGGCGGCATCGACGAGGGCGACTTGCGTATTGGCCTCGGCGCCGAATTCGGTCGGCGCGTCGGAGAACAGTTTGGCGTGGCTCACCACCTGGGCGTGGATTTCGAGGCCGACGACCATCTCCCATTCGCCGCTCTCGCCCTGAATGCGGTAGTCGCTCATGCCCAGCCTCCCGCGCGCCAGGCCGGCTCGGCGGTGAATTGGGCGGCGGTTTCGAGGAATTGCGCCGCGTTCAGCATGCGGCCCTCGTCGAACGGCTGGCCGATCAGTTGCAGGCCGAGGGGCAGGTTTTCCGCGCTGAGCCCCGCCGGCACGGAGATGCCGGGGAGGCCCGCCATGCTCGCCGGCACGGTGAAGATATCGTTCAAGTACATGGCGATCGGGTCGTCCATCTTCTCGCCGATGGCGAAGGCGGCCGAGGGCGCGGTCGGCGTCAGCACCACATCGACAGTCTCGAACGCCTGCTCGAAATCACGCGCAATCAGCGTGCGCACCTTCTGAGCTTTCAAATAATAGGCGTCGTAATAACCGGCGGAGAGCACATAGGTGCCGATCATGATGCGGCGCTGCACTTCGGTACCGAATCCCTTGGCGCGGGTCTTCTCATACATATGCGTCAAGTCGCCATCGGCCTCGCGCAAGCCGTAGCGCACGCCGTCATAGCGCGCCAGGTTGGACGAGCACTCCGCCGGCGCGACGATGTAATAGGTCGGCAGCGAATATTTCGTGTGCGGCAGGGAGATATCGACGATCTCGGCGCCGGCATCGCGGTACCAGTCGACGCCCTGCTGCCACAGTGTCTCGATTTCCTCCGGCATGCCATCGAGGCGATACTCCGCCGGCACGCCGACGCGGAGACCCTTGATGTCGCCCGTCAACGCCGCCGCGTAATCCGGCACCGGCAGATCGACCGCGGTCGAATCCTTGGGGTCGTAGCCGGCCATGGCGCCGAGCATCAACGCGGCGTCCTCGACGCTGCGGGTAAGCGGCCCCGCTTGATCGAGCGACGAAGCGAAAGCGATCATGCCCCAGCGCGAGCAGCGGCCATAGGTCGGCTTGAGGCCGACAATGCCGCAAAAGGCCGCCGGCTGGCGGATCGAGCCGCCGGTATCGGTGCCGGTGGCAGCCAGCGCGATATGCGCCGCCACCGCCGATGCCGAGCCGCCGGAGGAGCCGCCGGGCACGAGCGGCTTGTCGTCGCCCGCGCGGCGCCAGGGATTGACGACATTGCCGTAATAGCTGGTGACATTGGCCGAGCCCATGGCGAACTCGTCCATGTTGGACTTGCCGAGCATCACCGCGCCTTCGCGCCAGAGATTCTCCGTGACGGTCGATTCATAAGGCGGCTCGAAACCGTCGAGAATATGCGAACACGCCGTGGAATGGACGCCCCGGGTGCAGTAGAGATCCTTGATGGCGAGCGGCACGCCTTCGAGGAGGCCGGCCTCGCCGGCGGCCAGGCGCTTGTCCGCCGTATCGGCTTGGCTGAGGGCATGATCGAAGGTCTCGGCGACCAGACAGTTCAACTCGCGCGCGGTTTCGCACGCGGCGATATGCGCCTCGGTCAACTCGCGGGCGGAGAACTCGCCTTTGTCGAGGCCGGCGCGGGCGCTTGCGATGGTGAGATCGGTGAGCGCGCTCATTCGACCACCTTGGGGACGACGAAAAAGCCGTCCTCGGCTTGCGGCGCATCGGCGAGCAGCTCGTCGCGCGGCGCGGTCTCGCCGACTTCGTCGGCGCGTTGCGGCGCCTTCACCGCGACCACGCTGGTCATCGGTTCGACCCCCTCGGTATCGACCTCGGAGAGCTGCTCGACCCAGGCGAGGATGGCGTTGAGCTCATCCGCCAGGCCGTCCGTCGCCTCGTCCGCGACCTCGATGCGCGCCAATTTGGCGATGCGCAGCACGGTGGCCTTATCAATTGCCATGTGTCAGGTTGCCCGAACTTTGAACTTACGAAAATTCCGCCGCCGACGCCGTTACCTTAAGGCTTTTCAAAGCCTTGGCGGCCGGCGGGGCGGCGAACGTAACACCGGGCCGATTGAACCGCAATATGACGCTGATGCCCATCGACGAACTTGGCGCGGCACTGCCGCCGGCCGGCCGCCTGATCGGCCTCGACCCCGGCAAGAAGACGATCGGCGTCGCCCTTTCCGACCTGACGCGCATGGTGGCGAGCCCGGCGGAGCATCTCAAACGCGGTAAGTTCGCCGATCTCGCGGCCCATCTTGACGCGCTGATCAAGACGGAAGAAGTCGCCGGCATCGTCGTCGGCCTGCCGCTCAATATGGACGGCTCGGAAGGCCCCAGCGCGCAATCGGCGCGCCAATTCGCGGAAAATCTTGCGACAAAGCTGGAGCTGCCGGTGGCGCTGTGGGACGAACGCCTCTCCACCGCAGCGGTGGAGCGCGCCATGATCGACGCCGACCTCACCCGCAAGCGGCGCCGCGAACGCGTCGACAAGCTCGCCGCCGCCTACACGCTACAAGGCGCGCTTGATTACCTCGCGCGAAAACAAAACTAATCCTCGGCGGCGAGACCGCAAGTCAGCCCGCCGTCGATGGGAAGGGCGATTCCGGTGATCCAGCGCGCCTCGTCGGAAGCGAGGAACAGAAAACCGGCGGCGATATGTTTGGGATCGCCCAGCCCCAAGGGATGCAGCCCTTCGAGGCGCGCCTGAAAGGCCTCGGGCTCGTCCAATTGCGCGAGATGGCCGTCCACCATCGGCGTCGGCACCCAGCCCGGGCAGACGCAATTGACCCGGATATTATCCTTGGCGCCGTCGAGCGCCATGTTCTTGGTGATCATCACCGCGCCGGCCTTGGAGACGCCGTAGCTGACCTGGCCGGGCACGCCGATCAGCCCGGCGACGGAGGCGGTGTTGAGAATGATGCCGCCGCCCTGGGCGCGGAAATGCGGCCAGATCGCCTTGGAGGCGCGGTAGATGCTCTTGAGATTGACGTCCAACTGACGGTCCCAATCTTCGCCGGAGATTTCCTCCGCCGTGCCGATCACCGCCTGGCCCGCATTGTTGACCAGGATATCGACGCGCCCGAGCGACGCGATGGCGCGCGCAATAAGATCGGCGACATCATCGTCGCTCGTGACATCGGCCTTGATCGCTTCGGCGCGCCCGCCGGCGGCGCGAATCTCTTCCGCCACCACTTGGTTTTGTTCGGCGTCGACATCGGCACAGATCACGGACGCCCCCTCCGCCGCGAAGCGGCTGGCCGTCGCCCGGCCGATGCCCGACGCGGCGCCGGTGACGATGGCGGATTTGCCCTGCAACCGCATCAGCCTCTCTCCCCTAACCGCCGAGCGAGTCGAACTCGCCCGCATGGGCGCGCACGAAATCGGCGAGGCGGCGCGGCACGCGGCCGGTGACCTTCTCCACCGCATCGCTCACGCCGCCCACCTTGCCGGCGCGGAACAGCGCGAACCATTCCAGAATTTCATCGACGAACCAAGCGTCGATGCCCGCCGCCAACATATCGTTGCGGCCATCCTCCGGCGAAATATCCACGAAGTGGAAGGCCTTGCCCATAACCTCGGAAACGATATCCGCCGCCGCGCCATAGCTCAGTGCCTCGGGCCCGGTCAGGTCATAGACCTGCCCCGCATGGCCCGGCGAGGTCAGCGCCGCGAGCGCCGTAGCGGCGATGTCGCGCGCATCGATAAAACAATATTTCGCCTCGCCGAGGGGCAAACGGCAGTTTCTCTCGCCGTCGAAGCCCTGGGTCGGGCCATAAAGGTTTTGCATGAAGGCGTTGGGCCGGAGAATCGTCCAGTCCATGCCGGAGGCGCGGAGCGCCGCCTCGCTGCGGCCATGCAGACGCTGGAGCTGGGCGGGGCCCTCTTCGGATGCGTTCGGCGCCGAGATTTTGACGATGCGCTCCACGCCGGCCTCGCGCGCGGCCTCGATGGCGTTGATCTCGAGCGCGTCCATGCCCGGCTGAGCGCCGCACAGGAGAAAAAGCCGGGTGACGCCGGCGAAAGCGCTGCGCAGACTCCCCACATCGGCGAAATCGCCCGGCCGAGCGATATTTTCCGGCAACGCCGCCGGATCGCGCGTCATGGCGCGGAACGGCGCGCCGCTCTCGACGAGGAGAGCGACCAGTTCGCGGCCGATCGTGCCGCTCGCGCCCGTCACCAGTATCAATCTTCTCTCCCGGTTCAGTGCTATTATCCGCCTCGCAACTCGCGGCCTGCGAACGGGAAGGTACGGTATGCCGGGCAATGGGAAAAGCGCCAGGATGGAGATCGAGGGATGCACCGCCCTCGTCACCGGGGCGGCGGGCGGGATCGGCGGCGCCCTGGTCGAGACCTTGTCGCATCGCGGCGCCGGCCGCATCTATGCGGCGGATCTGCCGGGGCCGCTCGGCGATGTAGCGGCGTGGCCGGAGAAGGCCGAGCCCATCGCCCTCGACGTCACCCGCGCCGATGATGTCGCGGCGGCCGCCCGGCGCCATGGCGATGTGACGCTGCTCATCAACAATGCCGCGATCCTGGAATTTTCCGGTCTGATCGAGGCGCCTTCGCTGGACGGCGCGCGGGCGCAGTTCGAGGTCAATTTCTGGGGTTATCTCGAAATGTGCCGCGCCTTCGCGCCGGTGCTGGCGCGGAACGGCGGCGGCGCGATCGTCAATGTGTTGTCCGAGGCGGCGCGCATCAACGCGCCCTTCGTCGGCGCCTATTCCGCGTCGAAAGCCGCCGCCTGGTCGCTCACCCAGGGTGTGCGGGCGGAGCTGGCCGCCCAAGGTACCCATGTCCTCGCCGCCTTTCCGAGCTCGACCGACACGCCGATGCTGGCCGGCCTCGACGGCGAGAAGGAAGCGCCGGGGGATGTCGCTGCAGGCATCATCGATGCTCTCGCCGAGGGCGTGGAGGATATTTCGGTCGGCAAGCACTCAATCTATTTCGAGGGGCTCTCCCATGCCGACCCCAAGGCGGCGGAGCGCGAGTTCGCGCAGTTCCTGCCCGGCGCCGACGCGATTCCCGACGAGAGCTAACTTCGTGCCGCGCCCTCGGTGATGGCGCCGCGCTGGATCACCAGGGTGGCGAGCAGGACGATGGCGATGCCGGGGATCGTCATGGCCGAGGGCAGGCCGCGCCCGGACGCCCAGTCGATGACCAGCACGAAGGCCGGAATGAGATAGGAATAGGCCTGCACGCGGGTCGAGCCGATGGCGATCGAGGTCACCTGGATCATGAAGAAGGTCAGGAGCGTCGGGCCGACGACGAGCCAGGCGAGGCCGCCCCAGACGCCGGTCTCAACCGCCCCCCAATCGATCCGCGCCAGCTCGGTATTGGCGAGCGCGAGGAAGCCGAGGGTGGTGATCAGCAGGAACCAGAAGCTCATCACCGCCACCGGCTCGCCCCGGTGCAGCTTGGGAATGAGCGCCGCGTAGAGGCCCATCGAGATGCAGCCGCCGAAAAAGATTGCGTCGCCCTCGCTTAGCTCGAGCGCGACCAGCCGCGCGGGATCGCCGCGAAAAATCACCCAGAGCGCCCCCACCAGACCGATCACCATGGCCGCCCAGCGATAGCGCCCGAGGCGCTCGCGCATCAGCAGCGCGCCGTAGATCCCGGTAAAGCCGGGAACGATGGTGGAGATCGCGCCGGAATTGAGGGAATCGGTGGTTTTCAGCCCCTCGAACATGGTCCAGAAAAAGATGCCCGAGAAGACCGACAGCAAAGCGTAGCGCCCAAGGCCCGACAGGCCAGGCCATTTGATGCCATAGCGCCACATGATGAAGGGCGCGAACAGGATCACCGCGCCGCCGAAGCGGATCGCCATCAGCACGCTGGCCGGCATGGAATCGGCAATCTCGTCGCCGACGCTGAAGGTCGTGGAGATGAAGAACATCCCCAGGATGGCGACCGCATGGGCCGCGGAAACGCTCACCGGTTCTGCCCGATCTCGATGACGCCGCGTTGAATGACGAAGCTCGCAATCAGCACGATGGCGATGCCCGGCAGCGTCATCACCGGCGGCAGGCCGCGCCCGATCGCCCAATCGACGAGCAGCACGAAGGCCGGAATGAAATAGGAATAGGCGAGCACCCGGGTCGGCCCGATGCGCGGCGTCGCATATTGAAACATGAAAAAGGAGATCACCGTGCTGACCACGGCGAGATAGACGATCCAGCCATAAACATCGAGCCCGGTCTCGGCCCAGGGCGAGGCGGCCAGATCCTTGCCGGCGATGGCGAGATAGAAGATCGCGCTGAACAGCAATATCCAGAAGGTCATGATGGCGGTCGGCTCGCCCCGGTCGAAGCGCTTGACGAACACGCCATAGAAGCCAAAGACGAAGCAGCCGGCGAGAAAGATGCCGTCGCCCTTATTGACGTCGAGCGCGACAAGCCGTTCAGGATCGCCGCGGAAGATGATCCAGAGCGCACCCACCAGGCCGAGCGCAAGCGCGGCGAGGCGGTAGCGCCCCAATCGCTCGCCGGCCATAAAGAAGGCGAAGATGGCGGACAGCACCGGAACCGTGGTGAACAACGCGCTCGTGTTGAGCGCGCTGGTGTAGCGCAAGGATTCGAACATGCACCAGAAGAAGATCACCACGGTGAGCGCGATCGCGGCGTAGCGCCAAAGCGCGCCCCAGCCCGGCCAGGCGAGACCGTAGCGGAAATAGACATAGACGCCCATGAGGAGCGCGGCGACGGCGAAACGGAGCAGCATCAGCACGCCCGGCTCAAGCGCATGGGCGATCTCCTTGCCGACCGGGAAGGAGGTGGAGACCATCAAATTGGCCAGCAGGGTAACGGCGTGAACCGTCGTCACGCCGCCGGCCGGCATGGCGGGAGAGGTGGGGCGATCTTTCATGGACGCGCAAAGATCGGTTATCCGGGCGGCTGCGTCCAGCCCTCGATTCGCGCACCAAATTCCCGGCGAGGGCCGATCGGCCATTTATGCCCGCGCCAAATTCTCCCATGATAAGAAACGCTTGGCGCATGCCCTGCCGCGCGCCTTGCCGCGCGCGCCGGGCAGCGCTAATAACCGGTTTTTATGCAGCCTGTGTCGCGGCCCAATGCGCTTCAGCAGCGCGACCTGCTCGGGATCGAAGGTCTGACCCCCGACAGCGTGGCGGCGATTCTCGATCTTTCCGAAACCTATGTCGCGCTCAACCGCGACGCCCAGAAGAAATCCGACGTGCTGCGCGGGCGCACGCTGATCCTGCTGTTTTTCGAAACCTCGACCCGCACCCGCAC
>CAZUVO010000104.1:0-12923 GCA_964623955.1 uncultured Rhizobiaceae bacterium
GTGCGGCAGCGCGACCGGCAGGCCGCCGGCGCGGGCGATGGCGGTGAAATAATTCTCCCGCATGGCGTACCAGGGAAATTTCGAATAGCCGCCCGCCTCCTCGTAATCGAGAGTGAGGCCGATGACGGGATTTTTTCGGGCGTCGTTCATGAGCGGAATGTAGGGCCGGGGGCGATCCTTCGCAACGCGCGCGCTTGACGATTTAGCGTTTAACGCCGAGTTTCTCGCCATGAGCGAAGACCGGACCACATTCATGCAATTGGCGCTCGCCGAAGCGGAACGCGCGGCGGCGGCGGGCGAGGTGCCGGTTGGCGCCGTGGTGGTCGATGGCGAGAGCGGCGAGGTGCTGGCGGCGGCGAGCAACCGCACCGAGGCCGACAGCGATCCGTCCGCCCATGCCGAATTGCTGGCGATCCGCGCCGCCTGCGCCAAACGCGGCTCGCCGCGCCTCACCGGCTGCGATCTTTACGTCACCCTCGAGCCCTGCCCGATGTGCGCGCAAGGAATCTCCTTCGCCCGCATCCGCCGGCTCTATTTCGCCGCCTCCGATCCCAAGGGCGGCGGCGTCGAGCATGGCCCGCGCATCTTCCAGCAGACAACCTGCCACCACCGCCCGGAAGTCTATGGCGGCCTCGACGAAATTCGCGCCGGCGAATTGTTGAAGGAGTTCTTCGCGGACAAACGTTAGGTATCGAGGCGGTAAATCCGGGCGGCATTGTCGTGGAAGATGGCGCGTTGCTCCGCCTCGCCATAGCGCGAGGCGGCCCGCCTATGGGCGGCGAGCAGGTCGCCATAGCCGGTCCACAGCTTCTCGATGGGGAAGTTGGAGCCGAAGATGCAGCGCTCAGGCCCGAAGATATCCACCGTACGCTGCATGATATCGGCGATGCCGTCCGCATCGCAGCGTTGCACGAAAGTGCCGAGGCCGGAGAGCTTGGTGCTGACATTGGAATTCCCGGCGAGGCGCTTGAGCCCCTCTTGCCACGCTTTGCGCCCGGCTTCCGACGTGTCTTCGAGCATGCCGGCGTGTTCGAGTACGATTCTGGCATCGGGGAAGTCTTTGGCAAGGCGCGCGCCGTCGGCGAATTGCGAAGTGAAGAGCTGCAGTTCGAACACCAGCCCGCGTTCCGCCACTTCGGCGAAGCCCTTGCGCCAGGCCGCGCCGTTCATGATGTCGGGCGCCTGGGCGAAGCGGTAAAGCTCCTTCTCGTGCCAGTGAAGCTGCTGGCGGATGCCGCGAAAGGCCGGCGATTCGCCGTGGCCATCGAGAATCTCCGTGAGATTGTCGCCGGCGAGATCGGCATAACCGACGATCGCCGCCGGCCAGCCATGTTCGTCCGCGACGCTCTGCACCCAGCGCGATTCCGCGACCTCCTCGCCGGGCGCCCAATTGGTCTGCACATAGATCGAGCGGGTGATCCCGGGGCCGGCGATATCGGCGAGGAATTCCTCGATCGGGTAGTCGCGCCTGAGCGGCTCATAGGGACCGAAGATGCGCGGCTGCATCGGGCCCATCAGCCAGGGCAGATCGGCCTGGCGCCAGATATGGTGATGGGCGTCGATGATCGGCATGTCAGCCATGCGGGCGCTCCAATTGGTCGAAGCCATAGACCCGCCAGGCGGTGTCGTGCATCAGCGCGCGCCGCTCGACGTCGCTTAAATGCAGGGAAGCCTCGCGATAGGCCGCGATCATGTCGCCGTAAGAGACCCACAGCTTGTCGACCGGAAAGTTCGAGCCGAACATGCATCGCTCGGCGCCGAACATCGCCACCATTTCGCGCAATATCGGCCCGACCGACCCGGCTTCGCATGTGTGGTTGAACATGCCGAGGCCCGAGACCTTGGCGACCACATTGTGCCGCTCCGCCATCAGCGCCATGCCCGCGCGCCACGCCGCCCAGCCCTCGGGCGATTCGTCCGCCGGCAGGCCGCCATGTTCGAGGACGATCCTCGCATTCGGATGCTCCCGCGCGAGGTCCGCCGCCATCTCCATCTGATGGGGGAAAATCATCATGTCGAAGATCAGCCCGCGTTCGGCAAGCTCGGCGAAGCCCCGCCGCCAGGCCTTGTCCGCCATCGTTGCTTCGCCAACATTGGCGGCGCGATATTGCGCATTGGCGTGCCAGTTGAGCATCTGCCGGATGCCGCGAAAATTGGGCGATTGGCCGTGGGCGTCGAGCAGTTTGCCAAGGCTGGGATCGGCCAAATCCGCCCAGCCGATGATCGCCATCGGTGTCTTGTCCGCATCGGCGAGGGACTGCACCCAGCGCGTCTCGCCGGCGGCGTTCTCTGGCGGCCAGCCGCATTGGATATAGACCGAGCCGGTAACGCCTCGCGGCGCGTTCTCCGCGCGCAGCTCTTCGATCAGATAATCGCGCCGGATGGCATCGTACGGGCCGTAAATTCGTGGCGTCATCGGCGCCTGCAGCCAGGGCAGATCGGCGACGCGCCACAGATGATGATGCGAATCTAGGATCGGCTGCATGGCGGGTCTAGCGCCCGACCGCGCGCCAGCCGATATCGCGGCGGTAGAAGCCGCCCGGCCAGTCGATCATCTCGACCGCGCGATAGGCCGCCGCCTGGGCCTCAGCTATGGTATCGCCGAGCGCGGTGACGCCAAGCACCCGCCCGCCGGTAGCGGTTGTTTCGCCGTCCGCCCGGCTCGTTCCGGCATGGAACACGGTTGCCCCCGTCGCCGCCTCGGCGGCACCGATGCCGCGAATCACGCTGCCTTTGTCGTAGAATCCGGGATAGCCCTTGCTCGCCATGACAACGCACAGCGCCGCCTGGTCATGCCATTCCAGTTCGATCTCGTTCAAGCGGCCGTCGCGCGCGGCGCGGAGCGCGGTCAAAAGGTCGCTCTTGAGGCGCGGCAGGATCGCCTGACATTCCGGATCGCCGAACCGGGTATTCACCTCGAGCAGCTTGGGCGCGCCATCGGCGATCATCAGCCCGGCGTAGAATACGCCTTTGAACGGTGCGCCGTCGGCCGCCATGGCCTTGACGAGGGGCTCGACGATTTCGCGCATCGCGCGCTGGCAAAGCTCGGGCGTCATCACCGGCGCCGGCGAATAGGCGCCCATGCCGCCGGTATTGGGGCCGGTATCGCCTTCGCCGACCGCCTTATGATCCTGCGCCGTCTCCAGCGGCAGCACGGTTTCGCCGTCCACCAGGGCGAGATAAGAGGCCTCCTCGCCGGGCAGAAACTCTTCCACAACCAGCTCGCTGCCGGCCTCGCCGAACTGGCCGGCGAACATGTCCTGCGCGGCGGCGACCGCCTCGTCGACCGTTTGCGCGATGATCACGCCCTTGCCGGCGGCGAGCCCGTCCGCCTTGACCACTACGGGTGCCGCGCCCGCCTCGATAAATGCCTTTGCTTCTTCGAACGAAGTGAACCGGCCATAACCCGCCGTCGGCACGCCGGCGCGGGCGCAGAGGTCCTTCATGAAGCCTTTCGAGCCTTCGAGTCGCGCCGCCGCCGCGCTCGGCCCGAAGGTGGCGATGCCGGCGGCTTCGAGCCGGTCGGCGAGGCCGCCGACCAGCGGTGCCTCCGGCCCGATCACGGCGAAACCGATCCCGTTCTCGGCGCAGAACTGGAGAATGCCGTCGAAATCCATCACGTCGAGCGCCACGCATTCCGCTTGCGCCGCGATGCCGGCATTGCCCGGGGCGCAATAGAGCTTTTCGATGTTGGGGGATTTCGCCAGGCTCCAGCACAACACATGTTCCCGTCCGCCCGAGCCGATCACGAGAGTTTTCATATGTAATAGCCTCTCCTTTTCGTTAGGTTCTTGTAGCACAGCGGACGCGGTGGGCGAGCATGAACGAACAGGTTGAGGAGAACGGCGCCGGCGGAAATATTCCGGCCTATTCGGTTAGCGAATTGTCGGGTGCGCTGAAGCGCGCGGTCGAGGACAATTTCGGCTGGGTGCGGGTCCGGGGCGAGGTCTCCGGCTTCAAGCGCGCCGCCTCGGGCCATCTCTATTTCTCGCTCAAGGACGACAAGGCGGTGCTCGACGCGGTGTGCTGGCGCGGCACCGCCGGGCGGCTCGGGTTGCAGCCCGAGGACGGCCTTGAGGTTATCGCCAGCGGCAAGCTCACCACCTATGCCCAGCGCTCGCGCTATCAGATCGTCGTCGAGAGCGTCGAGATCGCCGGCGAAGGCGCACTCCTCAAGCTCCTCGAGGAGCGCCGCAAGAAGCTCGCCGCCGAGGGCCTGTTCGACGAGGACCGCAAGCGCGAGCTGCCCTATCTGCCGGCGGTGATCGGCGTGGTGACGTCGCCCACCGGCGCGGTCATCCGCGACATTCTCCACCGTATCTCCGAGCGCTTCCCGCGCCATGTGCTGGTCTGGCCGGTATTGGTGCAGGGCGAGAAGGCGGCCGCCGAGGTCGCGGCGGCGATACGCGGCTTCAATGCGCTTGAGCCCGGCGGCGATGTCCCCCGGCCCGATATCCTCATCGTCGCGCGCGGCGGCGGCAGCCTGGAGGACCTCTGGGCGTTCAACGAGGAGGACGTGGTGCGCGCGGCGGCGGAAAGCGACATTCCACTGATATCGGCGATCGGCCATGAGACCGACGTCACCCTGATCGACATGGCGGCCGACCGGCGCGCGCCGACGCCGACGGCGGCGGCGGAAATGGCGGTGCCGGTGCGAGCCGAATTGATCGACGATCTGATGGGCCGCGAGCGCCGGCTGGTCTCGGCCACCGCGCGTCTCCTCGCCGAGCGGCGCAACCATGTGGAAGGCCTCGGGCGCGGCCTGCCCGACGCGTCGTCCCTGCTCGGCGCGGCGGCGCAGCGGCTCGACGATTGGTCCGAGCGCCTTGTCAACGCCGCGCGCAGCTCCCTCAGGACACGCGCGGATCATGTCGCCAAGCTCGGCTATCAATTGCCGCGCCCGCGCGAGACGCTCGCGGAGAAGCAGCGCGAATTGGCACGCGCCGCCGCCGGCCTGCAGCCCCGCGCCCTCGAAATGCATATCAAACAAAGCGTGCGGCAGAGCGGCGAGCTCGGCGAACGGGCGGCGCGTGCCGTGCGCCAGCGTATCGCGCAGGAGACGGAGCGCATGGCGGCGCTTGATCGCCTGCTCGACAGCTTCTCCTATGAGCGCGTGCTGGAGCGCGGCTTCGTCCTGGTGCGCGACACCAAGGCGCGGCCGGTGACCTCGGCGGGCGCCCTCAAGCCGGGCATGGAAGTGGCGCTCCGCTTCCATGACGGCGAGGCGGCGGCGGTCGCCGCGGGCCGGCCCAAAGGCGGCAAGGCGCGCGGTCCCGGTAAAGACGATGGCGGGCAGGGTTCCTTGCTGTGAAGCGCTTGGCGTTTGTTTTTGTTGTTCTCCTCTTTGCCGTCGCACAGCCGCTCGGGGCGCAAGAGGTCCGCCTCGATGGCAATTTCATCCAGGGCGGGTTGGTGTTCGGCGCGGCGCCGCCGGGCAGCTCGGTCGCCTTCGACGGGCGCGAACTCCGGCTCTCGCCCGACGGCGTTTTCGTTTTTGGGTTCGGCCGCGATGCGGGGCCGGAGGCGGTGCTGACAATCGTCACGCCGGGCGGTAGCGAGGAAACGCGCGATCTCGCCATTGCCACACGCGAATACAAGATTCAGCGCATTGAGGGCCTGCCGCAAAAGATGGTTACGCCGCCCGAAGAGGTGCTGGCGCGCATCCGCGCGGAGGGCGCCCGGGTCCGCGCCGCCCGTGCCATCGACATGGCGGAGACTCATTTCGCCGGTGGTTTCATCTGGCCGGCGGAAGGGCCGATCTCAGGCGTCTATGGCAGCCAGCGGGTTCTAAACGGCGAGCCGCGCCAGCCGCATTTCGGCGTCGATATCGCGGCGCCGACGGGGACTCCCGTCCATGCTCCGGCCGGCGGCGAGATTCGCCTCGCCGAGCCCGATCTCTATTATTCCGGCGGCACCATCATTCTCGATCACGGCCACGGCCTGAGCTCGTCCTTTCTCCATATGAGCCGGGTCGATGTCGCGGTCGGTCAGCGCGTGGTCCAGGGCGAAGTGATCGGCGCGATCGGCGCCACCGGGCGGGTCACCGGCGCTCATCTCGATTGGCGCATGAATTGGTTCGAACGGCGCGTCGACCCGGCCCTGCTGGTCGAGCCGAGGAACTAACTCAGCCTCAATTATTTGATGTCGCTCGGATTCACATGATGTTTCGGAACCGCGACGCGGCTCCGAAACATCATGATCCGTTCTTGGGCCAGCGGTTATGCGGCCACAGCCATTGTCCCGGCTGCTCGCGAATCCAGCTCTCCAATATCTCGTTGACCCGGCGCATGGTCTCCGCCGCATCCGCCGCCGAATCGCCCGAGCGCGGCAGTTCGAGCTCGGGATAGACGGTCACGCGGAAGTGGCAGCCCTTGAGGCGCTCCGTCCGCACCGGCCACACCGGGAGATCATATTTAAGGGCGAGCTGCGCCAGCGCCGGCGCGGTCATGGCGTCGCGGCCGAAGAAGGGCACGGCGATGCCGTCATTCATTTTTTGGTCGACCAGCATGGCGGTGTAGCCGCCGTCGCGCACCTGGCGCACCATTTCCCGCGCCCCCGAGGCGCCCTTGGCGATGGCATTGTCGGTAATGCCTTTGCCGCGGGCGCGGGAGATCAGGCGGTCGACGATGGGATTGTTGGGCGCGCGGTAGACGAAGGCGATGGGGATGCCGTAATGGATCAGGGGCAGGCCGGAGACCTCCCAATTGCCGATATGGCCGGTGAACAGCATGCCGTGTCCGGCTTCTTTTGCCGCCGCGAGATGCTCCTCGCCGATTACCTCGATGCGCCCACCGGCGCTGTAGGGGCGGAACTTCGCGAGATGGGGATATTCGCCGGCGACCCGCCCGAGATGGCGCCACATTTCGCCGAGCGCACGCTCGACCTCCTGGGCCGAAAGTTCGGGCATGGCGCGCATCATGTTGCGCCGGGCGCGGGCATGGAGCGGCAGGAGCGGCCCGACCACGCCGGCTAGTGCACCGCACAGCCACGAGGCGACGGGCAGCGGCAGGACGCGGAGGACCGCGAACATCGCCGCGACGGCCGCGCCTTCCACCGCGTAGCGCAGCCGCTTGGCAATACCGGGCTTAGTCATGGGTGCGCGCGGCGCCCGTTAGCGCCGGCCCGATGACCGCTTCCACCGCATCCGGATCCTGCCATTCGAGGGTGACGGGCACCGGCTCGACCATCGGCTTGGCTTCCTGCGGCAGGCGCACCCAGTCTTTTTCCGTGGTGACCGGGACTGCGCCCTGGGCGCCGGCATGTTCCACCAGGGTCATGATCTCGTTCGGCGAGTAGCGGTGGTGATCGGCGAAGTCGACGCGCCGGATAATGTTGCAGCCGATCGCTTCCAGGGTGGCGAAAAATTTGCCCGGCCGGGCGATGCCGGCGAAGGCAACAACAGCGCGCTCGCGCAATTTCAGCGCCCGCAAGCTCGGCGTGAGCTCGGCGCGAAGGAGCGGTACCCCGCCGCCGCCGAGCCGCGCCGCGAGACCGGCTTCGTCGGCGCCGATCAGGACGACGGCATCGGCCCGCGCCAGGCCGCGCGCGATGGGCTCGCGCAGCGGGCCCGCCGGCAACAGCCGCTCATTGCCAAAACCGAAGCCGGCATCGACGACCATCAGCGAGACATCCTTGGCGAGAGAGGGATTCTGAAAGCCGTCATCCATGACGATCGCCTCGGCGCCGGCGGCGACCGCCGCGCGCGCGCCGGCGGGCCGGTTGCGCGCGAGCCAGGTAGGCGCCCGGCGCGCCAGGAGGAGCGGCTCGTCACCGACCTTGCGCGCGTCGTGGCGCTCGGCATCGACGCGGAGCGGCCCGCGCGCCGTGCCGCCATAGCCGCGGGTGAGGAAATGCACCGCCACGCCGCGCTCCTTCATCAGCTTGGCGAGCGCCAGCGCGGTCGGCGTCTTGCCGCCGCCGCCGGAGACCACATTACCGACGCAGATCACCGGCACGCCGGCGCGTTGGGACGGAGTAAAGGCGCGGCGTATCTGCGCACCCGCCGAGTAAAGCGAAGCGATGGGGGCAAGCAGGCTGGCCGGCAGGCTCGCGCCCCGGCCCGGGCCCCAAAAGTCAGGCGCGCGCATGAGCCGGCTCTTTCGCATCGCCGAGGAGGCGCATGATTTCCGCCAGCGCCCGGTCGCTCGCACCGCCGAGGGCGCGCGCCGCCGCCTCTGCCGCCTCGGCATTCCGGCGGGCCAGCGCCGGGTCGCGCAGCAACGGCTCCAGGGCGCCGGCGAGATCGCCCGCGCGGCCAATACGAGTCAGGGCATCCGCTTTTTCCAGGGCATAACAGGCATCGTCGAAATTGCGCATATCCGGGCCGGCGAGAAGCGCATTGCCGAGCAGCGCCGGCTCGACCGGATTATGCCCGCCATGATCGGCGAGCGAGCCGGCGACGAACGCGATCCCCGAGGCGCGGTACAACAGCCCCATTTCGCCCAGGGTATCGGCGACATAGATATCCGTCTCCGGCGCGATATGGTCGCCCGTGCTGCGCTCGGCGACCTGGAGGCCGCGGGCGCGCAGCATGTCGATGACTGCCGCGCCGCGTTCCGGATGTCGCGGCGCGATCAGGGTCAGGAGGCCGGGGATCTTGCCGGCGAGCGCGGCATGGGCTTCAGCCGCGGCGGCTTCGTCGCCGGGATGGCTGCTCGCCATGAGCCAGTGCGGCCGGCCGCCGATCTCGTGGCGGAGATGGTTGAGCGCCGCCTCGTCGGCGGGGAGCGGCGGCGCGTCATATTTGATATTGCCGGCAAGGCGCACCGTAGGGGCGCCCAGTGATTTGAGGCGGGCGGCATCCTCCTCGCTCTGCGCGAGGCAGGCGCCGAAGGCGCCGAGGAGCGGCGCGATCAGGCGCGGCATGCGGCGCCAGCGCCGGGCCGAGCGCTCCGACATGCGGGCATTCACCATCACCATCGGGATGCGCCGTGCGGCGGCGGCGAGCACCAGATTGGGCCAGAGTTCCGATTCCACCCAAATCGCCGCATCCGGGCGCCAATGGGTGAGAAAGCGCGTCACCGCCGCCGGCCGGTCGATGGGGACATATTGATGCATCATGCCGGCGCCGAGGCGCTTCTCCAGCACCCGGGCGGAGGTCACCGTGCCCGAGGTGATCAACACATTCAGGCCCTCGGCGCAGAGGCGCTCGGCAAGCGGCAACACGGCCAGCGACTCACCGACGCTCGCGGCATGGGCCCAGGCGAGGCGGCCTTCGGGGCGCGCCAGGCCGGCATGGCCGAGGCGCTCGGCGAAGCGCGCTTCGTCCTCCTTGCCCTGGCCGCGCCGCCGCGCGAGCCAGAGATGAATCGCCGGTGCGGCGAGGCTGCTCAGGCCGCGATAGAGGGCCGGCGTTGCCAGGGCGCCGATCATGTCGCGGCGGCCTCGGCTGGCGCCACCGGCTCGACCCCCATGCGCCGGTCGGCGGCTTCGGTCAGTTCATTCAGGCTGCGTTCCACTTCGA
Organism: uncultured Rhizobiaceae bacterium; assembly: GCA_964623955.1. Lineage (GTDB taxonomy): Bacteria > Pseudomonadota > Alphaproteobacteria > UBA828 > UBA828 > PTKB01. The sequence continues at coordinate 9,464 of CAZUVO010000104.1, forward strand.
GGCGCGCCGCTTCGAGCGCCGCCTCGTCGGCGTCGGGCGCGACATGGATCGGCGGGCCCCACAAATAGAGGCCGCGGCTGAACGGCAGCGCGATGACGAAGCGGTCCCAGCTCGTCGCCAGCTTGCGGCGCGAGACCGCATAGGTCGCCGGCACGATCGGCGCGCCGGAGAGCCGCGCCAACAGCACGATGCCGGACTGCGCCCGCATGCGCGGGCCCTTCGGCCCGTCCGGAGTGATGGCGACGCTGTTGCCGCTCTTGACCACCTGCAGCATCTCGCGAAGCGCCTTCGAGCCGCCGCGCGTGGTCGAGCCGCGCACCGTGCGGACGCCGAAATGATGCACCGTGCGGGCGATCATCTCGCCGTCGCGATGCTGCGAAATCATCACCGCGAGCGGCGCCCGGTAGCGCCAGCCGGTGGGCGCCATCAGCAGGCGGCCATGCCAGAAGGCGGCGATGATCGGCCCGCCGCCCCGCACCAGCTCGTCCGCCGGCCCGCGCCCCTCGACGCGCCACCGTCCGGTGACATAAACCAAGCGGATATAATTCGCCGCGATCCAACACAAGAGCGCCTGAAAGGCCGAGGAGCGAAGCAGACGCTTCATGGCAAAGAGCGTGGCAGCCCGCGCACGGTCAGTCGGCCGCGCCGTCCACGCTCGCGTCGCCCGCCTCGCCGGCGGCCGCGTTCTCCGGCACCAGCTCAAGCGAATAGAGCCGGGCATAGGCGCCGTCCTTGGCCATCAGCGAGCGGTGCGAGCCCGATTCGACGACGCGCCCCTCCTCGATATAGTGGATGATATCAGCTTCCTGCACGGTGGCGAGGCGGTGGGCGATGACGAGGGTGGTGCGGCCCTGCATGAGGCGGCTGAGCGATTGCTGGATCAACCGCTCGGTTTCCGGATCGAGCGCCGAGGTCGCTTCGTCGAGCAGCAGGATGGGCGCGTCCTTGAGCATGGCGCGGGCGATCGAGAGGCGCTGGCGCTGGCCGCCGGAAAGCTTGGCGCCCTGCTCGCCGATCTCCGTGTCATAGCCCTCGGGCAGGCCGGTAATGAAACCATGCGCCCCGGCGCTCTTGGCGGCCTCGACGATCTCTTCCTCGCTCGCCTCCGGCCGGCCATAGGCGATGTTGGCGCGCACGCTGTCGTCGAACAGCACGGTCTCCTGGCTCACCAGGCCGATGGCATAGCGCAGGGACGCGAGATCGACGGTGGCGACATCGGTGCCGTCGATGGCGACGCGGCCGCCGTCGGCGTCGTAGAAGCGCGGAATGAGATTGAGGATGGTCGATTTGCCGGCGCCCGACGGGCCAACCAGAGCGACCGTCTTCCCCGCCGGCACCTCGAGCGAAATATCGTGCAGCGCCGCCGTGCCGGTGCCGTAGGTGAAGCTCACATGCTCGAAAGCGATGGCACCGCCTTTCACGCTAAGGGCCGGGGCATTCGGCGGCGAGGTGATCGCCGGCTTGGTATCGAGTATCTTGAACACGCGCTCCGTCGCGGCGAGCCCCTCCTGCAGATTGGTGTTGAGATTGGCGAGCGCCTTGAGCGGCTGATAGGCAAGCAGCATGGCGGTGACGAAGCCCATGAATTCGCCCTGCGTCAACGCGCCCTCGATGACCTGCCAGCCGCCATAGAGGATGATCAGCGCGATGAATACGCCGCCCAAGGTCTCCATGATCGGCGAGGCGGCGGCGCGCGTGCGCAGAGCCTTGAAGATGAGACGGAAGACGCTTTCGATCCGCCGCTCGGTGCGCGCCGCTTCGAAGTCTTCCATATTGTAGGCCTTGACGTGCCGCGCGCCCTGGAAGGCTTCGTTGAGCCGCGCCGTGAAGCTTCCCAGCTCGCCGAGCGCCGAGGTCGAGACCTTGCGCATGCGCCGGCCGATGCGAACGATCGGATAGACGGCGAGGGGGAAAACCACGAAGGCGATCAGCGCGAGCTTCCAATCCTTCTCGAACATTACGCCGACGAGAAACAGCAGGGTCAGCGAATCCTTGACCGCGCCGGTGATCGCGTTGGCGACGGCGTTGCGCATGAGGTTGATGTCGTTGGTCATGCGCGAGACCAGCTTGCCCGAGGCGGTGTCGTGGAAAAAGGCGAGATCGAAGCGGATGACATGGCGGAACAGGCGTTTCTGCAGATCGGCGATAATGCGCTGGCCGACGAATGCCAAGAGCACGGCCTGGCCGTAGGTCGCGGCGCCTTTAATCAGGGTGACGACAAGAATTGCGATCGGCACCGCGATCAGCATCTCGCGGTCTTGTTTTTCGAACACATCGTCCATCACCGGTTCCATGAGATAGGCGAGAGCCGCCGTGCTGCCGGCGACGATGGCCATCAGCAGCATCGCCAAGCCGAGGCGGCGCAGATGCGGCCGCACATGCTCGCGTATGAGCCGCACGAGAAGGTCGCGCGTGCTCGACGGGCGCGCTTCGGAGGTCATGTCGGACACCGGTTCGTCAGCTTTCCGCGACTCTATCCACTAATGTGTTGAATCGAAGCGCGAATCATATCACGGCAGGGGGATTCCGGCCAATCGCCCCGGTTATTTCTCCGCCCACTCGCCGAGCTCGGCTTTCAAGGCGTCATGCAGGTGGCCATTGCTCGCGAGGCAGGTGGCGTGCATCGGACGCTCCTTATTGAAGCGGAGGTCGTTGCCGGCGATGCTGCTGATCGCGCCGCCGGCCTCTGCCACCAGCAGGCAGCCGGCGCAGATGTCCCAATCGGCTTTCGGCCAGGCGCTCGCCGCCGCGTCGAAGCGACCATCGGCGACCAGGGCGAGCTTGTAGGCGATGGAGCTGATGGCATGGACATTGTCCGCGTCGAAGCGCTCCGGCCATCCGGCTTCGCGATGCTCGGAGCGGCTGGCGAGAATGTTGATCTCCGCCAACTCGGCGCAGGCGCTCACCCTGATCTCCTTGCCGTTGAGCCGCGCACCCGCGCCGGCGACCGCCTCGAACAGTTCATCCGCCGCCGGATTGAAGACCGCGCCCATCAGCGGACGGCCGTCCTCGATCAGCGCAACCGACACGGCAAATTCCGGCAGGCCCTTGAGATAGCTGTTGGTGCCGTCGATCGGGTCGACCACCCAGATGCGCTTGGCCTTGAGGCGCGCATCGCTGTCCTCCGATTCCTCCGAGAGCCGGCCATAATCCGGTCGTTCGCCCATCAGTCTCGCACTGAGCACCGCGTTGGTTTCGATATCGGCTTCGCACACCGGGTGGTATTTGCTCTTGCGCCAGACCTTCTGGTCCTTCTGGAACCGCGCGAGCGCGCAGGCGCCGGCGTCGCGCACCGCATCGAGCAGCAGTTTGTGGTCGGCGCCGTCCCGTTCGGTCATTGGCCGGCGACAGTCATGCCCTCGACGCGCACCGTCGGAGCATCCACGCCGTGGCGGAATTCAAGATCGTCCGCCGGCGTGAGGTTTGCGAACATGTCCTTGAGATTGCCGGCGACGGGGGG
>CAZUVO010000105.1:0-8189 GCA_964623955.1 uncultured Rhizobiaceae bacterium
GATGCGGGCGATGCCGAAGCGGCCGCGCTCTACGATGGTGAATTGCTGGCCGGGCAAGAGGTCAGTCAGGAAAGTTTCGACGATTGGCTGAGGGGCGAGCGCGAGCGGGTGCATGATCGCGCCATCACGGGCCTGCATGACCTTGTGCGGACGCGCATGGATGGCCCGATCGAGGAAGCGCTGGGTAGCGCCAATCGGCTGCTCGCGCTGGACGGCTCCAGCGAAGAGGCGCACCGCGCAGTGATGCGCCTGCATGCGGGCGCCGGGCGGCGCGACCTAGCGCTCAAACAATATGAGAAATGCCGTGCAAGGTTGGCGGAAGATTTGGGGGTCGAGCCGGGCGGCGAGACCGACGCGCTCTACGAGGAAATCAAATCATCGCCCCCCATAACTCCGCCGCAAACCGCGAGTATCGAACCGCATTCCACCGTGCGAGAGCCTACAGGCAAACCGAGCTCCATACCGGCCGAGCGGCGCCAGATCACCGTCCTTCAGTGCCAAATCGCAATCTCTGCCTCCTCGCCCGATGCGTTAGACCCGGAAGACCGCCGGGACATCGTGCATGTCGCCTGGCAAGCCTGCGAGGAAATCGTCAGGCGATATGAGGGCGCCATGATGACGCCGATGGATCAGAGCTTCCTCGCCTGCTTCGGCTTTCCCGAAGCGCATGAGGATGACGCCGCGCGGGCGGCTTACGCCGCCCTCGACATTGGCGAGACCCTCCAACGCATGACGCTGCAACAGGGCCTGAATATGACGGTTGGCATCGGCATCGATTCAGGACTGGTGATCGTGGGCAACTCCGAAGGCGCCGGCCAAACGCCGACGATATCGGGCGAAGCGCCGAATGTTGCAAGCGCGCTGATGCACCGAGCCGGGCCGGGCGCGGTTTTGGTTAGCGAGCATACCCATAAGCTTCTGAATACCGGCTTCGAGATGACAGAGCTCGAACAACTTGCGCCCCACGGCCTTGCGGGTTCGGCACGGGCTTGGCGGGTGACGGGCCAGCGCCGGGTGGAAAGTCGCTTCGAGGCCGGGCATCCCGGCGCTCTGCCAGGTTTTGTCGGCCGCACGGAGGAGGTCGACATTCTGCTCAGACGCTGGGAACGGGCGACATCGGGCGAGGGCCAGGTAGTTCTGATCTCGGGCGAGCCGGGCATCGGCAAATCGCGCCTGACGCAAATATTGCACGAGCGTATCGCCGGCGAGACACATACGCGTATTCTCCTGCAATGTTCGCCGCATCATACCAACAGCGCGCTATACCCCATCTCCACCCAGCTCGAACTCGCTGCGGGCATCGAGCCTTCGGAAAGTGCCGATGACAAGCTTGGCAAATTAGAATCTTTGCTTGCCCGCAGTGCGGATGAAATTTCGCCCATCGCACCGCTGTTTGCCGACCTGCTGTCGATCCCCTATGCGGATCACTACCCCGCGCTAAATCTAACGCCTCAGGCGCAAAAGGCCCGTACCCTCGATGCGTTGATCGCGCATCTCGTGGGTCTCGCCAATATGGAGCCCATATTGCTTATCTTCGAAGATCTGCACTGGATCGACCCGACGACCCAGGAATTGCTGGATATGTTTGTCGAGCATATCCAGGATGCGCGCATTCTCGCACTCATGACATTTCGCCCTGAATATCAGGCACCTTGGGTCGGCCAGGCTCATGTCGCCTGGATGGCGTTGAACCGGCTGACGCGGCGCGAGAGTCTGGAATTGGTTCAGAATGTTGTCGCCGGCGCCGATTTGGACAGCGCGACGCTCGACGAAGTCGCGCTCAAGGCGGATGGCGTCCCCCTCTTCATGGAGGAGTTGACCCGAGCACTCCTGGAAGGCGGCATGCAAGGCGCCATTCCTGCGACACTTCAAGCCTCCCTGTTGGCCCGTTTCGACCGCCTCGGCCCGGCCAAGGAGATCGCCCAGGTCGGCGCGGTGATCGGGCGCGAGTTTAGCGACCGATTGGTATCGGCCGTGTCGGACCTTGGCGAGCTGGACCTAGCCGAGCAACTGAATGTCCTTACCGATTCCCAACTCGTGTTCGCGCGCGGCACGCCACCCGACGCCACATATACGTTCAAGCACGCGCTGGTGCAGGACGCCGCGTATGAAAGCCTGCTTAGGCCCCGGCGCAAGGCGCTTCACGCGCGTGTCGCGGAAGTGTTGGATACGCACTCGCCCGACATCGTGGACACGCGGCCCGAACTGTTGGCGCACCATCATACGGAAGCTGGATCGATTGGGCCGGCGGTTGACCTCTGGCACAAGGCGGCGCGGCAGGCACTGGAGCGCTCGTCATATTTCGAAGCGGCCAATCACGCCAGAAGCGGCCTCGGGATCGTGGGGGACCTACCGGCCGATGATCAACGGCCACGCCGCCAACTCGACCTGCAATCATGCCTGGCCACGGCGCTGGCACCGACGAAAGGTTATGCGGACCGCCAAACCGGGGAGGCATTCCAGCGGGCGCGCGAACTCTGCGAGCTGGTGGACGATGTGGAAGCCATATTCCCGGTTTATTTGGGCCTTCATGCGTTTCACGTCGCGCGCGGGGAGTACGATATTTCGTCGGAAATTGCGGCAACGAGTCTGAAACGCGCGGAACGTGTTCCAACGGCGCAGCCCATGATTTTCAGCCTGTACGTTTCGGGATTCGATAGTTGGTGGTTTGGTCGTCTGCTGACTGCGCTGAATTTCTACGAGAAGATGATCGCCCTCGAAGAACGCGAAAAACCCGAGCCGGTGGCCGCGCAATATGGCGAAGAACCCGCATTGGGCGGACGTTGGGCAATGGCGCTAGTCCTTTGGAATCTTGGCTATCCAGACCGAGCGTTGAAAATCTCGGATGATGCTCTCAAATCAGCCCGAGAACTCGCACACGCCAACACGCTGGCGATGGGATTGCAATGGTCGTGCACGCTACGCCAATATCGGTGCGATCGGGAACCCCTGGCCCAGTTCGTCGAGGAACTCAGCGCATTCTCCGAAGAACAGCGCCTGTCTCAATGGCACACTTGGGGACGCATATACAAAAGCATCTCGGCAATTGCGATGGGCAATAACGAACTCGCGCCAATGCGCGAAGCCATCGAGGATTCGCGCCGGATAGGCCTCGTATTCCGTCTTTACTTTCTAACATGCTACGCGGATGGCTGCCGCAAGCTTGGCGAAGTGGATGAAGGTCACGATGCACTCGATCAGGCGATGGAAACACATGCCGAGACGGGCGAGGCTTGGTGGCTGCCCGAAACTCATCGCGTGCGCGGCGATCTCTTTCTCGCTGCTGATCGACCTTCAGAATCCGAGGCGGAGGCTGCCTATTCGAGCGCCCTCGAAATTGCTCGCGATCAAGAAGCCAAGTCGCTCGAGCTACGTACCGCGCATAACCTGGCGCGGCTTTGGCATGGGCAAGGTAAAAGCGGCAAAGCCCGCGACTTGCTGGCCCCCATCTATGACTGGTTTACCGAGGGCTTCGATACCGTCGATTTGAAGGAAGCAAAGGCGCTGCTTGATGAGCTTGGCTGACCTCGGCTCGGCCAGCGTCAACCAACATCCGCTCTGAGGACAATTGCGGCGCCGGTATCGCCAGCGGCGCAACCGGTGAAGAGGCCATGGCCGCCGCCGGTCATCACCAATTCTTCGATCAGTTCGATCACCAGGCGCATGCCGGTCGGGCCTTGCGGGTGGCCATAGATCAACGAAGAGCCGTAATTGTTCATCTCCTCGGCGCCGAAATTCATTTGCCGCGAGAAATAGATGTCGTTGACGGCGAAGGGGTTGTGGGTCTTCACCACCGAGATATCGTCCATCGTCAGATTGGCGGCGGAAAGCGCGGCTTGAGCCGCCGGGACCGGCGCCATGCCCATATGGGCCTTCTCCGCCCGCCCCTCGCCGAAAGCGAGCATTTGAATGCGTACATTGTCTTCCTCGCCCAAAACGCTCGCTTCCGATTGCGTCGTCAGCAGCATGCCGGCATTGCCGTCCGCCGGATGGGTCTGCGTCGCATAGGTCACGCTGCCGCCATCCACCACGGGCTTTAGTTTTTCCATGCCTTCCTTGGTGGCCTCCACAATGCCTTCGTCTCCGGAAATCGTGGTGGTTTCGCGCCGGGAGGTGAGTTCGACCTCCTGCATATAGCCGCGTTGAAAGGCTCGGTCATCGGCGAGCGCCATTTGATATTGTTCGTAGCGCCGAAGGGTGAGCGCATCCTGCTCGGCGCGTGAAATATCGAATTTGGCGGCAACGTTCTCCGCCGTCTCGACCATGGCGACCTTGGCGTAGGGGTCCTTTGAGAAATTGTCCCATACCCAATTTTCTGATTTTCCCATTCCGCCGGGACCGGTCGCGTCGGGATAGTAGATATGCGGACCGTTACTGATTCTGTCGGCCGCGACGGCGAGGCTCACATCGGAGGCTTTCATTTCCACGGATGCGGCGGCCGAGGCGAGTACCCGCGCCGAGGTCGCGCAGGCCTGATTGATGGCTGGCCCGGTGACATGTTCGGCGCCCATCAGCGCCGCAAACCAGGGCGCGCCGTAAAAGCTTCCCTGCTGCGGCACGGTCATGCCGAAATGAACGCCGCCTAACCGCTCCGCTTCGCAGCCGCTTTTGGCGAGCGACTTCGCGGCGCAAGAGGCGGCCAGCTTCAGCGGATGCTCGCCCGCCAAACTGCCCTGCCAACGGCAAAAGGGCGTGCTCCAATAAGCGCGATAGGGAATAAAGACGCTGTCGAATTTCACGGCCGCGTACCTGTCTCTTGAGCCTCTGTTCTCGTTCCGAATGCAATGCTATTTGTAAATCTCCGTCAAACAAACAGCGATGGAGAATTAAGCTGTCGCCGGATACCGACATAAGATATTGGAGCGTGCGCGAAATTTGCGGATCGATCCGCGATAAATCGATCTCGGTTTCGGAATATTGCCGGGAATTGATCGCCGCCTGCCATGACAATCAGGGTTTGAACGCCCTCATCGCACTGGACGAAGCACGCGTGCTGAGGCTCGCGGAGGCGAGGGACAATGCCGCCGCAACCGGCCTTCTTCATGGCCTTCCGCTCGGCGTCAAGGATGCCTTCGGCACAAACGATCTGCCGGCTACGGCCGGCACGCCCGCCTTGCACAACCACAGGCCGGCGCGAAATGCGGATGTCGTTGAGCGCTTGCTCGAAGCCGGGGCGTTCGTCTTCGCCAAGCTGAACCAACATGAATTGTCTTTCGGCATCACTTCCAACAATGCCGCCACCGGCGCGGTGCGGAATCCCTATGATCCGGCGCGAATTCCGGGCGGCAGCAGCGGCGGCTCGGGCGCGGCGGTGGCGGCCGGCATGGTACCGGCGGCTCTCGGCACGGATACCGGCGGCTCAGTCAGGGTCCCGGCGGCACTGTGCGGGGTCGTCGGTTTCAGACCAAGCATCGGCCGCTATTCCCAGCGCGGCATCGTGCCGATTTCCCATACCCGGGACACGGCGGGGCCACTCGCTCGCGGTGTCGATGACGCCGCACTGATCGATGCCGCGATCAGCGGCGATGCGGATAGCCTGCAAACGATTGCCATCGGCGATTTGCGCATCGGCGTGCCGGCAAATCACTATTTTAACAATCTCCATCCCGAGACCGAGGCCGTCATCTCCAACGCGCTCGACCAGCTGCGCGCCGCCGGCTGCGAATTCGTCGAAGTGGGGATCGCCGAGGTCGAAGCACCGGCGGAGGCCTGTGGCTTTCCCATAGCGATCTACGAGACCAAGCAGAATCTCATTCGCTATTTGGCGGAAACGGCGCCCGACGGCCCGAATTTCGAGCAATTGGTCGCCGAAATAGCGAGCCCCGATGTAAAAGCAATTCTGTCCACAATGCTGACGCCGGAGCATGACGCCATGGCGGACATATATCGCGATGCCATCGAGAATCGGCGCCCGAAGCTGCAACAGGCCTTGAGCGGCTGCTTCAAAGACCAACGGCTCGACGCGATCATCTTCCCGACCACCCTCCTGCCGGCAACGCCCATCGGCGCGGACGAGACGGTGGACCTCGGCGGTCAAGCGCTGCCGCTCTTTCCAACAATGGTAAACAATACGGACCCGGGCAGCATCGCCGGTATTCCGGGCGTCACCCTTCCTGCGGGCCTAACACCCCAGGGTCTCCCGGTCGGCCTCGCGCTCGACGGGCCGTCGGGCAGCGACCGGCGCCTGCTGTCGATTGCGCAAAGTATAGAGAGTGCGCTGCCGCCAATACCGAAACCTAGCGGCCCTTGAAAATCGCCTTGCGCTTTTCCCTGAAGGAGGCGACGCCCTCGGCGAAATCCTCAGAGGAGCGGATGCGGCCATAGGCCTGGCCTTCCAACTCGATACCGACATGAAGCGGCGCATCTTCGGCGGCGTTGAGCACGCCCTTGATGGTACGCTGAGCCAAGGGCGAGAAGAAACGCAACTCATCGACGAACGCATCGGTCGCCTCTTCCAGCTTGTCGTCGGCAACGCACTCGCTTGCGATGCCCCACTCATAGGCGTCCCTGCCCGGCACCCGGAGACTGCGCATGACCATATTCTTGGTGCGCGCCATACCGATCATTTTGAGGAGACGGATAGAGCCGCCGGAACCGGGGATCATGCCGATGCGTTGTTCCGGCAGACCGACCAAGGCGTCCTCGCTGACGATGCGGAAATCGCAGGCGAGCGAAAGCTCGAAGCCCACGCCAAAGCAATAGCCGCGGATCGCGGCGACCACCGGCTTGTGACAGCGCTCCGCCGCCGCCACGTTCCAGGCGAGGCGCGAGACATGCTCGGGTGTTTGCTCCATGAAGCCGGGGATGTCGCCGCCGGAAGAAAAATTCTTGCCCTCGCCGCGAATGACGATCACACGCACGGCCTCATTGCGGTCGAGTTCATCGATTACGGCGGCAAGCTGATCGCGTTGGCGCATGGAGACTACGTTCAAGGGCGGCCGGTCCAACACGATATCCGCCCGCTCGCGATCACCGTCTATCTCGATGCGAAATCCGTCTAGGTCCCTGAGCAGTTCGGGCAGGGTGCTGTCAAATGATTGGCTCACGGCTCATCCACCTTTTCTAGTCTCGTTCATAATCGCCGGCGATCAGTTTGCGGCGTAGGATTTTTCCGACCGGCGATTTTGGAATTTCGCGGACGAAAACATATTCGCGCGGGCGCTTGAAATTGGCCAGGTCCGAGCTTCGGCAATAGGCGTCCAAATCCGTTTCCGCGATTTCTTCCCGGCGTTTGACGAAGGCGGTAACACGCTTGCCCCAGCGCTCGTCCTCGAGGCCCGCCACCGCAACCTCCGCCACGCCGGGATGCAACGAGAGAACGCTCTCGATCTCGACCGGCAGGACATTTTCGCCACCGGAAATGATCATATCGTCGACCCGCCCAGTGACAAACAAATCGCCCGCAGCGTCGAAATAGCCGATATCGCCAGTGTGATACCAGCCCTGCTTGAGCGCCTTGGCGTCGGCCTCCGGGCGCCGCCAATAGCCCTCGAAAGCTTCGTCGCTCGCGAGATTGGCGATGATCTCGCCTTCCTCGCCCGCCGCCACCGTGACGGCGGGGTCTTCTTCCCCGACCGGCACCACGCGGATCTGCTGATTGAGCCCCGCTTTGCCGGCGGAACCGGGCTTGGCAACTGCGTCCTGTTCGATGGTGAAGGTGTAGATTTCAGAGGAGCCGTAATGGTTGACGAAAAGCTCGGGCTCGAAGGCCGCTTGTACGCGTTGCAAGAGCCCGTCGGTCATCGGCGCGCCGGCGAATCCGAGTTTGCGCACGGAAGAAATACCCGCATCGGTAAACGCCTCAGAGGCGAGCAGGTCATGATAGAGGGTGGGCACGAGATAGAGCGTCGAGACGCTCTCGCGTGCGATCAGCTCCAGCGCCTGGGCGGCATCGAAGCGCGGCAGGCACACGAAGCAGCCCTGCACCAGCGCCATGGCGAGCAGCGAACGCACCCCCATGGTGTGATAGAGCGGCATGACGCCGAGGGTCGATTCGCCGTTGCGGTAGCAATTTTGCGCGACGTGGGCGAGGGCCGCAGCGCGCTCGGCACAATGGCGGCGCGGCACCCCCTTGCCCGGGCCGGTCGTGCCGGAGGTGTAGAGCATGAGCGAATAATCGTCGGCGTCCACATTCGCCTGCCGCGGCGCGGGTGGGCCTCTCAAAAGTTCATCAAAATTAGCAGATCCAC
>CAZUVO010000105.1:8216-12866 GCA_964623955.1 uncultured Rhizobiaceae bacterium
GCATGTCCGGGGCATGTCATTGAGACTGTCGGCCGCTTTGACGGAAGCCGCCGATACTTCTTCGAAGAAGATCGCCTTGGCATCGGCATCGGCGACGAAATAGTCCAACTCCTCCGCGCTGACCCGCCAATTGAGCGGTGTGACGATGAGCCCGGACAATTGGCAGGCCCAATGCAGGCTCGCCATCTGCCAATTGTTCTGCAAGGCAACGGCAACATGGTCTCCGCGCTTCAGGCCCAATCCATCGAGTCCGCCGGCGAGGCACAAGATATGCTCGAGCCATTCGCCATAGCTGAGTGTCAGATTTCCGTCGACGATGGCCTTGGCGCCTGGATCGCGCTCGACCGCGGCCAGGAAGGTCGTGCCGAGATCAAGCATCCCGCTCGCCTTCTTCCGCGACAACTTCCAACACGGCGCGCACTATTCCGGTGTATCCGGTACAGCGGCAGAGATGACCGCTCAGCATCTCGCGGATTTCGCTTTCGCTGGGATTGGTGTGTCGGGCGAGGAAATCTTCGAGAGACATGAGAATGCCGGGCGTACAGAAACCGCATTGCAGCGCATGATGCCGCCGGAACGCCGCCTGCAGGCGCGATAATGTGCCATCCGGCTGCGCCAATCCTTCCACCGTCTCCACCTGCCGGCCATGCGCCTGCACGGCGAAGGTCAGGCAAGAACGGATGGCGGTGCCGTCCAAACGTACGGTGCAGGCACCGCACACGCCATGCTCGCAGCCGACATGGGTGCCGGTCGCGCCCACTTCATGGCGGATAAAGTCCGCCAGCAACATGCGCGGCTCGGCATAGCCGCTTACCGTGCGGCCGTTCAGCTCGAACGTCACGCGGCTCGGCTCGCCGGCCTTCAAGCGCGGCATCTCTCGGCCTCCTCGATGGTTTGCCGCCCCATACGGCGCACCAATTCGCGGCGGTAGCGCGCCGTGGCGTGATGATCGTCGGTGGCACCCAAATCCCAGGCCAGATCGTTGAGGGCATCGTCGAGCGCGGCGCCGGCAAGACCGGCAGGCAGGTCCCGCGTCACCGGCCGGTCGGCGACGCCACCGACGGCGACCCTGAGGCCTTCTTTCCGCGCCGCCGCGGCGATGGCGGCAATAGCGAAATCGCCTTGGCGCAATGCCATCTCGGCAAAAGCATAGCCGGCGCCAGCTTCCGCCACGGGGAAGCGCGCGGCCACGATGATTTCATCCGCTCGGCGCGCGGTGGAGAGCATACCGCGCTGAAACTCGACCGCCGCGACCGAGCGCCGGCGCGATGTCGATTGCAGCACCACCTCTCCCGCCAGCAGCGCGAGACATAACGGAAGTTCGGCGCTGGGATCGGCGAACGCCAGTGACCCGCATACCGTACCTCGATTGCGCGTCTGGAAATACCCGACATGTGGCAGCGCCTTTGCGAGCAATGGCGACTGTTCGGCAAGGTCCGGCCAAGTTTCGAGGGCGCTCTGTGTCGCCGCCGCACCAATTTCGATGGCGCCGTTATCGACCCGGATATAGTCGAGCGCCGGCAATCGGGAGATATCGACCAGCATAGCAGGCTCCACGAGGCGCATATTGAGCATGGGCGTCAGGGTTTGCCCACCGGCAAGGATGCGCGCCTCGTCACCCGCTTCGCTAAGCGCTTCAAGTGCTTCTTCGAGGTTTTCGGCAAGAAGATAATCAAAGGGTGCGGGCTTCATTGCGCGAGCCCTAGTAGACGCACGAGCTTGCGCCAAAATGACGGTTTGTCTTCCACCTCGCCACCCGCCGCCTGGGCGAGGCGCTTGAAGAACTCGCCGATCAGGATTCGCGCGGCGCCGTCGATCATGCGCCCGCCCACCGCCGCGACCTTGCCGCCGATTTCGGCGGAATATTCGTAAGTTATCCGCGCACCCCCACGGTCCGGCGCGAGCCGCACGCGCCCGCTGCCCGCGCCTGCGCCCAACGGGCCTTCGGCGCTGCCCGAGAGGGTGAGGTTGTGCGGCGCATCGAGATCGGAGAGTTGAATTTCAGCCCGAAACCGGCCGCGGATCGGACCGATGCGGATAATTGCCTCGGCGCGATAGGCGTTTTCGCCGGTTCGCTCCATGCTTTCGCAGCCCGGGATGATCGCCGACAGTGTGTCGGGGTCCAGCAGCATCCGCCACACTTCTTCGGGTGGCGCGGGAACGCGGCTCGCCCCCGAGCCGGTCAGGCGCCGCCCTCCACCCACCCGCAATGCTTTGGGCACGGTGTGGGAAAGGCGCTCCGGCGGTTGGGCTTCCGTGCCATGCAGATGTTCGGCGAGGCGCCCCGGTGTCATGGGCAGGGAGACGTCGTCAAGTCCCAGCGCGTCGGCCACGGCGTTTGCGAGGCATACGGGCGTGCTCATGCAATTGCCCTCGCCGACCCCCTTGGCGCCGAGCGGTGTGGCATCGCTCGCGCTGTCGCGGTGCAAAATGAGCGGTTCAGGAATTTCGCAGGCCGTCGGCACCGGATAGTCCGCGAAGGTGCCGGCGAGAAAACTGCCATCCTCGCCATAGGCGAGTTCTTCAAAAAGTGCGGCGCCGACCGCGTGGGCGAAGGCGCCACGGATTTGGCCGTCCACCATCGCCGGGTTCAGGCGGCGCCCGGCATCATGCATGGTGACATATTTATCGATGCGCACGCGCCCGGTCACCGCATCGACTTCGACGCCGCAAAAGTCAAAGACGAAGCCATAGGCGGCGGAACCGTTGATCCGGTCGTCCTCATCGGGCGCGCTGAGTTGGCTCGGCGACCAGCTCGCCGTCTCACGCATCCCGGGCGGCATATCCTCCGGCAGGCTCGACGGTGTCCAGTGCCCAGTTCCAGCAACGCGCCCGAACGACAGGCTGTTGTCGGGATTGCCGCGCGCAAAGAGACGCCCGCCGGAGAGAACGATATCCTCCGGGGCGGCATTCAATTGCGGCGCGGCGATTTCCGCCAGGCGGCGGGCAAGACGGGTCGCCGCGAGATGAACCGTGCCGGCCACCGCGCCGGCAAAGCGGCTGGAATAATTGCCGGCGGCGATCGACCAGCCGTCCTTTTGCGTATCATGTTCGAGATTGACCGTGATCTCGGCCGGCGCGAGGCCGAGGGCATCGGCGGCGGTCTGCGCGAGAACGGTACGGTGCCCCTGCCCTTGCGGGATAGAATCCGCGGTGACGGTCACCGCGCCGAGCGGGTCGATGGCGACCGAAGCAGTGGCGACGGCGCCGTCCTTGGGCCCGGCCTTGCGGCGCTCTTCGGGTGTCATCACCGTGGTGATGTAGCCCATATTGGAAATGCTGGGTTCGACCGTGGCGGCGAAACCAATGCCGTAATGGCGGCCCTCGGCCCGCGCCACGTCCCGCCGGGCGCGGAGCTCGGCCAACCCGCCCTCTTTCAGGGCCTGATCGACGCAGGCTTCATAATCTCCTGAATCCAATAGGGCGCCCGCCGCGGCGCGATAGGGAAAGCGCGCCGCCGGCACCAAATTGCGCCGGATGACGTCGAGCGGGTCCAAATTCAGTTCCACCGCGATGCGCTGCATTAGGCGCTCCAGCGCGAAATAGACCTGCGGCCCGCCAAAGCCCCGGTTGAGGCCGCTCGGCATCCGATTGCTCAGCACGATGCGGTTGGTCACGGCAAGATGCGGGATTTGGTAAGCGCCGGTCAGCACGCCATGCATGCGGTAGAGCGAAGCGGGCTCGGGCGCCCGCAAATATGCGCCGCAATCCTCGATCTGCTCGAGCTTGAGAGCCTCGATAACGCCATCGGGCGCCACCGCGGCGGCGATGTTGCTGATGCGCCCGGTCGCCGAATTGGCCGCCACCAGATGCTCCAGCCTGTCCTCGACCCATTTGACCGGCCGCGCGGCCTTGCGCGACACCAGCGCCATGGCGACGATATAGGGAAAGATCGCCTGCTTGACGCCGAAACTTCCGCCGGAATCGGCCGGCGTGCGCAGGCGAAAGCGGCTGCCCGGCGCCTTTAGCGCACGCGCCATGACCGGATGCAGGGCATAGGGCCCTTGGAAGTTGGCGAGGACGTCATAAGTTTCGTCCGCCGGCAAATATTCGGCGACCAAGGCGAAACATTCCATCGGGGTGCAGGAATTTCGCGGGTAGCGTAGCGATGCACGAACGATATGGGTGGCGTCGGCAAACGCCGTCTCCAGATCGCCATATTCGAATGTTCGCTCGTTGATGAGATTGCTGCCGACGTCCTGATGGAGGACCGGCGCATCCGGCGCCATCGCCGCCATGACCTCCACCACCGCCGGCAAGGTGCGGTACTCGACTTCGATCAGCGCCAAGGCATCTTCGGCGATATAACGGCTTTCCGCGGCGACGACCGCCACCGGCTCGCCGACATAACGGACTTTGTCGGTGGCGATGCTCCAATGTTCCATCGGCTGCTTGACGCCGACGAGAAACGGCTCCGACCATTGTTTGGCGTCGGACCCAGTGGCCACGGCATAGACACCGCGCAGCGCTTCAGCACGGCTCGTATCGATCGAAAGAATATCCGCGTGCGGATGCGGCGAACGCAGAATGGCGGCGTGCGCCGTGCCGGGCGCGACCGGCAAATCGTCGACAAATCGGCCCGCTCCGGTCAGGAGGGCGGCATCCTCGAAGCGCTCCAACGCCTGCCCGATATAAGTGTCCTGGTTTTCC
>CAZUVO010000106.1:0-12811 GCA_964623955.1 uncultured Rhizobiaceae bacterium
CGGGCTGCAACGGTGCGGCCATCGTCGGCGAGCTGTGCGGCGAGGATCGGGTGATCTATCTCGATATCGGCGGCACCACGGCGAAATGCACCACCATCGAGGACAACAAACCCAAAGTGACGACGGAATACCGCCTCGAATACAGCCGCACCCAGTTCGGCTATCCGCTGCGCGTGCCGGTGGTGGATATCGTCGAGATCGGCGCCGGCGGCGGCTCGATCGCCTGGTTCGACAAGGCGGGGCTGCTCAAAGTTGGGCCGGTTTCCGCCGGCGCCGACCCGGGCCCGGCCTGCTATGGCAGCCCAGAGCCCACCGTGACCGACGCCAAGCTGATCACCGGCGTGATCAACCCGAAATATTTCGCCGGCGGGCAGTTCGATCTCGACGAGACCCGCGCGCGCGAGGCGATGCAGAAGGTGGCCGACGGCCTCGGCGTCAGCGTCGAGGAAGCGGCGGTCTCGGTGATCCGCACCATGGAAGCCAACATGATCAACGCGCTGAAGCTGGTCTCCATTCAGCGCGGCCACGACCCGCGGGATTTCGTCCTCGTCGTGGGCGGCGGCGGCGGCCCCATGCACGGCGCGCCGCTCGGCCGCGACCTCGGCGTCAAGGAGATCATCGTGCCGCTCTTTCCCGGCCTGTTTTCCGCCTGGGGCATGTTGGCCACCGAGCCCCGGCGCGACTTTATGCAGACCGCCCTGCAACGCTCCGACGATGTCGATGCGGACGGTATCCGCGATCTCTTTGCCGGCCTGAAGGGCGCGGCGCAGGAATATTTCCGCAACGACGCGCATATGTCCGATGCCGATATCAGCTTCGATTGCCGCATCGATCTGCGTTATCTCGGCCAGGAGCATAGCGTGACGGTGCCGGTGGCGAGCGAGGGCGAGGCGGTCGAGCAAATCCTCGCCGCCTTCCACGACGCCCATGAAAAAACCTTCACCTTCCGCCTGGACGATACGCCGGTCGAATTCGTGACCTTCCGCCTGACCGCCGCCGCGAATGTCGCACGGCCCGAAATCAACAGGCTTTCAGCCGATGGCCGCTCGGTGGAACAAGCCCGGAAGGCCCCCCGGACGGTCGATTTCGCCGATGACGGCCGTCATGAGGCGAAAGTCTATGAGCGCGGCACTCTGCCGCCCGGGGCCGAATTGAATGGCCCGCTGATTGTCGAGGAAGCGACTTCGACGACATTGGTCCATCCCGGCCAGATATTGCGTGTCGACGATTTTGGCTTTTTGCATGTCGCCGACGCTTAGATGGCGCCCCGGCCAGTCCTCAACTAACATCGCGCGGCACCACGCGAAGGGGGCGGCCGGTGAGCGATTTGCAGGGCAGGTTACAGCAGCTTCTCGACAATTATGTGGCGCAGGGCATCGTCGGCGCCTCCCTCGCCTTGCGCGCACCCGGAGGAGAGGACGTGCTGTTGACCAGCGGATCCGCCGACCGAGCGCGCGGTATCGCGCTTAACCCCGAGCACCTCTTTCGCGTCGCGAGCTGCACCAAGACCTATGTTGCGTGCGCGCTGCTTCAGCTCGTCCAGCAAGGCGCGGTCGATTTGGACGAGCCGATCAGCCGCTGGTTTCCGGATCTCCCCAAGGCCGAGGCGCTGCCGGTGCGCATCCTGCTCAACCATCGCGGCGGACTGCCGGAGTTCGAGAACCATATGCCGATGATCTCGGACAAGGTGTGGACGCCCCGGGAGATCGTCGACTTCGCCTTCTCGGTCACCGAGCAGGGCGAGCCCTGGGGCGAGATGGTCTATAACAATACCGGCTACATCCTTGCGGGCATGATCGTCGCCGAGGAGAGCGGCGAGACGCTGTCGCGCCAGATTCGCAAGCGGATTTTCGAGCCGCTCGGCCTGGCCGACAGTTGGGTCGGCACGGACGAAGCTTTTCCCGCCGAGCGCATGGCGCGTGCCTATTTCCATGCCGAGGCGGAAGACGGTCAGTGGGACATCGACGGCGCCGGCGAGCCGGTCGACGGCTGTTGGGACGCGACGGACTGGTTCCCCCTCTCCGGCGCCAATGCAGCCGGCGATATCGTCGCCACGCCGCGCGATCTGATGCACTGGATCGACAGCCTCTTCGCCGGCAAGATGCTCGATAGCGAACATTTGCGCGAAATGGCGGCAAATCTCGGCCCGGCGAGCTTTCCCGGCGCGCCGATCACCCAGAACGGCCATGGTATTCTGGTTTCCACGATCGGCGGTCTCGAGATAAAAGGCCATATCGGGCAATTGCCCGGCCACACGACCTGCACCGGCCATCATGAGCAATCGGGTATCACCGTGACCTTGTGCCAAAACTCGGGCGCCGGTGATTTTCTCTCATTCTACCTTACCGGAATCCACGAACCCTTCGCCGAGGCCTTCCGCATCGCCGGGGCGTGACGAAACACAAAAGGAGAGATTGACGTGAAAAACCTGTTTGCCGCGGATGCGTTCGCCGGAAAATGCGTGTTGGTGACGGGCTCGACTTCCGGCATCGGCGAAGGCACCGCCAAGGCGTTCGCGGCGCATGGCGCGCATGTGATGGTCTCCGGGCGGAACTGTGAGCGCGGCGAGGCGGTGCTCGAAGAAATCCGCGCCGGCGGCGGCGCGGCGGAGCTCATGATCGGCGATGTCGCCGAGGCGGCGTTTTGCGACAAGCTGATCAATGAGACCGTCGAGCGGCTCGGGCGGCTCGATATCCTGTTCAACAATGCCGGCATCGCCATAAACGGCAAGATCACCAGCCACTCGGATGCGGCCTGGCAGGCCCTGCTCGATACCAATCTCAACTCGGTCTTCTTTCTGTCGCGCGCGGCGATCGGGCACATGAAGAGCCAGGGCGGCGGTTCCATCGTCAACATGTCTTCGGAATGCGGCCTGATCGGCTATGAGGATCTCGCCGCTTATAGCGCGACCAAGGGCGCCATCGTGATGTTCACCAAGGTTCTCGCGCTCGATCACGCGGCCGACAATATCCGCGTCAATGCTGTCTGCCCGGGAGATATCGATACGCCGATGACCGATATCGGCTGGCAGGCGCTCAACCTGACCTCCGAGGAAATCCGCGAGAAGCTGAAGGAGCATATCCCGATCGGGCGGGTCGGCCTGCCGGAGGATATCGCCGCGGCGGTAATGTTTCTCGCCTCGGACGCCGCCGGATTTGTCACCGGCACGGTATTTCCGGTCGATGGCGGCACCACGGCGCGATAATTTAAATATTTTATGGATATTTTTATTTAAATTTTGTCCATTATCTAGAAACTTTATAAAACTCTATAAAATATTGAAATATTTAAAACAATTATGTTTTTCTGACTGTATTCCGCGCCCGACCCGGCTGATTCTGCCCCGATTGCCTCTTGTGAGTATCCCTGTGGACAGAATTTCTTAACTGTTTTCAAGCATATATTGATCGGAGTTAATATCGCGACTCGAAGGGAAACGGAGATGCCTTCCGTAACCGAAATATACGTCTGCAAACCTGGGCAGGACCTCAAGAAAGGCGAGCTCTTTACCTCAGGCAGCATCAATGACCGCGCGGACGCGGAAAACGATGCGCGGGACCGCTGCCGGGACGATGACAGCATCGCCAAGATCGGCTATTACGCCATGACTGAGGACGGAAATTTCAAGACCCTCCTCATATTTGAAAATCCGAATGTCGATCTTGCCGCCGCACCGTCTGGTAAGAGCAAACGGGACGAATTGATCGCCGCCGCCCAGGAAGCGCACGCCAGTACCCAAGAAAGCGAAAAGCCGCGCGGCTCTTTGTTTTCGAAGGTTGTCACCTTCTTCACGGAAGAAGCGACCTAAACGAGATTGGCGTGCCGGCCGCGCGGTGGCGTATGGTTCTAGCCACCCGCAACGATATTCCTCGGTCGCAATTTGGACCCCTCCTCCCGCAAACCCACCGATACCGAGCCCGGCGCCTATCTTCTCGCCATCGACCTAAAGCGCCGGCTCAAGCTCGATATCGAATCTCTTTCGCGTAAGATTTCCGGCGCGGCGATGCTCGCGCCGGGACGCTATGTTTATTGCGGCAGCGCCTACGGCCCCGGCGGGCCGGGCGCCCGCATCGCGCGGCACCTCCGGCGCGACAAAGTGGCACGCTGGCATGTCGATCGTCTAACACTGGCGGGTGAAATCATCCAAACAGGCACCGTTGCGGGCGGTTCGGAGTGCGAATTGTGCGCCGGATTGCGCGCGCTTCCGGGCGTCGGCGTGCCGTTGCCGGGGTTCGGCTCCTCCGATTGCCGGGTTTGCCCGGCGCATTTGCTGGCCGTGCCGGTGGATTTCGATATTACCGCCTATCTCAGCGGTTTCCGTTCGCCAGTTTAAGCGAATCCGGGTGCGCCCGGAGCCGCGCCATGGCGATGACGCCGAGAAACGGGCCGGCGGCGAGCGGCGCGAAGGCATAGTGCCAGCCAAGCCAATCCACCAGATGCGGAATGAGATGGATGGTCGCGAGCGTGATCATGAAACCGATGCAGGTTTGCATGGTGAGCATGGTGCCGACAGTGCTCGGCTCCGACAGCTCGATGACCGAGGATGAGAATTGCGCCGAATCCGCGACCACCGAGATACCCCAGACCAGACAAAGCAGCAGCAGCAGCCAGGGCTCGGCGCCGAACAGCGCGCCGGCGACCAAGGCACAGGCGCCGCTCACCGCCATTGCCGCCATGGTGAGCGTCGTGCGCCCGACCCGGTCGGCAAAGAGGCCGCCGAAGAGGCAGCCCACGGCGCCGATGCCGATCACCGCGAAGCTTGCCAGATTGGCGTAGAATTTGGCGTCGCCGGCGGTCATCTCCGCACGGGTCAGAAAGCTCGCATGGAGAAAGAGACCAATCCACGCCCACATGGCGTAGAGCTCCCACATATGGCCGAAATAGCCGAAATTGGCGAGGCGCAGCGCCTTGTTGCGCCAAGCCATCAGCATGATTCCGGGCTCGAAGCGCGAACGCATGGCGAGATTGGGGCCGAGGATGACGAAATTGATCAAAAGGCCGGCGCCGAGCGCCAGCACGGAAGCGACGATCAAGGTAAAGCGCCAATCCAACCCGCCGGCGGCGTCGAAAAGATGCGGAAAGGCCGAGCCGATGGTGAGCGCGCCGACGAGGAGCCCGACGAGAAGGCCGGTATCTTTTTGCGCCCAGGTGGCGGCCATCTTCATGCCGACCGGATAGAGCCCCGCCATGCAGACGCCGGTGAAGAAGCGGAGCGCGATGACGCCGAACGATGCCGGGTCGATCAAGAGGATCGCCGCATTGGCCGCGGCGGCGGCCAGGGCCGACAGCATGAACAGGCGGCGCGGCGCCATGCGGTCCGACAGGCCGAGTATGGCGCTCGTCAGCGTGCCGCAGACGAACCCCACCGCCACGCTGCTGGTTAAGAGCGCCGCATGGCCGTCGAAAAAAGAGAATTCGGCGCGCAGCGAAGGCATGATCGCCGTGGCCGAGAACCACAGCGCCAGCGCCATCACCTCGCACAGCGACAAGAGGCCGATGGCGAGCCATTTCCGCCCGGGCGGATAAGTGTCTTCAGTCACCAGGCGGCAGCGCGCGTTTGACGCCCTTTTCGTCGATTGCGACGTAAACGAAGGTGCCTTCGGTGACCTTGACCTGCGTTGCCGTTCCGCGCCGTTTCGCCCAGGTCTCGACCTTGACCGATATGGAGGTCGTTCCCGTGGCCTCGACGCCGGCATAGCAGGTGACCAGATCGCCGACCGCGATCGGCTGATGGAAGCGCATGGCGTTGACCGCCACCGTGGCGATACGCCCGCCGGCGCGCTCGACCGCGGGCACCGCGCCGGCCAGATCCATCTGCGACATCACCCAGCCGCCGAACACGTCGCCATTGGCGTTGGCGTCCTTCGGCATGGCGAACACGCGAAGGGCGGGGTCGCCGCCGGGCGGCGTTGCGGATTTCGGCATGCCGTTTCTCCTGGGTCGATGGCAAGGCGGAACTCTTATACACCGCCTCCGGGCCTGAGAAAATTCACTCTGATGTAACGGTTAGCGGCTATGATGCCGCCTGCTCATGTTGTTCGGACGTTTCATATTTTTCTTCACCTTTCCGCGCGGTTTGCTGGCGTCGGCGGTGCTGTTATTGGGTTGCAGCCTCGCGCCGCTCAGCGCTTTTGCCGACGACGCGGCGGTCAACACAAGGGCCTACGCGCCCCTGCCGGAAGGCGCCGCCGTGTGGGTCGAGCCCCTTGATGACAGCGATTTCAATCTCTCCGTCCAGGATATGTTTGTCCGCGCCCTGGGCGAGACCGGCGCCGCCGCCGACAGCGGCGAGGCGCGGCTTAATCTCACCTTCGATACGCTCGATCAATTCGAGACCGCCGAGCAGGAGCATCTCGGCGAGGTCACGGTCGATACCAGCAATGAGGTGAGCCTTCGCCTCAATATGTGGTCGTCGACGCGCGACAGCCTGCTCAATCGGCATGAGAGCGGGGGAAGCAGCGCGCGCTTCTTGATCGTCGCGATTCTTTATGACAATGAAGCCCAGCGCCGATTATGGGAGGCGGAGGCGAGCGCTCCGGCGCGCGTCCGCAACGACAAGCGGCGGCTAACCAATCTGGTTTTCAGGATCGTCGATCAGCTCGGCGAGACCGCTCGCGCGGAAGGACTTTCGATCGATTGACGGGAGAGACCGGCCGGAAATGAGGCCGATTACTTGTCAGCGGGTAGCGCTCTCCGCGTCCAAAACGGCTTGCACCATCTTGTCTGCCTGTTCGCGCAGCTCGAGGCCGATGCGTCCGGTGCCCTGCTCCTGGCGGCCGGCGGCTTCGAGGGACTGATTGAGCATTTTCATACTCAAGGCTTGGGCTTCCTTGCCATGACATTCGAGGCCGGCGCGCAACATCGCGCTCGCCGCCCGCATATCCGCAGTCAGGCTGGCGCCGACGGCGTCGGCCGATTTGCGCTTGCTGATCTGGTCGCCGAGAGCATAAAGCTCCGCCTCGGCGCGTTTGAACAAATCGTTCCGTTTGCGTGCCATGAATGAATCCCCGTAAGGCGGCAACATCGAAAGAGCGGTACCGCCGAGAGTGCCGGGGGAAGCTTTACGAAGGGTTAACGATAGAAATTACGAATCCCACGACCAAAATTCCTGCCCCTCCTGGATGAAGAAGCGCGACATGACCATTTTGTGCACTTCGGAGGCGCCGTCGACCAGCTTCGCCTGGCGGGCATAGCGGTACATCCATTCCAACAGCGTATCCTGCGAGTAACCGCGCGCGCCGTTGAGCTGGATGCAGGTATCGACCACACGGTTGAGCGTATCCTCGACATGTACCTTGGCCATGGAGACCTCTTTGCGCGCACGGTCGCCCTGATCGAGCTTCCAGGCGGCGTACATGGTCAGGAGGCGGCCGGTGTGGATCTTCATCGCGGCTTCGCCCAGCATCCATTGCACGCCTTCATGTTCGGCCAGCGTTTCGCCGAAGGATTCGCGTCTTTTGACATATTCCGAGGCGATATCCATGGCGCGCTTCGACATGCCGAGCCAGCGCATGCAGTGCGTCAGGCGCGCCGGGCCAAGACGGATTTGCGTCGCGCGCAACCCGTCGCCGATATTCATCAGCACGTTTTCCTCGGGAATCTCCAGCCCGTCGAATTTGAGCTCGCAATGCCCGCCATGCTCTTCCGGCCCCATGATCGGCACTTTGCGCACCAGCTCCCAGCCCGGTTGGTCCTTGTGGAAGAGGAACGCGCTGAGGCCGTTGCGCGGATCGTCCGAGGTGCGGGCGACGAGGATGAAATGGGTCGAGGCGCCGGCGCCGGTGATGAACCATTTATGGCCGTGGACCACCCATTTATCGCCCTTTTTTTCCGCCTTGGTGCGCATCATGCCGGCCGGGTCCGAGCCGCTGCCGGGATGCGGCTCGGTCATGACGAAGGCCGAGCGCAGCTTGCCGTCGATCACCGGCTGCAGCCACTTCTCCTTCTGCGCTTCGGTGCCGACCATCCAGAGAAGGCGCATATTGCCGTCATCGGGCGCTGAGCAATTGAGCGCCGCCGGGCCGAAGATGGAATAGTTGGCCTCCTCGTAGATCACCGCCTGCTCGGCCATCTTGAGGCCCATGCCGCCGAGCTCCTTCGGCATTTGCGGCGCCCACAGACCCGCCGCCTTGGCCTTGCCGCGTAAAGATTCGAGCTTGTCGAGCGGGATGTTCTCATGCTCATCGAAGGATGAGCGCGGCTCCTCGAGCGGGATGCAATGCTCGCGGACGAATTGGGCGGTGCGCTGGCGCAGCTCTTCAAGTTCCGGGGAAAGCGTAAAATCCATGATCGGTCAGCCTTGTGTTAGGGAGCGGCGTTGGCCCGCTCGCGGAGGACGAATTTCTGAATCTTGCCGGTCGCGGTCTTGGGCAACGGTCCGAATAGCACCGCTTTCGGCACTTTATAATGCGCCAGATGGTCGCGGCAAAAGGCGATGACCGCCTCCGCCTCGAGCGCCCCGGCATCCGGCTTGAGATCGACGAAAGCGATCGGCGTCTCGCCCCATTTCTCGTCCGCCTTGGCGACCACGGCGGCCTCAAGAACCTCCGGGTGGCGGTACAACACCTCCTCGACCTCGATGCTGGAGATATTCTCGCCGCCCGAGATGATCATGTCCTTGGAGCGGTCCTTGAGCTCGACATAGCCGTCCTCATGCATCACCCCGAGGTCGCCGGTGTGGAACCAGCCGCCGGCGAAGGCCTTTTGCGTCTCTTCAGGGTTGGCGAGATAGCCTTTCATCAGCGTGTTGCCGCGCAGGAACACCTCGCCCATGCTCTGCCCATCGGCGGGGAGCGGCTCGCCGGTTTCCGGATCGGCGACCATGGCATCGGCGACCGCCAATGTCGGCACGCCCTGGCGCGACATTTTGCCGGCGCGCTCGTCGAGCGGCAGATCCGGCCAATCGTCTTGCCATTCGGCGATCAGCGAGGGACCGTAACATTCCGTCAGACCGTAGAGATGGGTCACGCGGAAGCCCATTTCCTCCATTGCCGCGATGATCGTGCTCGGCGGCGGCGCGCCGCCGACGCAGACCTCGCCGGCTTGCGGAAAGCTCCGCCGGTCCTCTTCGGGCGCATTGGCGATCATGTTGAGAACCACCGGCGCGCCGGCGAGATGGCTGACCCCCTCCTCCGCGATGAGGCGAAAGATCGGACCTGTCTCCACGCGGCGGAGACAGACATGGGTGCCCGCCACCGCGGTGACCGCCCAGGTATAGGTCCAGCCATTGCAGTGGAACATCGGCAGGGTCCAGAGATAGACGCTGTGCGAGGTGAGCGAGGCGGCGAAGACGTTGGAGAGCGCGTTCAAATAGGCGCCGCGGTGATGATAGACCACGCCCTTGGGATTGCCGGTGGTGCCGGAGGTGTAGTTGAGCGTAATCGCCTGCCACTCATCCTCGGGCCGGCGCCAATCGAAATCCGCATCGCCGGCGGCGATGAATTGCTCGAAACTTTCATCGCCCAGGCCGACGTCGCCGGATTCGGCTTCCGGATCGTCGACCACGACCATATAGGGGCGCCTGCCCGAGGCCGCCAAGGCTTCCACCATCAGCGGGGCGAGCTCGCGGTCGACGATAACGAGTTTGCTCTCGGCATGGTCGAGCAGACTGCCGATGAGAGGCGCGTCGAGGCGGGTATTGAGCGCGTTCAACACCGCCCCGGCCATGGGCACGGCGTAATGCGCCTCCAGGGTTTCCGGAATATTGGGTGCGAGCAGCGAGACCGTATCGCCGACGCCGATACCGCGCGCGGCGAGCGCCGAGGCGAGACGGCGGCATCTATTATAGGTCTCCAGATAGGTTTGCCGCCGCGCGCCATGGACGATCGCGATGCGCCCGGGGTGGACGCGGGCTGCGCGGGACAGGAAGTCGAGCGGCGTCAGGGCTGCGTGATTGGCCGGATTGCGGTCCAAATCGATATCGTAGCGGCTCTTGCGGGCCACAGGCTGCGCCCTCCCCGTCTGGTTTCCGCATCGCTCGGCGGTGGATGGATTTTTATCCTGCGCGGCCATGGGTCACAAGCACGCCTGCGGCAGGGCGCCGGAGGGCCATATTAAAGCCTTATTAAGCTATTCCTCATACCGTGTTTGCCTCGCATAAGAATTCTAATTTGGGATGGCTCGATGGCGCATTCAGCACGTGTCCTGATCGCGAACGCTAACCTTCAGACACTGAATAGCGTCAGCGATGCAATGCGGCGGAACGATTTCGTCAATCTGCTCGAAACGACCGCCACCAAAACCCTAAATCGGGCGCAAACCGAGCGTCCCGACATCATCCTGATCGGTCTCGATTTCGCCGATGTCGATGGCGCCAGCATCATCTCTCAGCTCAAGACCGACACGGCGACCCGTGATATTCCGGTATTCCTGACCTGCGGCGAGAATGAATCGCCGACATGGTCCGACAAGTGGATCAAGCGTTTCGACGGTGTCGTGAGTTGGCCGTTCGAGGATGCCCATATCCAAGCCCATATGCGTGCCGGCCTTCGCCTGCGAACGATGCGGACGGAGCTGACCCGGCGCGACGAAACGCTGCGCGGGTTTGGCGAGGACAATGGCGACAATTGGCGTTCCGAAACCTCGGAAGGCCACCCGCACGTCCTCCTGGTGCGCGGCGAAAATGGCTGCGGCGACGAGACGGAAGAAGCCCTGAAAGGGTTTGCCGCACTGGAAACCGTCAGTTTCGGCGGCAATATTCTGACCAATTTGAACGATTCCGATGTCGAGTTGGTGCTCATCACCGGTGACGGCGATCTGGAATCGACTTTGGCGACCTGCGAGGACATTCGCCGCAACCCGGCGCTCTTCCACATGCCGATCCTGGTGATCTGCGGCGATAATCAGGATCATGTCACGCAGGCCTATCGCCATGGCGCCACGGCGGCATTCGCGCTGCCCTTCGATGGCGACGAGGTCCGTGCCCGCATTTCGATGGGGGTCAAATTGGATCGCCTGCGCGGATATATGCTGAACGCCTACCGCACCTGCGGCCGGGAGTCGCTCAGCGACACGGTAACCGGCCTCTACAGCGCCGACTTTTTCCGCGCTCACTTGCAAACCCTGGCCGATGACGCCTTCCGCTGGGATAAGAATCTGTCCCTCAATGTCGTCTCGGTACCGGAAATCGACCATATTCGCAGCGAATTCACCGATGACGCGGCGAATCACCTGAGCAAGCAATTGGGCGGCATGATTTCCAGGTTGGTGCGCGGCGAGGATCTCTGCGCCCGGCTTGAAGGCTCGACCTTCGGCATCGCCCTGCCGGAAAGTCCGCTCGAAGCGACCAGCCCGACCATGCAGCGTATGACCGGCGTCTTGCGCTTTACGGAATTTTCGCTGCTCGAGGTTGCCAGGCCGCTCATCGTGCATCCGAGGATCGGCAGTGTCGAATTCCGCCCCGGCGATACGGCGGAGGATATGATCGACCGCGCGACCACCATGGCATTGGCGCAAAGCGCGGCCTGATCCCCGCTTCTTCTTCACCGCACTCCTCTCTGCCGCGGTCCATATTCGCGGTCAATTCTGCTTGAGCGGGCTCGCGCCCGGGCCGCCGCCGGGCTATACTGCGCGTCATGAAAATCATGATCGTATCGGACACGATTTGTCCCTGGTGTTATGTCGGCAAGCGGCGCTTCGAGCGGGCCCTTGCCGCGCGCCCGGAAATCACCCCTGAAATCGAGTGGCGGCCGTTCGAGCTCAATCCGCAAATGCCGGTGGAAGGCCTCGAGCGCAAAGCCTATATGCGCGCCAAATTCGGCGACGATGAGCGCGCCGGCGAGATCTATGCCGCGATCCGTACCGCCGGCGAAGGCGAGGATATTCCCTTCGCGTTCGACGATATCACCCGGGTGCCGAATACCATCGCCTCGCACCGCTTGATCGCCTGGTCGCTGCCGCGCGGCCGCCAGGACGAGATGGTCGAGGCGTTGTTCCGCGCCTATTTCCTGGACGGCAAGGATATCGGCGACATCGACGTCCTTGTCGAAGCCGCGGCCGCGGCCGGTCTCAAGGAAAGCGAGGCCCGGGCCTATCTCGCCGGCGAAGAAGGGGTCGAGGAAACCAAAGCCGAAGCGTGGGAAGCGAAGCGCCTCGGCATCTCCGGCGTTCCCTGTTTCGTGTTCGACGGCAAATATGCGGTCTCCGGCGCTCAGGAGCCGGAAGTGTTCTCGCAGGTCTTCGATCTCGCCCTGCAGCCTGACGACGAGAGCGAAGCGCAGGCGCTTTGACGTTATTGCTCGATTGTCGGGCCGCGCGGATCGGTTTCGATTTCCGTGTCGATGACTTCGCCGTCGAATACCGAAAATAGATTGCGCAAGAATCCCGGCGCCAGCACGGAGAGCGGATTGACGAAGATCTCCGGCTCTTCCGTCGTCCCGGTGATCGAATAGGTCGCGGCAAATATGCCCTCGCCCTCTCCGCCGACCAATATGTCGCCGATGATCGGGATATTGCCGAGAATGCTGTTGATCGCATAGGCGGGAACGATGGTGCCTTGCACGTCGACCTCGTCGCTGTCGAGATTGACGAGGCCCGAGGCATTGACGCCGATTGCGCTGCCGGCTGTCTTGGCGTCGACAATGGTGACGATGCCGCCCTCCATCGAAAAGGGTAGGTGAAACGTCGAAAAGGCGATGCCTTCACCTTCCAGGGAATCGAAAATCCCGGTAAAGGAGGCGATAGCGAGAAGCTGCGCCAAGGTGGGCGCATTGATGACCCGGTAATCGTCGATACGCACCTCGCCGCTCACCGGCGATCCCGGCTCATCGTCATGCAAGGTGGCCTCCATTACCAATTGGCCGCCGATCGCATT
>CAZUVO010000107.1:0-7646 GCA_964623955.1 uncultured Rhizobiaceae bacterium
CATATTCTTAGAATATCGAAAAATCCGTGGACCAGTTATAGGGGGGCTGGACAGTGTCGCCGCAGGCTTTCTTGAGCGCTGCCATCAGCTCGATATAGAACCGCGCGCGGTTCTCGAAACTGCCGCCATATTTGTCGCTCCGTTTGTTGTAGCGCCGCTCAAGGAACTGCACCGGCAGGGTGGTATCGCCGCCGGAGACTTCGAGGATGTCGAAGCCCGCCGCCTCGGCGCGCTTGGCCGCCTCGACATACATGTTGATGACGGCCTTGACGTCGTCCTCGTCCATCTCGGTGCCATAGACGGTGCGCGACGCCCAGACATTGGAGGAAAGCTGCGTGGCACCCCTCGGCACCTCGCGCGATTCCATGTTGATGGCGTGGATGCCGCTATACCAGAGTTGCACGCCGGTGAGCGCGCCATGCTCGTGCGCCATGTCGCAGAGATAGCCGAGATTGATCACATCGCCCTCGTCCCAAAGGCGCGCCGAGGTCCAGGGATATTCGTCCGATTCCGGATGGACCGAGCAATATTCCGTACACACGGTGCCCCAGCCGCCCTCGGCCTTCATGGCGCGGAAATGCGCCTGGGTGCCGGGCCGCTCCGAGCCCGCGCCCATGCAATGGGTGGTTTGCCAAAAGCGGTTCTTCATCCGCTTGGGGCCAATCTCGATGGGCTCGAACAGAATGTCGTGGTTCGGATCGCGGCTCATGGCGGGCCTCCGATTGATTTTTGATTATTGGACAAGTCTAAGCCAATTTCGCCGCGATGTCCGCCGCGCGTCATTCGTTCTATGATCCTGCATGATTAAAATCACACCACGGAAGGGCGAGCGATGACGGATGCCGACTATCAAGACAAAATCACTCAATTCCTCACCCTGCTGATGACCGATATGGAGGCGGCCGGCGGGATGATGGCGGAGGGCTTCGTGTGGGAAAATTTCCTGCCCGACAATGTGCCGTTCGGCGGGCGCTATGAAGGGCTGGACGGCATGAAAACCTATTTCGCCCAGCTCGGCGAAACCTGG
The DNA here is from genome assembly GCA_964623955.1 of uncultured Rhizobiaceae bacterium. Classification (GTDB taxonomy): domain Bacteria; phylum Pseudomonadota; class Alphaproteobacteria; order UBA828; family UBA828; genus PTKB01. The sequence continues at coordinate 1,028 of CAZUVO010000107.1, forward strand.
GAGATCGGCGGCCTCGATTTTTCCGAAATCATCGTCAGCGACGACGGCAAACGCATCGCGGCGGTCGGCGTCGAACGGAACGGCAAGGCGCTCGCGACGGGAAAAAGCTGCGATATGGATTTCGTCTGGATTTTCAAGCTCGACGATTCCGGCCGCTTCACCTATGTCCGCGAATTCAACGATACCCACACGATCGGCCAGACCTTCGTTTAGTTCAGGGCGCCGCCTGGGTTTCGGCGGCGAGCCGTACTTTGACGGTCACATCGTCGGCAACGATATCTATCGCGCCCCATTCGCCCTGACCGATGCCGAAGGCGGTGCGCTGCACCACCGTCTCGCCTTCCATGACGACTTTGAGCCAGCCGTCGCGCGCCGGGTCGGCGCCATATTCGGTGAATGCGAAGGTAAAGCTGACGGGTTGGGTCACGCCGCGCAGCGTAAGCGTGCCCCGCGCCGCGAAGCCGCTTTCGCTTAACTGTTGAAATTCGCCCGCCTCGAAGACGGCCTGAGGGAAGTTCGCAATATCGAACCACGGCTCCTGGGCGAGAATTTGCGCCACCAGCGGCAGCGGCGTCGCCATGCTGTCGAGCTCGATCACCACACGGACCGAACTTGCCGCGAGATCGTCGCGGTCGAAGGCGATCGCGCTGGTGAAAGAAGTGAATTCGCCGCCGGTCGGCACGCCCATCTGCACGCCGGTGAATTCGACCTTGCTTTCCGCCGGCAGCATGGTCCAGTCGGCTGCCCGTAGCTCCGCCGTCATGGCCAGGATCGCCGCCATGGCGAGCGCCGCGATCCTGATGGTCATTCCTTCCCTCCGTTGAGCGCGCCAAACGGCAGCATGCGGCGCAGCGTATCATCGCGCCGCGCGATATGGTGATAGAGCGACGCGGCGACATGGGCGGCGAGCAGGGCCAGCAGGCAAAAGCCGATGCTCATATGGATGGTCAGGAGCAAGAGCCGATCCGGCTCGCTCACGCCGATCGGATCGGGCAGTTGCCACAGGCTGAACGCCACCACCGGCAGGCCCGCGGCCGAGGACATCAGCCAGCCGCTCATCGGCAGGGCGAAGAGGCAGGCATAGAGCAGGCCGTGCACCCCGTGGGCGGCGGCGCGCTCCCTATTCGACGCCGCATGGTCGAGCGGCGGCGGCGGGCGGAGGAGGCGCCAGGCGAGGCGCAGGATGGCGAGCGCCAGAATCACCATGCCGAAGGATTTGTGCCAGGAGTAGAGCTGCAGTTTTTGCGGGCTGATGGCCATGTCGCTCATCACATAGCCCAAGGGGAACATGCCGCCGATCATGAGGAACATCAGCCAATGAAAAGATTTGGCGATGGTGCCGTAGGAGCGTCGGCGTTGCGCCGCCGTCATGGGTCCTTGCGGCGCACGAATTCCGCCTCGATATCGAGCGTGACCTCGTCGCCGACGGCGGGAATCCAGGCCGAGAGGCCGAAGTCGGAGCGCTTGATCATGGCGGTCGCCGAGAAGCCGAGGGTCTCCGCCAGGGTGAGCGGGTTGCTGCCGGCGCCGTTGAGGACGACGTCGAGGACCGCCGGGCCGCTTGCGCCGACCAGGGTGAGATCGCCGGTGACCCGCGCCCGCTCGGCGCCTGCCGGCTCGATTTTCGTCGCGACGAATTTGATCTCGGGGAAGTTTTCCGCGTCGAACAGGGCCGGGCCCTTCAACTGGGCGTCGATGAACTCATTGCGCGAATCCACGCTGGCCGCGTCGATGACGATGGTGAGCGTGCTCTTCTCCGGCGCTTCCGGATCGAAATCGAGCGTGCCGTCCACCTTGTTGAAGCGCCCGACATAGTTGGAAAAGCCGAAATGATCGACCTTGAAGGTGACGAACACATGGTCGGGATCGATGCGGTAATCGCCCGCCGCCAATTCGCTTGGATCCGTCGTCACCGAGTGGGTGAGAACGCGCAGCGCCGAGCAGGAGGCGAGGCCGGCGAAGCAGACCATCAACGCCGCAGAGAGGAGCAATCGCCTTGAGATCATGGGTGTCGCGTTCCCGGACGGAAAATGTGGCGCATGGTTCGAGCTTGCCGACAAGCTAAGCGTGTCCCGGCCGCAAGTCCAGATGGGCCGAGTTGTGAACGAGCCCGGCTCGGCGTTCCTGTCCTTCCGACGTAACCGAATCGTAAGGTATTCAACCGCCTAATGGCGTTCGAACTTGAGCGGCTCTGTTGGCCGCGCCCAACATGTCGGAACTTCAGCATGAGCGAGCTGGCCTATCGGCCCGAGGTCTTCAACCCGTCCAGCGTCAACGACGCCAGGCAAATCATCCTCACGCCGGAGCCGGGGCAGTCCACCGATGAGCGCTGGGAGCGCGAAACGCCTTACATCGCCGATCAGCTCGTGGCCGCCATGAAGCCGGACGACTCGAGCCTAGTGCTCGATTTCGGCTGCGGTATCGGCCGCCTGGCCAAGGCCGTGATCGAGCGCTCCGGCTGTACGGTCATCGGCGTAGATATCAGCGCCCGCATGCGTGCCTTCGCCCATGTCTATGTCGAATCGGACCGCTTCGCCGCCACCTCGCCGGCCGGGCTCGACCGGCTCGTGGCGGGCGGGTTGGCCGTCGATCACGCCTACGCCGTTTGGGTATTGCAGCATTGCCAGGACCCGGCTCTGGAATTGCGGCGCATCCATGCGGCGCTGAAGTCGGGCGCGAGGTTCAGCCTGATCAACAGCACAGAGCGCTGGGTGCCGACCGACCAAGGCTGGCACAGCGACGGCAAGGATATCTCCGCCATGTGGGATTCGGGATTTACCGAGATCGCCGATATGCCGCTGCAAGAGGGCCCGATTAGCGCAGCGCTCAAGAACTCGTCCTTCTTCAAGCTGCTGCGCAAAGCGCCGGACTGAGACCGGGCCGTTTTGGGCCGGCCCGCGCCAACGCAGCCGTAATCTCACACGTGAACCCGACCTAGCCCGATGCCAGGTTCAGGACGACGATCCCCGCCACCACCAGCGTGACGCCGACGCCTTTCCAGATATTCGCCTGCTCCTTGAGGACGGCGACGCCGATCAGCGCGACGCCCGCCGTGCCGCCGCCGGCCCAGATCGGATAGGCGATGCTCACCGGCAAATCGACCAATGCCAGGCTGATCAAGTAGAACGCGGTGCCGAACGCGGCGAGGGCGGCCAGCGTCGGCACCGGCCGGGTAAAGCCGTTGCTGTAGCGCAGACCGAGCGCCGCCGCGATCTCGGCAATCACGGCGAGGGCGACGAACAGCCAGGCGTGGACCATGCGACGCCTATGCCGCGCCGGTGGCGCGATGTGGGGCGGGAGTGCGGCTCAGCATCCCGCGGTTTTCTCCGAGACCCTGTTCACCGCCACCACCCCGGCGATGACCAGGGCGATGCCGATGGCCTTGGCCGCGTTCACCTCCTCGCCGAGCGCCGCCATGCCGACGATGGCGACGCCGGCGGTGCCGCCGCCCGCCCAGATGGGGTAGGCAACGGAGACGGGGAGTTGCTTCATCACCCGGCTGACCAGGTAAAGCGCGAGCGCGAAGGCGGCGACAGCGCCGACGGTGGGCCAGGGCAGGGTGAAGCCTTGGCTGAAGCGAAGCCCCATGACGCCCGCGGTCTCGAGCGCAACCGCGCATCCCAACAGGAGCCAGGCGGTTGAAGCGGTGTTTGCCAGTTTTTGCATTCTGCGCAGTCTCAAAAGCTCGGCTTGGCGACGTGCGGCGTGAGCTGCAGCTCGTGGGTCCAGCACGAGCGGTCCTGGCTGTAGAGATAGTAGAAGGCCTCGGCGATCTTGGCCGGGTCGATCACCGCCTCGGGGTTCTCCAGCGCGCGCGGCAGGGTGCGGGTGCCGGGGGAATCGATCAGCCCGTCGATCACCACATTGGCGACATGCACGCCATGCTCGGAATATTCCTCCGTCAGCACCTGGGCGAGCGCGCGCATCATCACGCGCGGGTAATAAAAACTTTCGCCGGTGTTGCGCTTGGTGCCGCGCAACGACTTGTTATTGTTGGAAAAGAGAAACGAGCCCCGGCCTGCCTCCCGCATCGCCGGCAGCGCCTGTTTGGCGACGAGAAAGGCGCCGCGATTGGCGATGTGGTGGGCGGTGTCGAACATCTCGATCGGGATATGCTCGAGGAGCTCCTTGCCCGGCGGCAGGTCGCGGCCTTCGAGGTAGCCGGCATTGTAGACCACCACTTCCGGATCGCCGGCTTCGCCGCGCACGGCGGCGAAGGCGTCGGCGATGGATTGCTCGGCGGTGAGATCGAGCTCGACGATCAGGCAATCGCCGCCCTGGTCGCGGATCGCCGCCGCCAGCGGCTCGGCATTGGCGGCCTTTCGCGTCGTCAACACGGTCAGGAAGCCCTCGGCGGCGAATTTCTGCGACACCGCGCCGCCGACGCCCCAGCGCGCCGCCACCGGAAAATCGCTATCGTCCACCGCCTCGCCGTGAATAAAGAGCGTGTTGCGCCCGTCCGATTGCCATTTCGAGGTCGCGCCGATCACCATGGCGACCGGTTTCGATGTGTCGATTTCGCTCATTCTGTATCCTCGCCCCTTGATTTCACCGGTGAGCTTGGCCAAATCAGATCGACCGCGCAACCGCGCCGCACAGAATTCGAGACGTAAAACGGAGTAGTACGGCGCCATGCCGACCTATTGCGAAACCTGGCTCTATGGCTATGGCAGCTTTCCCGCCGAGCCGCTCAATGCCGGCACCAGCCTGGTGCCGGTCATCCTCGGCGCGCTCGCGCTCTATTTCCTGATCCGCCGGGGCGAGGGCGGCTGGACCGCCCCGTTGCTTGCGGTGCTGCTGATCTTCACCGGCATGGGCAGCACCGCCTGGCATGCGACGCGCGAGCAGGTGGCGCTCACCGCCGACACCATGCCGGGCATGGCCTATTTCGCCGCGCTCACCCTGTTCTGGGTCTATTATCTCGGCGGGCGCTGGTTCGGCGGCGTATTGCCGCTCGGCACCATCGCGCTCCTGATCCATTTCCTCTGGCCGGTTTCGCGCGAGGCGCTCTTTATCGGCCTCGGTGTTTTTATCGTCGCGCTTGCCGCCACGCTGATCACCTTCACCTGGCGCCGCCGGCGCCCGGCATTCAAGCTCTCGCTCGCCACCTTCGGCTTCGCCGCTCTTGCCCTCGCGCTCCGCAGCATCGACAAGAGCGTCTGCGACACCATCCCCTTCGGCACCCATTTCTTCTGGCACATCTTCCTCGCCGCCGCCGCCTATTGCGGCATCCGCATGATGGTCAAACTGCGCGAGGCGAAGGTGGCGTCCGCTGCCGAGAGCTAGCGCTCAGCCCTCCCGGCCGGCGAGGCGGAAACCTTCGATGATGTGCTCCATGTCTTCTTGCTTCTGCCAAGGCCAAACCGCTTCTATATAGTCGCGGTCGAACGCGGGTTGCAGCCTGATGGTTTCCTTGAATGCGCGTTCCGCCTGCTCGGTTTCGCTCAAATGACCACAACATATGGCCATATTCGCGTGACCCAAAATATAGTCGGGCCGCAGCGCGATTAACTCGGATGCCGCCTTCCGTCCCGCTTCATGGTCCCGTAATGCGATGTGACAAATGATTTCGATGTTCAAGAAGCTCCAGCGGAAAGGGTCGCGGGGACTAAGGCGCATTGCATTTTGAATATCTTCGAGACCCTCTTTTCCGGCGCCGGTAAATCCGTTCAAGCTGCCTCGTGCGAAGAGGCAAATCACCATATTGGGGTTGAGATCGATCGCGCGATTCACCGTTGCCCGCGATTGGTCGAAATTGCGTGCCAACAAGTGGCAATGCGACAGCACGACATGGGCGTTGGCGTCGCCATCGTCGAGCATGATCGCTTCATTCGCGGCTTTTCTTGCGCGCATCAACGCCTCGCTCGGATCGGCGCTCCAACCGAGCAAGAACTCCCAAAAATTGGCCCACGCCGCCAGCGTGTTGGCGGCCGCATAATTGGGGTCCACCAATAAGGCCGCGCGTGCCTCGTCCCGTGCCGTCGAAAGGCCATCCGGCGTAAGACGGAAAAACGCCGACCAACCTCGCAGTTGATGGTCATGGGCATTTAGATTCTCCGTCCGCTTGCGCTTGGCGCGCTCGATCTCGGCGAGGAACACGGTGGGCTGGATGACGCCGACGACGCTGGCGGTGATCTCGTCCTGCAGATCGAAGATATCCTCGAGATTGCCGTCATATTTCTCCGCCCACAGGTGACTGCCGCTCTCGGCCTCGATGAGCTGGGCGTTGATGCGCACCCGGTTGCCCGCCTTTCTGACGCCGCCTTCCAGCACATAGCGCACGCCGAGCTCGCGGCCGACCTGTTTGATATCGACGCCGCCGCCCTTATAGGTGAAGGAGGAATTGCGCGCGGTGACGAAGAGATCGCGGAAGCGCGCGAGGTCGGTGAGGATATCGTCGGCGATGCCGTCGGCGAAATAATCCTGCTCCGGATCGCCCGACATATTGTCGAACGGCAGCACGGCGATGGAGGGCTTGGCGGGCAGCGCCAAATCGCTCTCCCCGCCCATGGACGGCGCAGGCGCCGCGCCCGCCATGTCGAGGGCGAAAACCGGAAGCGGCTGGGCGATGTTCTTGAAGCTTCGCGCGCCGAGGTCCTCGAATGCCGCGTCGAGCTTG
>CAZUVO010000107.1:7656-12762 GCA_964623955.1 uncultured Rhizobiaceae bacterium
TCACCTCGTCATGCACCTTGCCCGACAGACAAATGCCGCCGGGTTGGCAAATTCCTTGAATGCGCGCGGCAATATTCACGCCGTCGCCGATGATGTCGTCGCCGTCGACGATCACCTCGCCGATATTGATGCCAACGCGGAACGTCATGCGGCGGTCTTCCGGCTCATCGGCGTTGCGCGCGACCATCGCCTGCTGGATATCGCGCGAGCAACCGACCGCATCCACCGCGCTCGGATATTCGATCAGCAGGGCATCGCCGGCGGTGCCGACGACGCGCCCGCCATATTCGGCGATCTTGGGATCGATCAGCGCCTCGCGGTGGCGCTTGGGCGCGGCCAGGGTGCCGGCCTCGTCCTCGCCCATCAGGCGCGACCAGCCGACCACATCGGCCGAAACGATCGCCGCCAATTTGCGCGTTACACTGTCGGAAGCCACTGAATTCCCCGCCGTCCCTTTTGCGAAAAACCGCGAAAGAGTAGACTCACGCGGGAGTCGAGTCGATGGGCTAGGAAACGGGGGAGGCCGGATGCCGGAAAATCCGTCGCCGAATAAAAAGACTCTCATTACAGGCGCCACCGGCATGGTGGGGCGGCAGGTGTTGATGCAGCTGCTCGACAATCCGGCGGTCGGCGAGATCGTTTCCGTCGGGCGGCGGAAGACGCCGCTCAGCCATGACAAGCTGCGCGAGGTCGTGCCCGAGGATTTTCTCGACCTCTCGCCAATCGCCGCCGATCTCGCCGGTATCGATGTCTGTTTCCATTGCCTCGGCACCTATCAGAGCCAGGTGCCGCGAAAGGTCTATTTCAAAATCACCTGCGACTATCTGGCGGCGTTGACCGATGCCCTATCGGCGGCGAGCCCGGCGGCCACCTTCGTGCTGTTCAGCGCGCAAGGCGCGCGGCCCGACGGCAAGGGCATGTATTTTGCGCGGGTCAAGGGCAAGGCCGAAAATCTGCTGAACGAGACGGGCTTTCCGCGCAAATACATCTTCCGCCCCGGCCATATCCAGCCGACCCACCAACGAAAACCCCCGGGTCTGATGTACCGCCACATCGCGCTGCCGATGATGACCAAGAAATTCGCCAAGAACCCGGAGATCGGCGTCACGGATAGCGATTTGGCCAAGGCGATGGTCTCCGTCGGCATCGCGGCGACGGAACAATCGAAAACCTTCAGCAACAAGATGATCCGCGAAACCGCCGGCGCCGGTTAGGCGGCGCTGGGACGGCATCGCGAAAACTAAGGATGACATTTATTCGAGGAGCATGACACATGCCAAAGGGAGCGCGGTTGCCAGCGATCAACCAGATTCTCGAACTCGCCTATGAGTTCGGCCTCGACATGAGCGAGGAAGAAGCTGAATCATATCAAAGCCTTATGACCGGGGCGATCAACTCCTACCGGCGGATCGACGAGTTCGCCGAGATCAAGCCGCCGGTGAAATATCCGCGCGATCCCGGCTACCGGCCGCCGCCGGAGGAAAATCCGTACAACGCCTGGTACATCAAGACCGACATCAAGGGCGCCAAGAGCGGCCCGCTCGCCGGCATGAAAGTGGCGGTGAAAGACGCCGTTTCGGTGGCCGGCGTTCCGATGATGGGCGGCACCATGCTGCTCGAGGGCTTCACCCCCGATGTCGATGCCACCATCATCACCCGCCTGCTCGACGCAGGTGCGACGATCGCCGGCAAGGTCCACACCGAGGATCACTCCTTCTCCGCCGGCGGCCACACCAACGCGCTCGGGCCGACGCGCAATCCGCGCAAGCCGACGCACGGGCCGGGCGGCTCGTCGACCGGCAGCGCCGTGGTGGTGGCGACCGGCGAGGTCGAACTGTCGGTCGGCGCCGACCAGGGCGGATCGATCCGCATCCCCGCCGCGTGGTCCGGTATCGTCGGCCACAAGCCGACCTATGGGCTGGTGCCCTATACCGGCGCCATGGCGATGGATATGACCATCGACCATCTCGGGCCGATGGCGAACAGCGTCGAGGACGCCGCCAAGATGCTGTCGGTCATCGCCGGCCCTGATCCGCTCGATCCGCGGCAACGCGGCGTCATCCCGGCGGATTATGTCGCGGATTATTCGCCGGCCATCGGCAAGGGTTGCAAGGGCCTCAAGATCGCCGTCGTGAAGGAGGGCTTCGATCAAACGCAACGCGAGGATTTGGGCCTGCCGGGCAGCGAGGAAGTGGTCGACCGGAAGGTCCGCGCGGCGATCGGCGCGTTGGAGAAGCAAGGCGCCATCGTCACCGAGGTCTCCATTCCGATGCATCCCGACGGCGTCCATATTTGGAACGCGATTTTCATCGAAGGCTCGAACGAGAATATCTGGCGCGGCAATGGCGGCGGTTCGAGCTGGGAGGGGTTCTACAACACCAAGCTGATCGAGACCTACGGCCGGGCGTGGCGCTCGCAGCCGAACGACCTGCCGGTCACCGTCAAGACCGTCATGCTGCTCGGCGAATATATGCACCGCCATTATTATGGCCGCTACTACGCCAAGTCGCAGAACATCCGCCCGCAACTGCGCGCCGCCTATGACGAGGTGCTCGCGGCGCATGACGTGCTGGTGATGCCGACGGTGCCGTTCCGCGCCCAGCCGATCCCCGATGTCGACTGTTCGATCGAGGACGAGATGTTCTACGCGCTCCACATGATCAACAACACGCCGCAGTTCAACGCCACCGGGCACCCGGCGATCAGCGTGCCATGCGGCGTGGAGGATGATTTGCCCATCGGCATGATGATCGTCGGCAAGCATTTCGACGATCTCACCGTTCTCCAGGCCGCCGACGCGGTCGAGAAATCGGGAAACTGGCAGGAGCTGTAGACCGGCGCGGCCGATCATGCTTCACGCCGCCGAGCGCCTGCTTGACGTGATGAACGTGCCGGTCACGGGCGATCCGGCATGCGCCGTCGTGGCTGCCGATTACACGGGGCCGTGCGATCAGGTCGCCTGCGACGTGCTTGTCGTCGGCGGCGGCATGGGTGGCGTGGCGGCGGCGTGGGCCGCGGCGCGGCGCGGCCGTCGCGTGTGCCTGCTGGAGGAGACCGACTGGCTCGGCGGCCAGCTCAGCGCGCAGGGTGTCTCGGCGCTAGATGAACACGAACATATAGAAGCGTTCGGCGGCACGCGCAGCTATTACCAATTGCGCGAAGCGATCCGGAGCCATTATCGCGGTCTTGCCGAAAAGGAGCGGGTCGAGCCGTTCAATCCGGGCAATTGCTGGGTTAGCCGCCTGGCTTTCGAACCCAAAATCGGCGTCAAAATATTGAACGAGTTGCTCGCGCCTGAAATCGAGAGCGGCCGTCTCAGCATCTTTCTGCGCACCAAGGCAAGCGCAACGGAAACCCAGGATGACCGGGTCATCCGGTTACGGGCGCAGAACCTGGACGACGGGCGCAAATTCCAGTTCGAATTCGAGTATGTCCTCGACGCGACCGAATTGGGCGACCTGTTGCCACTTTCAAATACCGAATATGTCGTTGGGGCGGAAAGCGTGACGCAAACCGGTGAGCCGCACGCCCAACCCGAGGACGCCAAGGCGCATTGCGTACAGAGCTGCACCTATATTTTCGCCCTTGAGCGCCGCCCGGCCGGTGAACGCCATGCCATCGAGGCGCCCGTGGGCTACGCGCACTACCTCGAAAGCCAACCCTACGCGCTCCGGATACACGTGCATGGTGGGGAGATTTACGGCGAAGAGACGGGCTGGCTGCAATATCAGGTGTTCGAAGATTCGCCCGGCACCAAGGGGCCGCTATGGAAATACCGCCGGCTGATCGAGGCGGCGCAATTTCCCGGCGCCTTCGCCAACGATGTGACGATGTTCAACTGGCCGGGCAACGATTATCGCGAGCTTCCGCTGGTCGACCTCGCGCCCGAGGAACTTGCCGCCGCGCTGCAGGACGCGAAACGCGTCAGTCTCGGCTTCGCCCACTGGCTGCAGACCGGTGCGCCCAATCCCGAAGGCGCGCCCGGTTTCGCCGAACTGATGCTGCGCCCGGACGTCATGGGCAGTTCGGATGGCCTCTCGAAGTTTCCCTATATCCGCGAATGCCGGCGCATCAAGGCGGTGAAGACGATCGTCGAGCAGGATGTCGCGGTGTCTCATCAATCCGGCCCGCGCGCCGCGCACTTCGCGGATTCGGTCGGCGTCGGCTGGTATCCGATCGATATCCATCAGGCCGGCGAAGGCGATGTCGGCCTGAGTACGCGCACCAAACCGTTTCAGATCCCCTTGGGCGCGCTGATCCCTGAGCGCGTCGAAAATCTCATCGCGGCCAACAAAAATATCGGCACGACGCATATCACCAATGGCTGTTTCCGGCTCCATCCCATCGAGTGGAATATCGGCGAGGCCGCCGGCGCGCTGGCCGCCGCCGCGCTTGGAAGCGGCGTGACGCCGCGCCACATTCACGCCGACCCTGCGCAAGTGCGCGCCTTGCAAAAAGATCTGCTCGGGGACGGCGTGCCGCTTTGCTGGCTGATCGACGTCGCCCCTTCAAGCGCCGAATTTTCGCCGGTGCAAAGGCTGGCCATGGCTGCCGGCTATGGCGGCAACGAGGATCACCTGGAATTTCGCCCCGATGAGGCGATATCCGCGGCGGCGCGCGCCGAATGGCTTGATGGGCTCGCGACGGAAGTCGACCCGTGCGGCGAGGGGCCGGTCAGCCGCGCGGCTTTCGCGGCGGCGCTGGCCGCCGCCGGTTAGCCGGAGCCATGACGTTCGACATCAACCGCCTCGTGCCCGAGCTCTGGTGCTCGGATCTCGCGCGCAGCTTGGCCTTCTATACCGAGGCTCTCGGGTTCGACGTCGCCCAGCGGCAGGGCAACGCGCCGCATGCCTATCTCGCCCATCAAGGCGCGCAGATCATGATCGCCCATTGGGAATTCGATGGCGCCTGGGAGCCGTGGATGCCGCAGCCCCTCGAAAAGCCTCTGGGCCGGGGAGTCAATTTTCAGTTCATGGTCGATGACGTGCGCGGCCTGCACGCGCGCGTCACGCAGGCCGGCATCGCGCCCTTCGTGGCGTTGCACAGCACATCCTACTGGCGCACGGACCGGATCGACGAGCGCACGCAGTTCGCCGTCCTGGATCC